>JAISQJ010000152.1 GCA_031274285.1 Treponema sp. | reverse complement strand
TCGGCGCCTTCCCGCTGGGAGCGAATCTCCGGGGCCTTCTTGGGCGCGGTAGAACAGGCGCTTAGCAAGGCGAGGCTAACAAAAAGTAACACCCTCATGCATAATCCCCGTTTCAAAATTCTATATCCCTCATACTGGTCCCCGTGGGCAGGGTCTCCACCCGGCTTCCCACCCCCCGCTTCAAGAGGGGGTTATTGAGGAGGGCGGTTAACACATCCTCCACCGAACGGAGTACATCCTGGACCTCCGCCAGCATGACGGTAACCTGGGGCAGTTGGGCCGGCACATAGGCCGCGGTTTTCTCCAGACTCTTCATGGCGCCGGACACCGATTCCAGGGTGGAACTCAGGTTGGTGTATACCGGCCCCTCGGCGTCAAGAACCTGAGCCATGGCCCCGTTGGGATCGCTTAGGTCCTCGGAAACGATCTGCAGATTGGCCAGAATGGGCTGGGTACTTTCCACGATCTGGTCTAGGTTCCCCAGCAGCGCATCCAGAGTCCCCTGCACCATGCCCGGCATCCCCGCCAGGCCCTGGGCGGCTTCCTCAATATTGCCCAGGGTCCGGCCCAGGGTGGTGGAGTCGGTCCCCTCCAGGGCGCCGTTCAGGTCCTGCACCAGGGTATCCACGTTGGACAGGACCGAATTCACCTGGCTTAGAATTTCACTAATGCTGTCATCGTGTTTGGGGATAAAGGCGGTACCCCTCCTCAGGGCTTCCTGCCCTTCCCGGGAGGACACCGCGGGGATAAGGGTCCCCTCCTCAAGCTGCCCCGCACCCAGGCCCGCATGGAAAAGGAACTGGTTCCCCAGTCCCACCGGGCTGATGCTGATATCCACCAGGGAACCGGGATGAACCCGTGAAATATAGGTATCGAAGATATAGAAGTAGACCTCCACCTTGTCATCCGGGGTAAGATCAAAAGATTTGACCCGGCCGATGGTAAAGCCCTTGTACTGGACCGACATGTTTTTGCTTAGGCCCGCGGCGGAATCAAAATAGGTCTTAAACTGGTAGTCCTTGGCAAACCACCGCTGCCCCGATCCCAGGAAGATAATAACCGCCACCAGGGCCGCCAGGGCAAGCACAATCAGGACCCCTACCACCCGGTCCGCGTAACGGATAGTAAATTTCACGGTAACCTTACCATCACGCGGCCGGCAGGCCGCGCATACCAATCGAACATGAAACGCCGTTTCATGGGGCTCCCCCCTTTTCCAGGAAACGGCCCAGGTCCCCATCCTTCTTAATCTGATCCCCCGCAAGGACCATAAACAACTCCCCGCTGGTAATAACCAGCGCCAGGTCCGCCAGGTCCTGGATGATATGGAGATCGTGGCTCACAAAGATGATCGTGTGGCCCAGGGCTTTGCGGGCCTGCACCAGTCCTATGAGCCGCCGGGCGGAACGGTCGTCCAGGGACTCGGTCCATTCGTCAAGAAAGAGGAGCCGGGGCTGGCACATAAGGGCCCGTGCAAAAGCCACAAGCTTCTGCTCCCCCATGGAGAGCATGGCAGGCCGGATGCTCAATTCCTTCCGGTAACCCACGGTGATCAGGGTTTCCCGAATCCGCTCGGTCCGCTCCCTGGCCGTCATCTGGGGATAGTGGACCTGCAGGGGGAGTTCCAGAATCTGACTAATACTCTGATTGGCCCAGAGCGCGGAATCCTGAAACACCACGGCCCCCTCCCTTCGGAATTCCAGATTCTCCTTCCGGTTCATGGCCGCGATATTCCTGCCCCGGAAAACCACCTCCCCGTGGGAGGGAACCAAAAGCCCGGCGGAAAGCTTCAGGGCTGTGCTTTTGCCCCCGCCGGAGGGCCCCACCAGGGCCGCGGTTTTGCCTTCCCGGTAGGTCCAGGAAAAATTGTGGACAATCTCCCGGCCCTGGGTGGAAAAACTTACGTTTTTTAGTTCCAGTACGGCTTCCATCCATCCTGCCCCCGAATCATTGTACCATGTAATACACGGCGGAAAGAAGGAGATCCGCGATGACACAGCCGCCAAAGGCCAGACCCACGGCCCGAAGTCCCGCCACGGGCACCTCGGTGCTGGCCCGCTCCACGGAAAGGCCCTGGATAATGGCAACCATGGAGATGATCGCCCCAAAGACAACGCTCTTAATGACCGACACCAGCAGGTCCTGCCAGGTAAGGGCCTCCAAAAGGTTGGCAAAATAGATCGCCGGGGGCATGGTATTAAAAAGCTGGGCCACCAGGAAGGACCCCGCCAGGCCGAAGATGGAAAAATAGATGTTCAACAGGAACATGGAGATGGTCACCCCCAGGAACCGGGGGGTGGCCAGGTGCTCAATGGGGTCCACCCCCACCGCTATGTAGGCTTCCACCTCGTGGGAGATCACCATACCCGCCATTTCCGTGGCAATGGCAGTGGCGGACCGGGAGATGGTGATAAAGGCCCCCAGGAGGGGCCCCAGCTCCCTGGTGATGATCATGATGAGCAGGGTGTAAATCAGCTTTTCCTGGGAGAGCCGGGCCAGAAAGGGGATGCCGATCGCGTTCACCGCCGCGCCGATTCCCACGGCCAACAGGGACGCCAGGCCCAGGGCCTGGACAAAGGTAAAGAGGATCTGCAGGGTCAAAATTTTACGGGAAGCTTCGGTGCGGAACAGCCGTATGGTCCCTCGGAGGGTTCGGGAAAAGAATCCTAGCTTATACAGTATCCCGCTCATCGATACCGCCCTTCAGCGTCCCAGCTTTTCCCGCAAGCAAGCGATTTGGCGTTTCACTTCGCCGGGGGCCGGGCCGCCGGGGAGGCTTCGCCCTTCCACCTGGGCATGGGGGGACAGGGCGGGGTAAACATCCTCCTCAAAGAGACCGGAATGTTTTTTTAATTCCTCCAGGCTCCGTTCGCTAATGCTGCGCTGCCCCGCAGCGATACAGTCCCGGACGATCAGGGCCGCGGCCTCGTGGGCCCGGCGGAAGGGGAGCCCCTTCTTTACCAGGTACTCCGCCGCATCGGTGGCTTCCAGAAAGCCCCCGGTACAGGCCGCTTCCATCCGGCCGGTGTTAAAGCGGGCCGCCCCTGCCATGCCCCGGAAGATCCGCAGGCAGTCCCGCACCGTGTCCAGGCTGTCAAACAGGGCTTCCTTGTCCTCTTGCAGGTCCTTGTCGTAGGCGTAGGGCAGGCCCTTGAGCAGGGTGAACAGAGTTACCAGGTTCCCCGCGGCGCGGCCCGCCTTGCCCCGGATCAGTTCCGCAAAGTCGGGGTTTTTTTTCTGAGGCATGATGGAAGATCCCGTACTCCAGGCCTCCCCCAGGTCCACAAAACCGAATTCCTCGCTGGCCCAGATAACCAGGTCTTCGCAGAACCGGGAAAGGTGGGTCTGGACAATGGCGCAGGCCGCGGCAATTTCCAGGGCAAAGTCCCGGTCCGCCACGGAATCCATGGAATTGAGGCTTGGTCCCCGGAAGCCCAGGGCCCCGGCCGCGGCCTCCCGGTCCAGGGGAAGGGTGGTCCCCGCCAGGGCCCCCGCGCCCAGGGGGCTTTCCCCCAGCCGGCCCAGGGCATCCCCCAGGCGCTCCCGGTCCCGGACCAGGGCGCAGGCCCAGGCGCAAAGCCAGTGGCCCAGGGTCACCGGCTGGGCCCGCTGCAGGTGGGTATAGCCGGGCATCACCGAACCGGCGTGCTCCTCCGCCCGGTCAAGGAGCACCTTCAGGGTCTCCGCCAGTTCCCCCCGGAGTTCCGGCAGGGCCCGCCGCAGGTAGAGCCTCAGATCCAGGGCCGCCTGGTCGTTCCGGCTCCGCCCCGCGTGGAGCATCCGTCCCGGGTCCCCCAGCCGGGCGGTAAGGACCCCTTCGATAAAGGAGTGAATATCCTCCGCCCCCCCGTCAATCTCCAGGGTTCCGGCCTCCAATTCCCCGGCGATCTTGGCCAGTTCCGCGTCCAGGGCTTGGGCGGTTGCCGCGGGGATGATCCCCCTGGCGGCCAGCATGGCCGCATGGGCCCGGCTCCCCAAAATATCGTCCTGGGCCAGACGCCGGTCCACGGCAATGGAAGCCTGGAAGGCAAAGGCCCCTTCCTCCGGCCGTTCCGCCAGCCGCCCCGCCCAGAGCACTCCGGGGGGGGCGCCTTTTTCCGAACCCATGCCTAGACCCTCGGAATCACTGCGCTGAGCAGGGCGGTCACCCGCTGGGCGTTATCGGCAAAGACCTTGGCAATGGCCTCCCAGGTGACCGGCTCCTCATCCTCCCGCCAGGAATCGTAGTCCGTGCTCATGGCCACTACGGCATAGGGAATCTCCGCCTCCCTGGCCAGTACGGCTTCGGTGGCGATGGACATGTTGATAATGTCCCCCCCCAAAAGCCGGAACATCCGGGACTCCGCCCTGGTGGAAAACCGGGGCCCTTCGATGGTCACCACGGTCCCCTTCTCGTGGAAGGGGCAGCCCAGGGCCTTACATTCCTCGATAAGGAGCCTCCGCAGGGCCCCGTCAAAGGGGGCTGCCATGGGGGTATGGACCGGGTTATGGGGTTCAAATTTTTCGTAGAGGCTCATTTTCCGTTGTTTGGTAAAGTCGATAAACTGATCGATGATGATAAGGTCCCCCCGGCCTATCTCCTCCCGCAGGGAACCCACCGCGGTGGTGGCCAGGATATGGCTGCAACCCGCGGCCTTTAGGGCCGTGATATTGGCCCGGTAGTTTACCTGGGAGGGGGGAATGGTATGCCCCCGGCCGTGGCGGGCCAGGAGCACCACCTCGGTCCTGCCGATGGTCCCCCGCTTGAGGGGACTGGAAGGGGCCCCATAGGGGGTGTCGGCCTCCTCATCCCGGCTATTGGTTAAGATGTCAGGGTTATCCAAGCCGCTGCCGCCGATTACGCCGATTCGCGCCATACCGCGCCTCCTATCTATGCTCGGGGTACAACGATAGTATCCCCTCTTCCGAAGCTCCGCAGATCCCCCGCTCGGTGATAAGGCCCGTGATGTACCGGGCCGGGGTCACGTCAAAGCCCCAATTCCGGGCCGGGCTGCCGTCGGGGCAGATCTGAACGGTTTCTATCAGGCCGGAGGCGGTCTTGCCGCTGATGCGGCGGACTTCATCGGGATCCCGTTCCTCGATGGGGATCTCCGCCAGGCCGTCCCCCATAGAAAAATCAAAGGTTGAGGAGGGAAAGGCCGTGTAGAAGGGGACCCCGTTTTCCCTGGCCGCCAGGGCCTTCAGGTAGGTACCGATCTTGTTTGCCGCGTCCCCCCGGCCCGTCACCCGGTCCGCCCCGGTGATCACCAGGTCCACCATACCGTGCTGCATCAGGTGGCCCCCGGCATTATCAGCGATAAGATCGTGATCTATGCCCTGCTGTCCCAGTTCCCAGGCGGTTAACGCGGCCCCCTGGTTCCGGGGCCGGGTCTCGTCCACCCAGACATGCACCTTGAGCCCCTGTTCCGCCGCGGCATAAACCGGGGAAAGGGCGCTGCCGTAGTCCACAAAGGCCAGGGCCCCGGCGTTGCAGTGGGTCAGCACCTGGACCGGTTTCCCCCGCTTCCGCTCCGCCGCCTCCGCGATAAGCTTAAGGCCGTAGAGCCCAATCCGGCGGCAGCACTCCGCATCCTCGTCGCTGACGGCCTGGGCTTCCCGCCGGGCCAACTCCCGCCGCTCCGCCAAGGCGGTTTCAGCCGACACGGTTCCGACCGGCGCGGCCAGGGCCGCCAGCATCCGGTCCACCGCCCAGGCCAGGTTGGCCGCCGTGGGGCGGGTGGCCTTGAGCGCAGCCGCGGCGGCCTCCAGGTCCCGGATAAAACTCCCCTCCCCCGCTTCCAGGGCCGCCAGATACATGCCCCAGGCCGCGGCGGCGCCGATAAGCCCCGCGCCCCGGACCTGCATATCCCTGATAGCCCTTACCGCGGCGGCGAGGTTTCGCAGTTCCAGAATCTCAAATTCGTGGGGCAGGGCCAGTTGGTTGATGATCTTCACCGCCCCGTCCCCGTCAAGCCAAACCGTTCTATAGCTCTTTCCCGCTATGTTCATACCTTACAAACCCCGTCCACGGCTGTCCGCCGAGGGGCGGGTTAGAATTTCGCGGTCCGCCGGGCCGCGGCTTTACCGTCGGCTTTGCCGTCGGTCTTCTCCATGGGTTTTACCGCCCGGCCGGGTTTTTCCATCATGGCCCGCACCAGGACCGGGAGTCCGTAGAGCCGGACAAAACCCTTGGAATCCGCATGGTTGTAGAGATCCCCCGTGGCAAAACTGGCGATACTGGCGTTGTAAAGGGAATAGGGGGAACTTAGCCCCGCGGAACTGATGCCGCCCTTGTAGAGCCGCAGCCGCACCTTGCCGGTAACGGTCTTCTGGGTCTGGTCCACAAACGCGGACAGGGACTCCCGCAGGGGGGTAAACCAGAGGCCCCCGTAGATCAATTCCCCCATTTTCAGGGCGGCCTGCTGCTTAAAGGCGTAGGTCTGCCGGTCCAGGCAGATGTGCTCCAGTTCCTGGTGGGCGAAGTAGAGGATGGTCCCTCCGGGGGTTTCATAGATGCCCCGGCTCTTCATCCCCACCACCCGGTTTTCCACCAGGTCCACCAGCCCAATGCCGTGGGCGCCGCCAATCCTATTCAGGGCGGCGATAAGTTCCACCCCGCCCATCTTTTGGCCGTCCAGGGCCGTGGGTATCCCCTTTTCAAAATCGATCTCCACGTATTCGGCCTTGCTGGGGGCCTTTTCCGGGGGAACGGTCATCTTGAGCATCCGTTTATAATCGGGGGCGTTGGCCGGGTCTTCCAGTTCCAGCCCCTCATGGGAGAGGTGCCACAGGTTATCATCCCGGCTGTAGGAGTCCTTTTTTTTCATCGGCGCCTCGATATGCCGCCGTTTGAGGTAGCGGATCTCGTCCTCCCGGCTTTTCAGCTTCCAGACCCGCCAGGGGGCGATAATCTCCAAATCCGGGGCAAAGGCCATGATCCCCAAATCAAAGCGTATCTGATCGTTCCCCTTGCCGGTGGCCCCGTGGGCAATAGCCTTGGCCTTTTCCTTCCTGGCCGCGTCCACCAGGACCTTGGCGATCAGGGGCCGGGCGATGGCCGTACCCAGCAGGTACTTGTCCTCATAAACCGCCCCCGACTTGAGCATGGGCCAGAGGTAGTTTTCCACAAACTCCTTCTTTACATCCTGCACGTAGCAGGAAGCCGCCCCCGTATTCAAAGCCCGGCTCTGAATCGCCTCCCAATCCGCATCCTGACCCACATCCACACAGACCGCCGCAATGTCGCAGTCATAATTTTCCTTCAACCAGGGGATGATCACCGTGGTATCCAGGCCGCCCGAATAGGCCAGAACGATCTTCGTTTTCATGGTTTACTCCTCATCACAGGTAAAAGAAGCATACCATAAGGGGCAAAAAAGGGCAAATGGACCCTAAGGGACGCTTACCGGAAGGGGAACATGCTAAATTTTGGAATTAGGTTAAATTTTCACAAAATTTATTCGTTTTTTAATCGAATTTTTCAAAATGATATACAAAGCAATGGGCCCTATGATAGAATGAGGGGGCCGCACGGGAAGATGGGCCTTCCCGGCAGCCTTTCAGGAAGGTTCCCCTCTCCTGGAGAATTTTTTTCATGAGGAGTGGTTTATGAAAAGGTTGATCCTGTTGCTGGTGGTTCTTACGGCGGCTTCGGCGCTGTATGCCCAATCTACCTTGCCGGAGTATCGAATTGCCTCGGGCTCCTGGCGTTTGTCCGGCGGGCGGCTTTATCAGGAAGATGAAAAAGCCAGGTTGGCCAAGGTGAATTTAAGGGTACCTCAGGAAGGCCCCATGCTTTACGAATTCAACGCCCGGTATGAATCCGGCGGGGAAGACGGCCATGGCGGATTCGGTATTCACGTGTTTAGCAATTCAAGCTTCAGCGGTCCCTCCTGGGGCAGCGGCCGTTCCTACCTCCTGTGGCTCAATTACGATGAAAACCCCGGTACTTCCCAGATACCGGCGGGCTTAAGCGCCCAGATATACCGAAGTTACACCAATTCCTACATGGAGCTTGTGGAAAGTGTTGACCTGAATGAATACGTGGAAAATGTAACCGTAGATGACCTTGACTATCCGGTACCCTTTAGAATTCTCGTAGACGGCGCCACCGGCGAAGTCCGGGTCTACGATCCCACGGACCCCAACCTTGCGGATTACTTCTACTTCTACATCAGAGATGTCCCCCTCAAGGGAGAATGGGTAAACCTGCGGACCAACGGCGTTAACCTGTCCTTCGCCATGGGGCTTTAGGTCCCGTCCTGCTATCAGGTTTCAAAACTGCCGCCCCTTGCCGCAAGGCGGGGGCGTAGTTTTTGATAGCATTATCATGACAGGCCGGAAACCCAGGGCTGCCCTGCTTTTATCCTTCATTTTTGTTTTCCTGGTACCCGGCTTGCTGGAAGCCGGGGAAAGCTGGAATCTAGCCCTGGGGAATCTGTACTATGACCGGGACGATTACCAGCGGGCCTATGGGTTCTACCAGCATGTGATTCTGGGGGACGGGGAGCTTTCGGGGGATACCCTCTACCGTTACGGGTACTCCTACGAGCAAATCAAGGGTCTCGATGAGACCGCCCTTAAAATTTATGCCCTTTCCAGGTATCACCACGGGAAAGAAGAGCAGCTTAACTCCAAATACGCCCTTTATGCCGCAGCCAAACTGGGTTCAAGCCCCCTCCTGGATGACAGGGCCGCCGCTGCCCTGCTGGCGGAACTGCGGGAAGGGATCGACGGGGAGCGGAAAGCCTACCTCTACCGCGGGGTGGATCGTCTCTACGGGCTTTTTTCCCGGTTCAGTTTCTTCCAATGGAAGCTCATCGCCAGCGCCCTCCTGCTCATCCCATTGCTGGCGGGGGCCGGAATCCTTTGGGTTAAGGGGCGGGCCTCCCGTCCCTAATTACCGCCGGTATGGGCGGAATCCTTGAATTCCCGTAAATTTGGGGCTATACTGCTTAGAAGAATTGTGTAAAACAGTTCCGACCGACTAAACCGGGGTGGAAGGATGAAAAAATACCTGCTCGTAGCTGTTTTGTTGTTCCTCCCCCTCGTTCTTTTTGCCCAATCCCGTGATGACGTAGCCATCTATCTAGCCCCAACCACCGGCGGGACCCCGGAACAGCAGGCTTTTTTTAACGAAAACTTCAGGATGGAGTTAATCGGCGCCAATTATGCCGTTGCCGAGAGCCAGCGGTCCGCCGATTATTCCATGAATCTTAAGATCACCCAGGAAGTAGAGGACGGTTACGAAGGGGAGGCCCAGGCGATTATCAATGTCCTCAACATCTCCCTCATGGATAACGAAGACGGTCGCGAGATACTCCAATTCTCCTGGGCCTTTGAAAGCCTGGAAGATATGTACGAGTGGAACCTCCACCTGATCTACCAGGCCATGGCCAACGTCCCCTTAACCAAACTTACCGCGGTGCCGGATACCAACCACTGGCGGAACAAGTGGTTCTATGCCTGCGGTTATGTCGGCCTGGATCTAACCTTCGGTTTTTACGACAGCGGCAATGAATCATCCTTCCAAAACCGGGATTACACCTTCTACCCCGGCCCCCTGTTTGCCCTGGGGCTGGAATTCCAGTTCCTTAACTTCATGTCTGCGGAGGTGGAAATAAACGGGTCGCCCTATGATATTGACTCCTCCCATAGCGCCATCATGTTCGGCTTACCCGTGCTGCTTAAATTTCCCCTAAAACCCAGTCGGCACTTCATGCTGGAGCCCTATGGGGGGCTCCAATTCAACACATCTTCCCAGGCCAGCGTTAACCCGCCGCTTTTTTCCTGGATCGGGGGCTTTCAATACGGCATCAAGGCCGGCGAGCGGGGCGCTATCACCATCGACATCCGGGCCGTGGGAGATATAGGCACCGTAAAGCTTAATCCCCCGGCCAAGGCCGCAACCCTTCCATCCAACCCCAATCCCAAGGAATACACGGGGATAGACCGGTTCCAACTGCAGCTCCTCATCGGCTTTAAGGTGGGCTTCTACAACCGCAACAAAGACGATGAAGCCGCCTCCAGAACGGCGGCCGCCACCGTAAGCGATTCCCCCAATTACGACGAAGAATACTAAGCCGAAGAAGAACTGGTCCCTGGGCCCAAAAAAAGGCTGTCCGGACGCCCGGACAGCCAATTATGCGTTACCTACCATCACGCCCTTATGCGGGGATCACCCACTTGTACTCTCCATTGTCCCAGGCGCCAAAAAAGTCGGCGTAACTGAGCTTCCAGGGGTTTTTACCCAGCTTGCCAAGGGGTATCCGGTTCTTGATCAGGTACTGCCAAAACCCGGAGCCCCCTATTTCGCCCTGCAGAATAATCCCCTGGACTAAACCGTCCCGTAAAATGAGCTTGCGGTAGTTATGCCGGTCTTCCTTAACCAGCACCTCGTCCCCCTCCCGGGGGTTAATGGCGCCCAGGGAAAGGGAGAGGAGGCCGAAAAAATTCACCGTGTTTTTTAAGGCAAAACGGTCGTCGTATTTCCAGCCCACGCCGCACATATTAAGGCCCGCCATTTCCCCCTGCTTCACCGCGTTGGGCCATATCCCCGACAGCCCCGCCGCGTCCCCCGCGGCATAGACGCCGGGCACACTGGCGGCAAGGTAATCGTCCACCTTTACCGCCTTCCGTTCCGTCAGCTCTACCCCGCTTCCCTCCAGCCATGCCGCCGCGGGACGCACCCCCACGGCCAAAATCACCAGGTCGCAGGGAACACTAAGCCCGTTGTCCATTTCCAGGGCGCTAATGGTCAGGCCCGAAGCCGGCGCCGGGGCGCTTTGGGTGTTCACCACCTTGCGGCCCAGGTGGAAAACCACCCCCTCTTTTTCAAAGAGCCGCTGGTAGGCTTCCGCCGCGTGGGCGTCCAGGTTAATGGCCAGGGCCGCGGGGGCCATTTCGATCACCGTGATCTTCCGGGCAAGGCCCAGCTTTTTCCCCTGCTCCAGGAGCCCGCTCACCGCGTCCAGCCCCACCAGCCCCGCGCCAATCACCGCGATCTCCCGGGCGCTTTTGGCGGCCTCCGCGATAGCCCGGGCGTCCGCCAGGTGCCGCAGCCCAAAGGCGTTTTTCGCGACCCGCAGTTCCCCGATAGGGGGCGTCACCGAATTGGCCCCGGTGGCGATAAGGATACGATCCCCGGAGGCCGCAGGTTCATCCCCCGCGTAAACGGTGGTCCCCTCCAGGCGGGTAATGGTTTTACCCCTGATCCACTGAACGCGAGGGCTGGAAAGAACATCGTCGTTGATAAAATTAAGGCCCGCCGCGTCCCGCTCCCCGGCGATATACTTGTGGAGCATACACCGGGAGTAAATTTCCCGGTCCTCCGAGATCATCACCAC
>JAISQJ010000067.1 GCA_031274285.1 Treponema sp. | reverse complement strand
TTGCAGAAGGGAACTTTTGCCGCTTGAGTTGGTACCGCAAAATATGGTAAGGGGCGCAAATTCCAGCGGCTCGCTCATCTCGCGGATCGATTTAAAATTGGAAACCTGCCATGTTTTTAACATAAAATCTGCTCCTTGTTCAGCGTATACCTAATTATAGGGGCATGGCAAGGGATTCTTAGCACTTTTTCCGCCTCCATTATACGTAATGCAGCATACATTCCGGCTTTAGTAAAGGGGTAATGTGCCGTCATGGCGTCCTATTTTGGGGCAATCCGTGTATGAAAAAGTAGACTTTTAGGGAGGTTCCCTTTCTTGTCATAGGCATGGTAGAGGAACTTCCCCCGGGAATAATTACTCCTATTTTAAATCATCTACTGTTATCTCCAATAATTCTCTATCCGCTATGTTTTTATTAAGTGCTAATCGATTAGCTTGTTTTTTTACAGCATTTTCAAAAAGATTTCTCGCTTTACGTGCATTCGAAAAATTTTCCTGTTTGTTTTCGCAAATATATTTAAAATAATTTATCAAATATATTTCCGCTTCTTCAGAAATAGTATATTGATTTTTTTTACAGAATCCAATAAAAATATCAGCCAGTTCTTTAAAGGAATAATCTTCAAAATGGATAGTGGTATTAAACCGGGATTCAAGGCCTGGGTTTGCTTTTAAAAAATGCAGCATTAGTTCCGGGTATCCGGCAATAATAACAATAAAGTCATTTCTATGATCCTCCATTGCTTTTATTAGTGTTTCAATTGCTTCGTATCCAAATTCATTTTCTCTATTTTCTTTTGCCAGTGAATACGCTTCATCAATAAATAATATCCCGCCCATTGCTTTATTAATAACATCCAATGTTTTTAATGCGGTCTGTCCAACATAACCGGCAATAAGCCCCGACTGATCCACTTCTATAAAATGACCTTTAGACAAAACACCCAATGCACAATATATTTCTCCCAGAATTCTGGCTACCGTTGTCTTACCTGTGCCTGGGTTTCCGGAAAAAACTAAATGCAAAGACATTGGCGCCTGCTGCAAGCCTCTACTTTCACGAAGCTTCTTGATTTTAATTAAATTGACCATAGTGTCAACTTCCTCTTTTACTTTTTCTAAACCGGTTAATTCATTTAATTCTGTTAATGATTTTTCTAAATCTACTGCCCTTTTTAATTCGGCTTTTATTTTCAAATCTATATTTTTTATTTTCAAATCTATATTATTATGTCTACTTTCAACAGACATACCAGATGCCCCGAATGTTTTGCCGCATTTACCGCATATTTCGATTTCAATTTTATTACGAGTGTTACATGTGCCGCAAATCCATTCATTTTTTGAAATAATATCGATTTCTTTTAGCGGCCTCATGGGCAGCGTACTCGTTATCAGTTTCATGGGTTTCACTCCTTGTATACCAAAGGGGCTGGGGGGCGGAAACTTAACGGTTTTATGGGTTATACAGGCGTTTTCCCCTGCATTACCGAGCCAATCATAACATAAAAAAAATTTACCAGCTAAAACTAAAAACCGCCTTTTCGTGGTATTCCCGGCCGGGGCCGAAGATGGAGTCCGGAAATTCCGGCCTGTTGGGGGAATCGGGGTAGTGCTGGGTCTCCAGGCAGAAGCCGTCGTGCCGGTTGTAGAGGATCCCGGATTTTCCCGGCGTCTCATGGAGAAAATTTCCCGTGTAGAACTGGAGGCCCGGCTGGGTGGCAAAGAGCTTCAGGGTCCTGCCGCTGGTCCCTTCAAAGACTTCGGCGCAGGGCCTAAGCTTTCCGATTTCCCCGTCCACCACGTAACAGTGATCGTAACCTCCGGGGGCGCCCCCCTGGACCGCCGCTTCCAGGTCCCGGCCTATGGGTTTGGGGGAACGGAAATCGTAGGCGGTACCTTCCACCGGCAGGATCCTCCCGGTGGGGATAAGGCCCTGATCCACCTCCAAGAGGGAGGAGCAGCTAAGGGTCAGTTCATGGTCCAGAATCTTGCCCCTGCCCTCCCCGGCCAGGTTGAAATAGGCATGGTTGGTCAAATTAACCGGGGTCCTGGCCCGGGCCTTGGCCCGGTAGTCGGCGATGATCTCGTTGGACTTGGTAAGGCCGTAGGTTACCACGGCCCGCAGCCTCCCCGGAAAACCGGAGTCCCCGTCGGGGCTTTCGTGCTCGAAACGCACATAGACCCCGTCCTTCTCCTTGTAGGCCTCCGCCTTCCACAGGGCCCTGTCGTAACCCCTGACGCCCCCGTGCAGGGAGTTGGGGCCGTTGTTCTTTTCCAGGCCATAGGTGCGGCCGTCCAGGGTAAAGGAAGCCCCGCCGATACGGTTGGCGAAACGCCCCACCGTGATCCCCAGGGCGCCGCGGCCCTGGCAGTAGCCGTCAAAAGAAGCGGCGCCCAGGAGCACATCGTCCTGCCTGCCCAGCCGGGAAGGGACGATAAGGGAAGTCCAGGCTGCCCCCAGGGTGGTAAGGGAAAACCGGGTTTCCCCCGCCTCCAGGGTGTAGAGATAAACCTTTTTGCCGTTGGGCAGGATTCCGAAGACACGCTTTTGGATTTTCATGGGCTCCTCCATGGACCCATTATACCACGAAACAAGAAATGGTAAACTCCGGCTATGGGGATTTTTAACCGTCTGGGAGACGTAATCAAGAGCTACCTCAACGATGAGGATGAGCGGATCTTCGGCCCTTCCCGCCGCGGGGGCGGCAATCCCGATCTGGAGGAAGCGGAGGCGGAGCTGGAGGAATTCCTGCGGGGACCGCGGTCCTGGGGGAATCCCGAAACCGGAAAACGCTCCGCCGGCGATTGGGGCCCCGCCGAAAACGGCGGCCGGACCGGGAGCGGCTCAGGAAGCAGGACCGGCGGCGATTGGGGCCCTGCCGGGGGCCGCCCAGGAAGCAGGACCGGCGGCGACTGGGGCCCCGCCGGGGGCCGCCCAGGAAGCAGGACCGGGGGCGGCGGGAACAGGGGACCGGCGGCCTTGCCGCCGGAGGAACTGCGGCCGGACTTTGCCGAACTGGGGCTCCCCTTTGGCGCCGCTGAGGAGGAATGTAAGGCGGCTTACAAAAAGCTGATAAAGCGGCACCACCCGGACCGCCACGCCGGGCACGAGGGGAACATGAAAAAGGCCACGGAAAAATCCGCCCGGATCAACGCAGCCTACGACCGGATCGAAAAATGGCGGGGCGGGGGGAAATAAGGCCCGCCTTTCTGGGCCTTACATATCCGCCAGGGATAAGCCCCTAAACTCTATCTTGTAGTTCCCCAGCCCGTGAATCTTTTCGGCCTTAAGCTCCAACTGGGTCAGGTTCAACTTCCGGGGGTTCCGCTTTACCTCGGCAACCAGGGCGGTCCCGTCCAGATCGTTCAGGGCTATGATGTCAATTTCATTTTCCCCCTTCCTGTCCCAGTAGTTTCCAACCGTGGTAACCCGGTCTTCCCGGGCTATCCTGTCCCGGAAATAATCCTCCAGCACAGAACCGCTGTACTGCTCGTACCCTTTTATGACGAATTCACGAAGCAAATCGGTCCGCCCCGTTTCTACCAAGGATTCGTGGGGGTAGATAAAACGAAACCAAAACCGCAGGTACTGATCCCCTATTTTGTATTTTGTGTTGCGGCTTTCCGGCTTGGAGAAAACCGGTTTGTTTTTGGTGATAAGCGCGTAGTCCTTTTCCAGGTTTGCCAGGTAGGACCCGGTGTTTTTCCCAATAACGGAATCAATTTCACTTTGGGAATTTTTACCCGCGGCAATTAACTGCAGGATCGAAAAATAAATTCCGTACTCTTTGCCGAATTCCGCCACCAGGAGTTCCCTGCCTTCCCCAAGAAAAGGCGAATCCGGAAGGGTAACCTGGTTAATCATTTTTTTCGCGGTTACCGCGCCCCGGTCCAAAAGCAGGCTAATGTATTTGGGTATCCCCCCGCTCAGCATATACAAACACAAGAGGTCCTCCGGCGTGTACCGGGGGTTATAATCGGAGAGGATCTCTTTTATGACGGCGGCCGTAAAGGGGCGCAGGGACAGGCCGGCGGTTTTTCTGCCGAACAGGGGTTCTTTGCCGTGTTCAAAAATTTTCATCATCAGGGAATAAACGGAACCGCTCACGATGAGGTTGATCTTTGAGCGATCCCGGTACTGGTCCCAGAGACGCTGAATTTCGCCGAATATGGACGGATTAACCCGTTCAAAATCCTGAAATTCGTCAATGATGAGGGTATAGGGGGTTGTTTCGGCGAAGCGCAGGAGTTCTTCAAAAAAAGGGGCGAATTCCGTAAGCTCGCCGTAGATCCGTAAACCCAGGGCCGCCTGGGCCGCTTCCTGAAACTGGGCGCAAAGCAAGGATTCGCCCTTTCGGGATACAAAGAGGTAAAGATACTTTTGATCTTTTACCGATTCCAAAACCAGCATGGTCTTGCCGATCCTGCGCCTGCCGGTCAGCACCGTAAAGGAGGCAACACTTTCGGACAAGATTCTGCCCCGTTCAAGGTCCGCCAGCTCTGTCTGCCGGTTATAAAATTTCATAGTCCTGTCTCCGTTATCTTAACGGTCATTATCTTAACGGTCATTAAAATAACAGAGATTACGAAAACTTTCAAGCCAGGCTGCGCCCCCTTGGGGGGGCCTACCGGATAACACTCTGGGCCGCGGGGCTGGAGCGGCCTTCCAGGTTGGGGAGCCGGCCTTCCAGGGCGGCCAGGGAAATTTCGATATCCTCCTCCGCCTCGAAGCTGCTTAGGACCCCCACGGTGACCATGTCGATGGGCCGCAGGACCCTCCAGTTAAAGGTGAGCCCCACGTAGGGGGTGGTGCGGCCCGCGGCCATGGGCTTAATGGTCATCACCGGCTTCTTCGCCCCATGGATGATGCGTATCACGCTTTCAATTTCCACCTGCATCATAAAGCCCAGGCAGTTGAAGATCTGGATATAGGTTTCCACATCGTAGCCGTTAAGATCGGCGTACTGGATCACCTCCGGCATGTGGGCGCTCAGTCCCGGTATAAGCCCCGCATCCCGGATCATGTTGAGGTAATCCGGCAGCCGGTCCATGGTTTGACGGTTCTTGTTTACCAGTTGTTCGCAGCTTGCGTGGTGGATAAGGCAGAAGCTGGAACCGATCTCCGCGCTTCGTTTGAAAACGGCCTCGGTTTCCCTGCGGGAGGCCGCATTGTCGTCCACGTTGACCACCGGGGTATCGATGATGATGAGCTTTTTCCCCAGGGCATCCTGGGCCGCCCGCAGTTTTTCCGCCGCGCCGGGATGGGTGGAAAAGGGGGCCATGATGGCGTCCACCCCGGCGGCCAGGTAGGCTTCCAGGATGGGGGCAAAGGAATCGGTTTTCCGGTGTACCTCCCTGATAAAGCAGTCCGCCGCGTGCCCGGTGTGGCTCCAGCCGAAAAGCCAGTTGGACCCGATAAGCATCCTGGGCAGCGAAACGCCCCCAACCACGGTTCTGGGAAAGGCCATAGATTCCTCCTTATTCGGCGCCGAGTTCGGCAAGTTTCCGGTGCAGGGTCTTGCGGCCTATGCCAAGCACGTCCGCGGTCCTGCTCTTGTTCCCCCGCTGGGCGGAAAGGGTGTCCCGGATAATAAGCTTCTCCGCCTCCTCCAGGGTGGAGCCCAGGGGCACCCGAATCCAACCCTCGTCGTTCCGCTGGCGCAGGGTGGGGGGCAGGTCCTCCAGGCCAATCAAGGATCCCCGGGTCATAACCACCGCGCTTTCCACGCAGTTCCGCAGTTCCCGCACATTGCCGGGCCAGTCGTAGGCGTAAAGGGCCGCCCGGGCCTTCTCGTTCACCCCTTCGATGGACTTGCCGTTTTCCCCGGCAAATTCCTTGAGGAAGGCGGTGATAAGCAGGGGGATGTCGTCCTTCCGTTCCCGTAAAGGGGGCACGTGGATATTCACCACGTTGAGCCGGAAGTAGAGGTCCTCCCGGAAATTCCCCTTTTCAATTTCCGCCTTAAGGTCCTTGTTGGTGGCCGCCACGATCCGCACATCCGCCTCGATGGTCTCCTCCCCCCCCAGACGCTCGAACTTCTTTTCCTGCAGAACCCGCAGCAGCTTGATCTGGATATTCTGATCGATTTCTCCAATCTCGTCCAGGAACAGGGTCCCCTCGTGGGCAAGCTCGAAGCGGCCCCGGCGGCGGGACACGGCGCCGGTAAAACTGCCCTTCTCATGGCCAAAGAGTTCGCTTTCCAAAATACTTTCCGCCAGGGCCGCGCAGTGCACCTTGATCAGGGGCTTTTCCTTCCGGGGAGAAAGACCGTGGATGGCGTCGGCCACCAGTTCCTTCCCCACCCCCGACTCCCCGGTGATAAGGATTGAAGCCCTGGTGGGGGCCGCCCGGCTGATGGTGTCGAAGACCCGGCGCATGGGGGCGCTGGTGCCGATGATGGTCTCAAACTTTTTTTTCTGCTCCAGCTCTTCCTCTAGCTCCCGGTGTTTCAGCGCCAGTTCCCGGTTCTGCAGGGCCCGCTTAACCAGTTGGGAGAGGTGATCCAGATTCACCGGCTTGGTAAGGAAGTCCCAGGCCCCCTGGCGCATGGCCTCCACCGCGTTTTCCACCGTACCGTGGCCGGTCAGCACGATCACCGGGATGCCGGGACTTTCGGCAGTGATGGCCCGCAGCAGTTCCTCCCCGGAAAGACCGGGCATCCTGAGGTCCGTGATCACCAGATCGATGTCCCCCCTGCCGTAACGCTTAAGGCCCTCGCCCCCGTTGACCGCGGTGGCTACCTCGTAGCCGTCCATCTCCAGGGAGGCGGCCAGCCCTTCCCGGATATTCTTTTCGTCATCCACCACCAGGAGCCGGAATTTCATGAAACACCCTCCTCACGCCCGTCGGGTGCGTCCGGTTCATTACGCGTATCCCCTTCAAACCCGATAAGCCGGCGCTCCCGCTGGGGGACGGGCAGGGATATGGTAAAACAGGCCCCCTCCCCTTCCCTGGACTTGACGGAGATCTCCCCCTGGTGTTCCCGGATGATCTTGAATACCAGGGTAAGCCCCAGGCCGGAACCGGTGGCCTTGGTGGTAAAGTAGGGTTCAAAAATTTTGGAAAGGTTTTCCTCCGGTATCCCTACCCCCGTATCCATAACACTGATAAAGGCCTCGCTGTCCTTATGCTCGGTCTTAACCGTCAGGTTCCCCCCCGCAGGCATGGCGGCGGCGGCGTTTTTTACCAGGTTGAGCAGGGCCTGCTTCAAGTACCGCTCGTCGAATTTAAGCAGGGGGAGCCCCTCATCCAATTCCAGCTTACAGGCGATTGAGGCGCCGGAAAGTTCAAATCCCATAAAGTCCATGAGATCGGCGATAAGGACATTCACATCCCCCTCCCGCAGGTCCAGGTTCATGGGCCGCACCGCGAAGAGAAAGTCCACCACAATGTGGTTAAGCCGGTCGATCTCCTCGTTCACCACGGCGATATACTTATCAAGTTGATCCAAATAGGGGGTAGGGTCCCCCTCTTCGGAGGGGGATCGCTGCTCCGCCAGCCGGCGGTTTGCCCCCAGGGCCTTCTGCATAAGCTGGATGTGGATCGAGATGGATCCCAGGGGGTTCTTGATCTCGTGGGCCACTCCCGCGGCCAGGGTGGTCAGGCTGGCCAGGTTTTCCGCCCGCCTGAGCCGGGCTTCCCGGCCCCGCTTTTCCGTAATGTCCTCGATGTAGATGAGGGAGCCGGTTACCCGGTGTTCCCGGACCAGGGGTAGTACCGAAATGGAGAGGAGCCGCTGGACGCCCCTGCCCGTAGACCCCGCCCCATAGGAGGCTTCGGCGTTGAATTCCCGCTCCTGGACCCGGTCCCCGCTTTTCAGGGTCAGCTCCAGAAACCCGGCGATCTTCTCGTCCCACACCCTGGTCCAGACCGGATCGCCCCCCAGGGCCGAAACATTGAGGGGAAGAAAACGCTCGGCGCATTTATTCGCGATGACCAGCGAATGTTTGGCGTCGCAGACCAGGATTCCCTCGCCCAGGGATTCCAGCACCGTCTCCAGCCGGTCAATCTCCGAGGCCGCATCGATAAAGAGTTCCTCAAGCTGTTCCCGGGTAAGTTTGGAGATTCGTTTTATCGAACCCTTAATATAGTCCTTCATCCCCGGCCCCTAAGATTCCGCCATGGCGTTTTTAAGATCGCTGACCAGGCGATCCAGGGCCAGGGCGGGGCTCTGGTTCCAGGTTCCCACCGCCGCGGCGGCCTGGCCGACAAGCCGCTTCCAAAGCCCGGCGTAGAGGATCCTCCGGGGCTTCATGGCGACGCCGGAGAGGGATTGGGAGACCAGGTCCAGCACGGCGGCCAGGAAATGGGAAAAAAGGGACCGGATTTGAAAATCCTGGGCCCCCCCCAGCACCTTGTCAACGATGGCTTTGTTGTCCGCGGCCGGCCGGCCAAGACCCGAGGAAGCGGCGATGGGGGCGCAGTGCTTGCCCAGGGCCACCAGCTCCTCCGGCAGGACCGTGATACCCCGGCGGCGGAAGCTGTCCAGGGCGGCCAGGGCCGCGGAGGACACAAAGAAGGCCGCCAGGGGGTACAGGGCGTCCCGGCTCAGGGGGAGGAAGGAGTCCAGATAGGCTTCCAAATCCCCGCTGTCCCGGGAATCCCGGAAAACCCGGCGGATCACCTCGGCCTCCGCCGGGGCCTCCCGCTTTACGAAGCGGTAGGGCCGGAGCCGGGAAAGCAGGGTGGGGATAATCCCCTCCCGCCGGGGGCTGGTAAGGACGATCTTGAGCCGTTCCGGGGGCTCCTCCAGAATTTTGAGCAGGGAATTAAGGGCCTCGTCCTTCATGCGGTCCGCGTTTTCGATGAGGAGCAGCTTGAAGGGGCCCGCGGGGGCCAGGCGGCCCCAGTAGCTGGCCCGGCGGATCTGGGCCACCGGGATATGTTCCGCTATTCCCTCGGCCTCCAGCTTATGGGCGCTCTTCACTATCGAGGCCCCCAGCTTTTCCCTCCGCTCCGGGGCGTCCCCATTCGGGGCCCCCCCGGCCGCTTCCAGGCGGTCAAGATCATCTTCCAGGGCCCCGATCAGGGGGTTGAGCCTTCCCAGGTCCCTCTCACCCTCCCAGAGGGCCGGTGAAAAGCGGCCCAGGAGCTTTCTGGCGGAGCGGAGGAGCAGGAGGCGGCCGTGCCCGCTTTCCCGCCGGTACACCGAGGCGGCGGCGGCGATTTCCCCCGCAAAGGCCCGGGAGCCCATCATCAGCAGGTCCGGGTGCAGGAGGAACCGGTGCTTGGCGCAGCCGGGGCAGGGGCAATTCCAGGCACCGCCCTCCCCGCAGGAAAGGACCCGGCCCAGTTCCAGGGCGGCGGTCCCCTTGCCCGAGGCCGGGGGGCCGAAGAAAAGCATGGAGGGGGCCAGGAGCCCGGCGCCCAAATCCTCCCTAAGCCGCTGTGCCGCGGGCTGGGCTATGATATTTTCAAACATAAAGCCCCGCCAGGTTCCCAATCCCCGCGGTCATGTCCGCGGGGGGCCGGGTAATGAGGGGGATCAGCAGTTCCGCAAAAAAACTTCCCTCCAGCAGGGGCCCCGCGTTAAAAATGGGCTGCATCATGAGGGCCAACAGCAGCAGGCTGGTTACCGCAATCCCCTCCGCCATGCCGAACAGAAAGCCCAGGAACCGGTCCACCCCCCCCAGGTTGATCCGCTCCACAATATCGGTAAGGAGATATTCCACCAGCTTAACCAGGATAAACACCAGGGCAAAGATAAGGATAAAGGCGATGATCTCCGGGATATTCCGCACCAGGCCGGGGAGGAACTGCCGGATGATCCGGGGGATTCTTTCCGTCAGGGTCTCCAGCCCCCGGTCCCGCAGAAAGGCCGCGCCGTTGCGGTAGAGGAAGATGGAGCAGAGAAGCCCCAGGACCAGGGAGGCCAGGGTCATAAATTCCGAAATGAAGCCCCGCAGGGTGCAGCGGATAACCAGGAGCAGGGTAAGGCCGATAAACACCAGATCGATTATTTTCAGGGAACTCACGGCGCGCCCCGCTCCGGCGCTTGGAGCCCCTTAGCGCCTTTATGCCGGAAAAGGCCCGCGCCATTGTTCCGGGAAAGGCCCGCGGCCTCCGTCAAGGCGGCGGCAATAAGGGCTGCCCCGTCGGTCCTGCCGATCTCCGCGGCCGCCGCGGCCATGGCGGCCAGCCTTTCCCGGTCCCCCGCCAGGGCCCCGATGAGCCGGCCCAGATCGGCGGCGCCGGCCCCCGGCGGCAGCGTCACCGCGGCGCCGGAGCGCTCAAAGAACCGCGCGTTCTCCACCTGGTCGCCCCTGGTGCCGCTTCCCCGCAGGGGCAGGAGGACCATGGGTTTCCCCAGCACTGCGCTTTCCCAGACCGTGCCGGCGCCGCTGCGGCTCAGTACCAGCTCCGCCGCGGCCAGGACCTGGGGCATCTCCTCCCCGATAAAGGGGTAAACCTTGTAGCGGTCTCCGGGGGCCGGGAAGGCGGCCGGCCCGTCGTTCCCCGGACCCGTTTGGTGAACCACCGTGTAATGCCTGGTCAGCTCCGGCAGGGCCTCCCGGACCAGGGCGTTGAGTTCCCTGGCCCCCTGGCTCCCCCCCAGGACCAGCAGCACCCGCTCCTCCGCCCCAAGGCCCAGGAAAGAGCGGCCCGCGGCCCCGTCGGCGCTACGGAACGCGGGCCTGACCGGGTTACCGCAAACCGTCACCAGGGACCGGTAGGCGGGGGACAGGAAGGCCGCCGTATCCTGGTAGGCGGTAAAGATCCGGCCCCCGGTACGGCGGACAAAGCGTAGGTTTATCCGGGTGGCAAGGCCGGGACTCACATCGGACTCGTGGGTGTAGACGGGGATCCCCAGGGACGCGGCCGCGGCGCAGGGGGGGACGCTCACAAAGCCTCCCTTGGAAAAGAGCAACACGGGCCGCAGCTTTTTTAGGATGGAACGGGCGGCGAAGAAACCGGCCAGGACCCGGAACAGGTCGGGAATCGTCTTCAGGGTAAGGTAGCGGCGGAGCCTCCCCGAGGGTATGCCGTAAAATTCCAGCCCCGCCCCCTCCACCAGGGACCTGTCCATCCCCGTACCGGAGCCCAGCCACAGAATCCTGCAGGCCCCGGCGGGGCTCTCTCTTAAGCGGGCAATCACCGCCAGGCCGGGGTAGATATGCCCCCCCGTACCGCCCCCGGTAAAAGCGATGGTCAATGGATTCTCCGGCATGAGGGAAGCTTATCCCACCGGATGGATTTTCGCAATTACGGGCTTCACCGTAAAACTCAGACGCTGGATGGGGGAAGGGCCATAGCGGAGCACCGCTTCCCGGTGGGCCCTGGTGGGGTAGCCCTTGTGGAACTCGTAGCCGTATTCGGGGTAGAGGCAGCCGTAGAGCCCCATGAGCCGGTCCCGCTCGGTCTTGGCCAGTATGGAGGCGGCCATCACATCCGGCACCGAATCATCGGCCCTTACCACGGCTTCGGCGGGGAAGGGGAGACGGGGCACATAGAGACCGTCCACCACCGCCCGCAGGGCCGGCGGCGCCGGCAGCCGGAGACTCAGGTCCTCCCAGGCCCGCTCCATGGCCAAAAGACTGGCCCGCAGAATATTTATACGGTCAATTTCCCAGGCGGAGGCCCAGCCAATTCCCCAGCCCAGGGCCTCTTTCAGGATAAGGGGCCGGACTTCCTCCCGCCTTTTAGGGGAAAGCTTTTTTGAATCCCCCAGTATTGCTGCGGGAAACCCGGCCGACAGTATCACTGCGGCGGCGCACACGGGCCCCGCCAGGGGGCCCCTTCCGGCCTCGTCAAAGCCGCAGATCATGCAAGCCTGGGCCGGTTAAGAATAGCCAAAACCTGCCGCAGTTCCCCGTCGGCGGCGTAGTAATACTCCTCCAGCTCCCCCTCCTCCAAACCCACCAGTTCATGGCTCATGTAGTGAATCCACCGGGGCTCATCCTTTACCGAAACCTCGTGCTTGCGGCAGTAATAATCGGGCTGGACGGCAAGCTGGTCGGACTTATCGTAGAAATACTTGTAATCGTGGACCGCTATCTTTAGGTCATGCCGGGGTATGCCCTTTTCAAGAATGATCCCCGCCAGGTGGTTTATGGTGTATCCGGAATCGAAGATGTCGTCCACCAAAAGCACCCGGTCCCCGGTCCTCAGGTGGGCCGGGTCGTAGGTCCAGCCCTCCACGGAAACCTTGTTTTGACTCATCACATCGCTGTAGGACCGGGCTACCACCGCCGCGTAATACACCGGCCGCTCATCGTTGCGGACAAGCTTAAAATACTCGCTGATCACGTTTCCCAGGTAGGCCCCGCCCCGCAGGGACACGTAGATCACATCGGGAATAAAGCCGTCGTGGTAGATCCGGTGGGCCAGCTTGAGGGTATTGTTCCGCACCGTGTCGTAGGGAAGAAATTCCTTAATCATTACTCCCCCGGATAGCGGAAACCGTGCTGTCCGCGGATCTGATCCATGGTCTCCATGATAACCAGGGACTCCGCCAGGCTCATGATCTTACTCTCCGGTTTCCCCTCCCTCATAAGGTTCATCACTTCCTCCGCCTCGTAATTGTAGCCGTTGGACAGGAATTCCGGCTCGTAGTGGTAGCTGTAGCGGCCGTAGAGGCTAAGGTCCGCACTGTGGGAAAAGACAAAATCAGGCAGATGAATTTTTCCCTGGGTCCCGTAGATCCAGCCGTCATTCACCGCGGCAACACTAAGGGCGGCGCTCAGGGAGGCCAGCCGGGGCCCGCCGTAGGAAAGCAGGGCCATAACCTCCTCGTCCACCCCGGTTTGCCCGCGGTACATCATGGAGCTTACGGCCTCCGGCTTTTTCCCGCCAAAAACCATGGACGCCAGGGAAACCGGATACACCCCCGCATCAAGCAGGGCGCCGCCCCCCAGTTCGATATTGTAGAGCCGGCCCTGGGGATTCGGGGGCGCGGAGAAGCAAAAATTCGCCTGCACCATTTTGACTTCCCCGATGATGCCGGAATCAAGCCATTCCCGGACCTTGAGGAGGGGCGGGACAAAACGGGTCCACATGGCCTCCATAAAAAATACCCCGTTGGAGCGGGCCTCCCCGATCATGGCGGAGAGTTCGGCCGCGTTAATGCTCACCGGCTTCTCACAGAGAACGGCCTTCTTAGCCCGGAAGGCCGCTATGGCCATATCCTTATGGGCCACATGGGGAGTCCCCAGGTAGATAACATCCACCGCCGGATCTTCCAGCATGGCCTGGTAACTGCCGTAGGCTTTTTCAAAGCCGTGTTCGGCGGCAAAGGCCCGGGCCCTGTCAGCGGTCCGGGACACCGCGGCATAGAGCTTCGCCCCCTTTGCGTCCCGCAGCCCCATGGCAAACCTGTTGCTTATACCCCCGGTCCCCGCCACCGCCCAATTGATCGTTTCCTTTCCGCCCATACCAACCTCCGGTAAATTGCTATGATGATGATACCATTTCCCCGTAATCAATCAAGCGGATCTCCTCGGCCCCGGCGGCCCGCTTCCTGCAGCCTTCGGTAAAGCCGCCCCGGGAAAAAATATAAAAGTATTTTCCGGTAAACTGGCTAAAAGCCGGCAGATGTGATTTTTCTACCAGTCCTTCCAGAACATCAAGGCCGGTTTTCTTTTTCTGCCATTTGCACTCGCAAAAAATAGCCCTTGTTTTGCCGTCATGGGCAATAATATCGATCTCCTCCTCCCGCTTTTTCGCCGGATCGCCCCCCCACCATCTTCCCGCCTGGGTAAAGGCAAAGGGCAGCCTCTCCGTACCGTTCAGCATCCACAGGTACTCCCCGGTAATAGCTTCAAAGACTTTCCCCATGTAGGGGTCCAGCTCCGCCTCAATGGCATCGCAGACCAGAGCCGACTTGCCGCTGTTTATTTGGGACAGGTAGGCGGGGATAAAGCGGTACCAGAAACGGATCATGTGGTCCTTCAGCACATAAAGAGGCCGCCTGCCCCCTTCGGGAACCGGGCTTTCCCTGGCTATCAGGTTGAGGGCCGTAAGGTTTTTTAAGAAACCGGCGATATTCCCGCTCTCCAGCTTTGCCTTAGCCGCTATGTCGGAATACCGGGTACAGCCCTCCGCAATGGCGCTGAGGATGGCGTTGTAATTTGAAGGGTCCCTTACCTCCTGCTTTAAGAGGCTTCCCGGTTCATCAAGCAGCGGCGCCCCGGTCCTTAAATAATTCTTGATAAGGTTTTCCCGGAAGGAAAGCCGCTGGTCATAATATTCAAAATACTGGGGAATCCCGCCATAAACGCCGTAAATGTAGGGCAGCCGCCCGGCGGAACTCTTACGGAAGTAGGATTTCATTTCAAAAAAACCAAAGGGCTCTATCTTAAGCTGAAAGGTCTTTCGTCCGTACAGGGGCCGCTTGTAGGTAAAAAAATAGTCTTCCATCATGGTCATGGACGAACCGTTTATTATCATAAAGAGCGGGGAATTAGCCTTATATTCGTCGATAAGTTTTTGCAGAACCGAGGATATCCCCGGATACGAAGCGGCAAGGTAGGGAAATTCGTCAATAATAAAGACAAGGGGCCCTTCCCGGGCCATTTCGAAGATCCGCCGGCAGGCGTCAGGAAAATTCTGAAACACCGGCCCGCCGCTGTCCCCCATGATACTCCGGCTAAGGGACAGGAGGTTTTCTTCCGCGCTGGTTTCCATGGCGGTAAAAAACACCGCCCTCTTGCCCCGGACAAACTCGCTTAAGAGCGTTGTCTTACCCACGCGCCTGCGGCCGTACATGATGCCAAGCTCAAATTTTCCCGAGCCGTAGCGTTCCTCAAGGGCCGCCAGCTCCCTTTCCCTGCCTATGAACATAAGGACTCCCGGACCGTAACTTACTAACTCGTAACTTACTAACTCGTAACTTACCAAATGATAGACCGGCAGTCCCCGTCTGTCAAGGCACTAAAGGCCGCCTGCCCCCTTCAGAAACCGGGCTTTCCCTGGCTATCAGGTTGAAGGCCGTATTCCGCCGCCCTTCCCGGCCGGGGACCGGAAAAAGCCGAAGAGACTGCCGGTAAAGCCGCCCACGATGTGGGCAAATTCGGAGATATTGTTGGAAGCAAAGGAATTTATTACCTCCCGTCCCAGGTAGAGGATCAGGATCAGGATAAAAGTCAGCGGAATTTCCCCGGTAGTAAAATTGGTAAAAGAGGCCAGGAGGATCATCATGAATACTACGCCGCTGGCCCCCAGCAATCCGGTAGTAAAAAACAAAATATTAAGAAGGCCGGTGATCAGGGCGGTAACGAGGATCATGATCAAAAGATAAAAAGAACCGTAGTGTTCCTCCAGAATAGGGCCGATCAAAAGAATAATCATAAAATTGGGAACCAGATGGGACCAGGCCGCGTGTCCGGCGATGTGGGTAAACAGGGTAACCCAGCAGCGGAAACTGCCGGGCCTAAAGGCGCCTTTGCCGGGGGCGGTGAACCAGAGTTCTTCCAGGGGATAAAAACGCAGCAGCGTTTGGGAAAGGAGCAGCGCCAGGGCGCTGATAAAGGCAAAGCTTAACACCGTGGGGGCGTTGTATTTAATCCTCATCCCTGCCCCCCGGCCCTACCGCTCCCCCAGTTCCAATTCAACCGGACAATGGTCCGAGCCTTCCACATCGGCCCTGATGCGGGCCGCCTTTACCCGGCTCAAAAACGCCTTGTCCACACAGTGGTAATCGATACGCCAGCCCACGTTCCGCAGCCTGGACGCGGCCCGGTAGGACCACCAACTATAGTGTCCGGTTTCGCCGGGGTGGAAGTGGCGGAAGCTGTCGATGTGACCCGCCCCGGTAAAGGCGTCCATCCAGGCCCGCTCCTCCGGCAGGTACCCGGCGTTCCCCTCGTTCTCCTTGGGCCGGGCCAGATCGATGGGGGTATGGGCGATGTTATAGTCGCCGCAGAGTACAAAGTGGCGCTTCTTTTTTACCAAGCCGTTGCAGAGTTCCATCATGGCGCCGCAAAAATCCAGCTTGTAGGGAAGCCGGGCGCCGCCGTCCTGGGAATTGGGAAAGTAGGCGGTGATAAGGGTAAAATCGGGAAATTCCGCCTGCAGGACCCGGCCCTCGTCGTCGAATTTGCCGATCCCCAGGGGTCTTACGTCCTCCGGCTCCACACGGCTGAAAATGGCGGTTCCGGAATAGCCGGCCTTTTTAGCGCTTGCCCAGTAACTGTGATAGGTTTCCCCCGTCCTGGTCCGGGGCTCCCGCAGGGCCGCCGAAAGCTGCTCCGGCCTGGCCTTGGTTTCCTGCAGACACAGGATATCCGGCCCCTCCGCCTCGAACCAGGAGACAAATCCCCGCTTTTCTACCGCCCGAATTCCGTTGACATTCCAGGATAGGATACGCATCATGTAACTATAAAGGCCGATTCAGTAAAAAACAATATGGTAAGACGGTCGTCCCCCGGGGCGGCCGCAGGTGTACAACAAAATGGCGGAAAACAGGGGAAACGGTACAAAACTTGCGGACAGGAGCGAAGAAAGGCTGCGGAAACCCGATAATTACCGGGTGATTCTCCTGAACGATGACTATACCACCATGGACTTTGTGGTGGCGATTCTCATATCCATTTTTCAAAAAAATGACGAAGAGGCAAGCCGAATCATGCTGGATGTGCACCAGAGGGGCCGCGGAATGGTGGGGTTCTATCCCTGGGACATTGCCCAGACCAAGGCTGAACAGGTCCACGCCGCAGCGGAACGGAAGGGATTCCCCCTGCGCTGTATTGTGGAACGGGCCTAGGAAAGATAGAATAGTTTAGTTTGGGAGTGCTTAATGAAAATCTCAAGTCATGTTCAGGAAATCATCAACGGCGCCTATACCGAAGCCAAGGGACGGAGCCACGAATACCTAACTCCCGAACACGTTTTGTATGCCGCCTTAAAATTCGAGGAAGTCCAGGGGGTTCTTTCCGCCTGCGGGGCAAATCTGGATCAGATCCGCGGGGAGATGGAAAGCTACTTTGAGCATAAGGTCCCCGTCATCGACGACACCGAGCCGACCCAAACCGTGGGTTTCCAGAGCGTCATCGAGCGGGCGGTGCTGCAGAGCCAGTCCGCCCAAAAGGAGATGCTGGATGTGGCGGATATTCTGGTCTCCCTCTTTGACGAGGAGCGGACCTACTGTTCATATTACCTAAAAAAGGCCGGAATCAAGCGTTTTGAACTCCTCAATGTCCTTTCCCACGGCTATGACAGCGACAATCCCCATGTTTTCAGCTTCGGCAAGGGCCACCACGGCCACGAAGGGGAAGATCCGGTCAAATACGGCGAGGAGGAGGCCCAAAAGGCTCGGGGCAATAAACGGAGCGCCCTGGAACGGTATGCCACGGAACTTACCGCCCTGGCCAGGGAAAACAAACTGGAGCCGGTTATCGGCCGGGAGCCGGAGCTGGACCGTACCATCCAGGTCCTCTGCCGTCGGCTCAAGAACAATCCGGTCCACGTCGGGGATTCGGGGGTGGGTAAGACCGCCATCACCGAGGGACTGGCCCAGCGGATCGTGGCAGGCAAGGTGCCCCCCACCCTCAAGGGCTTTGCGATTTACTCCCTGGACATGGGGGCCCTGGTGGCGGGGACCAAGTACCGGGGGGACTTTGAGGAGCGGGTCAAGCGGGTAATCGAGGAAATGCTGAAAAAAGAGCGGGCCATCCTCTTTATCGACGAGATTCACACCCTGGTGGGGGCCGGTTCCGTGTCCGGGGGAGCCCTGGACGCATCCAATCTGCTTAAACCTGCCCTCACCAGCGGGAGAATCCGCTGCATCGGTTCCACCACCCACGAGGAATACGGCAAGTTTTTTGACAAGGACCGGGCCCTGTCCCGGCGCTTTCAGAAGATCGACATCGGCGAACCCAGCGAATCCGACGCTATCAAGATCATCCAGGGCTTAAAGGCAAAGTACGAGGAATACCATCACGTCCATTACAGCGATGAGGCGGTGGAGGGGGCGGTGCGGCTTTCCGCCCAGTTTATAACCGAGCGCCGGCTTCCCGACAAGGCCATCGACGTGATCGACGAGGCCGGGGCCTTTGCCCGGATAGAGGCCTACAAGAAACATATCGAAGCCCGGAAAGAGACCGGGGGGGATCTACACGCGGAAGGGGACGGGGAGCCGTCCGGCCCCTCAATGGCGGGGACCCCCCCCCGAAGCCTGGCGGGAGGCTACCGCCGCGTTCACAACGGGGGAAACGGCACCGTCCAGGAAGGAACCGTGGAAATGGTGGAGGTAGGACTCCCCCTCATCGAAACGGTGGTTTCCCGAATCGCCCGAATCCCCGAACGTTCCGTGGGGGAAAGCGAAAAGGACAAGCTGCGCGAACTGGAGAGCCGGCTCCGGGGCCGCATCTTCGGCCAGGACGGGGCGGTGGCCGCGGTGGTCCGGGCGGTCAAGCGCAGCCGGGCGGGCTTCCGGGCGGAGGATAAGCCGGTGGCAAATTTCCTCTTTGTAGGGCCCACCGGGGTTGGCAAGACCGAGCTTGCCCGCAGCCTGGCGGATATCATGGGCATCGTCATCCATCGTTTCGACATGAGTGAATACCAGGAGAAGCACACCGTGTCCCGGCTGGTGGGGGCCCCCCCCGGCTATGTGGGCTACGAGGAGGGCGGGCTCCTGACCGACGCAATCCGCAAGCAGCCCCATGCGGTGGTCCTCCTGGACGAGATCGAAAAGGCCCACCCGGATATCTACAACATCCTGCTGCAGATCATGGACTACGCCACCCTGACGGACAACAACGGCCGCAAGGCGGATTTCCGCAACGTGATTCTTATCATGACCAGCAACGCCGGGGCCAGGGACATCGGCAAGGGCCTTATCGGTTTTGGGGAACGCAGGATAGACGACTCCGCGGTTAACGAAGCGGTGGAGAAAACCTTTACCCCCGAATTCCGCAACCGCCTGGATGCGGTAGTCCGTTTCGGGCACCTTTCCCGGGAGATCATGACCAGTATCGTCAATAAGGAGCTGGACGCCTTTAAGGTCCAGTTGGCGGAGAAGAAGGTGCATCTGACCGTCAGCGCCGCCTGCGTGGACCGCCTGGCGGAGGAAGGCTACAGCCAGGAATTTGGCGCCCGGAACGCGGGAAGGCTTATCGAAGAGAAGATCAAGGGCTCCTTTGTGGATGAAGTCCTCTTTGGGGAGCTCAGCGTCGGCGGCGCGGCCCGGGTGGATTACCGGGAGGGCGAATACCGGCTGGATATTCTGGAATCCGCGCTGGTCGAAACCAGGGCGATGGAGGCGGCCCTGGAATTCCCGGCGGACCGGGCGGCGGCGGAACCCTTAAGCGGATTGCCCGAAAGGACGAGCTAGATGGGCCGCCGGTATACGCCCGGCCCCGACCCTTCCTTCCCCTACCTGGATGAAAACCAGCGCTACCCCTTTCCCGACCCTGCCCTGTGCGGGGGAAGCATCGTTGCCATAGGGGGAAACCTCTCCCCGGGGATGCTCCTGTCCGCCTATGAGCAGGGTATCTTCCCCTGGTATAACCCGGAGGACCCCGTCCTCTGGCAATCCCCGGATCCCCGCTTCGTCATCTTCCCGGAAACACTTCACATCTCTGCATCCATGCGGAAGATCCTCCGGCAGGGGAAATTTACCGTCACCTTTGACCGGGATTTTCCCGGCGTCATAAGGAACTGCGCCGCGGTGGAACGGCCCCGGCAGGGCGGGCCCGCCGGCACCTGGATCACCGCGGACATCATCACCGCGTACACGGAACTTCACCGCCTGGGCTATGCCCACTCCGCGGAAAGCTGGCTGGACGGGGAACTGGCGGGAGGCTGCTACGGCCTAAAGCTGGGAAAGGTCTTTTGCGGGGAGTCCATGTTCGCCCGTACCGCCAACGCCTCCAAGGCGGCCTTCCTTACCCTGGCCCAATCCCTCTTTGCCGGCGGCCTCCGCCTTATCGACTGCCAGGTCCCCACGGACCACCTCCGCAGCCTGGGGGGCCGGGAACTAAGCCGGGCCGCCTTCCTAAAGCTCCTGCGGGAAACCTTAGGGCATTGAGGGGGCGTGGAAAAGGCTAAATTTTTCGCAAAATATCCCCCCCTTGCATAATCCAAAACCCCATGGTATAGTGCCCTCGTTGACTTCCTGACCTTTGTTTACCTGATCTGATCCTGCTTTAGGGGCGGTCCGTTCATGAGCGAAGTTATGTATCAAAAGTATTTACC
>JAISQJ010000030.1 GCA_031274285.1 Treponema sp. | reverse complement strand
TCCGGTTTTAGACCGGAGATTTTATTCCGGAAAGGATTTTAAGGAGAAGAAACTATGAAGAAAATTGTATGCTGCGCCCTTGCGGTGCTCCTCGTTTTCGCCCTCGTCGGATGCGGCGGCAAACAGGAAAGCGGCTCCGGCAATGCGGAGCTTGACGGGCTGCTCAAAAAGTATTTCCCCGACCAGATGAAGGACGGGGTCGTCAGGGTGGCGGTGGTCCGCAATCTTAACGCCGGGGATCATACCCAGCAGTTCCTTGACGGCTGTGTTTCCGAAGGGGTTGCCATGGGCTTTGTCGTTGACACCTTTGTTACCAACGGTGATAACGCCAAGTGCCAGGAAACCCTGGCACAGGTGATCCAGAAGGACTATGACGGGATCATCCTTTCCCACGGGGAAGCGGGTTATACCTACGACGCCCTTAAGCCTGCGGTGGACAAGGGTATGAAGGTGGTTACCTTCGATTCCGTGCCCTATCTTAACGGCGATCCCAACGGCACCATTCTTACCGGCGTAACCAGCACCGCCCAGGAAGATTATAAACTGGCCGAACTTTCCCTTTCTTCCATTGTGGAGAACTTCCCCGCCGACAGGCAGCCGATTAGGGTTGTCCGCGCGTGGATGGGCCCCGGCGTTCCTCCCCTGGATCGCCGCCAAAGCATCTATGACCGCTATGTACAGGAAGGAAAGATTGTCGAAGTACAGCTTGTGGGGCCTGTGGATTCTTCCAATCCCCGGGGCGGCACCCAGGATTCGTTTGCCTCCGTTCTTCCCCGCCTTGCCCCCGGTTCGGTGGACGCCATCTGGGGTTCCTATGACGAACTTGCCAAGGGCTGCCTCCAGGCTCTGGACGATGCCGGGCGGAAGGATATCAAGCTTATGTCCATCGATATTTCCAACGACGACATCAACCTGATGCTGTCCCATCCGGACGTGTGGGTTTCCACCGCCGCGGTGGATCCCAAGCTTATCGGCATTGCCAATATGCGCCTTTTGGCCGCCAAGTTTGCCGGCGAATCCACCCCGGATACCTACAACCTTGACGCCCAGAGCGTAAAGACAAGCCAGCTTAATCCTTCGATCGATATGACCAACATCGCCACCGTGGTGCCCGGCTGGGGCCAGGAACAGGGCGTGTTTGACAGTTATGCCTGGATGGCGGAACTTAAGGCCGCCAAAAAGTAATTTTGCTTTGGATGGCGAACCCCGCCGCAGGCGGGTTCGTTATCCCGTATACCACAAAGGCCCGATCGATAAAAAAGACCGGGCCTTTCGGTATCTTACGATCCTGGAAGGGACAGTGGTTTTGGAAGAGCAGAGTAAATCAACCCTTGGTATGAAGGATATCTCCATTGAATTTCCCGGCGTTAAAGCCCTTTCCCATGTTGATTTTAATATGGAAAGCGGCAGGATTTACGCCCTTATCGGGGCCAACGGCGCGGGAAAATCAACTTTGATGAAGGTCCTGTCCGGGGTTAACAGCCACTATAGCGGGCAGGTTTTTATAAACGGAAAGGAAGTGGAGATCCGGTCCCCCAAGGCCGCCAAGGAACTGGGTATTGAAATAGTTTATCAGGAAGTGGATGTGGCCCTTACCCCGACCCTTTCGGTGGCGGAAAATATTATGACCAATGTACTGGTCAACAAGATGGGCAAAAAACAGTTTGTAAACTGGGATATGATCCGCAGATCCGCCCGGGAAGCCCTGGCCCGGCTTGGGGTGGACATAGATGTACGAAGGCCTGTCTCCGATCTGAGCCTGGCGGAAAAACAGATGGTGCTTTTGGCCAGCGCGGCCCGGGAGCGCTGTAAATTTCTTGTCCTTGATGAACCTACCGCCCCCCTTTCCAACACGGAAACGGAAAACCTCTTTAAGGTGGTGCGTTTTCTGGCAAAGGAAGAAAATGTGGGCATTGTTTTTATCTCCCACCGCCTGCCGGAACTTTTTGAAATTTGCGAACATATCACGATTATGCGGGACGCCCAGGTGGTAAAGGATATGGAGATTACCCCGGATCTTTCCATCAAGCAGATAGTTGAATACATGCTGGGCCGCAAATTCGACGAAGTCTATGAAAAGAAAACCGTTCCCATAGGGGATGTACTTTTGGAACTGCATAATCTTACCGAAGAAGAAGAACGGATCAAGAATGTCAGCCTTGCGGTACACCGCGGCGAGATTGTGGGAATTGCAGGACTTGTGGGGGCGGGAAAGACCGAGCTTTGTAAAACCATGTTCGGCGCCTACCGCAGTTCCTCCGGGGACGTAACATTAAAGGGGGTGAATATTACCCCCCGCTCTCCCTATCAGGCGGTCAAGAGCCGGCTTGCCCTGGTTCCGGAGGAACGGCGCCGGGAAGGGATTATCGTGATCGATCCGGTATATGCCAATATTACCATTTCGGCGCTGCATAAATTCCTTAACCTTATCCGCTTTGTGGTTAAGCGCCGCCAGATTGACGTTACCAAAAAGATGATACAAGACCTGGGAATTAAAACCCCTTCGGAAACACAGATCCTTGCCAACCTTTCCGGGGGCAACCAGCAGAAGGTGGTTGTGGGAAAGTGGCTGGTGGCAGATGCCGATGTGTATATTTTTGACGAACCCACCAAGGGGGTGGACGTGGGGGCCAAGCGGGATGTCTTCAAGCTTATCGAAGACCTTGCCGCCCAGGGCAAGGGGGTAATTTACGCATCCTGCGAATTTTCCGAAATCATGGCAATCGCCGACAGGGCCTATGTTATGTTTGACGGGGAGATCGTTAAAGAAGTAAAGGTATCACAGTCCAGTGAAAAAGAACTGCTCTATTATTCAACCGGAGGCAACTGAATATGAGTGCCAAACTCGTGAAACAGGACCTAAAAAACACCGTCATTGATTTTATCGCGCGGTGGGGCGTCCTCTTGACCATAGTTATTCTGCTGGTGGTTTTTTCCGTGTCCATGCCCTTTTTTAGGACCCTTTCCAATATGATTACCATTATCCGGGCGGTGTGTATTGTTACCATTGTCGCCATAGGGATGACCTTTGCCCTTACCGTAAACGGCATCGATCTTTCGGTGGGTTCCGCCGCCACCATGTCCAATACGGTGTGTATGACCTTCTTTATCTGGTTTTCCATGGGAACAAGCGTAAGGGGCACCCTTCTGGCAATGTTCCTTACCCTGGTCATTTCCCTGTCCATCGCGGCGATAAACGGTTTCCTCATCGTTAAATTGAAAATCTTCGATATGCTGGCCACCCTGGCTACCATGTTCATGTTTGAAGGGGTGGCCATGACCTATGCCGGGGGCGGGGCGATAAATGAACGGATGGTAAAACCCGACGGGACCTCCGCCACCGGTACGGTGCCGGTATTTCTGCGTACCATGGGAAGGGAGCCCTGGATCATCATCATCATGCTGGTGCTGGTGCTGCTGGCTTTTCTTTTCCTTACCTATACCAAGCACGGCCGCTATATGTACGCGGTGGGTTCCAATATCGAGGCCGCCCGGCTTTCCGGTATCAACGTACAGAAGTACCGGGTGGCGGCCTACATTTTCAGCGCAATCCTCGCCTCCGTGGGGGGCATTTTGGTGGGCGCCCGGGTGGGAAACGCCCAGATAAATTCGGGCTCCCCCTATCTTATGGGCGCGGTGGCCGCGGCCCATATCGGGGTGTCCGTAGCCGGTATAGGCCGGCCCAACGCCTTCGGCACCCTGGCGGGGGCTTTTCTTATCGGCGTTTTGGAGAACGGTCTTATCATGGCCTCCGTACCCTACTACACGGTTAACATTTTTAAAGGCCTGGTCCTGGCAATAGCCCTGGCTTTAAATTCCATACGAAAGAAATAGGAGGGGAACATGTCCCGCTTTGACAGCTACTTTTTAATGAAGGAAGAGGATAT
>JAISQJ010000029.1 GCA_031274285.1 Treponema sp. | reverse complement strand
GGGCTCGAATCGCTCCTGAGCCTGGTGTCGGGGCTCTTCCGCGGCGGCGCGGTGCGGATCCTCGATCCCGGCTTCTACCTCCAGACCATACCCATCGTCATCGACTGGTTCGCGGTGTTCCTCATCGGACTTTTCACGGTCCTCTGCTCGATCCTCGCCTCATGGATTCCCGCCCGCCGTGCCGGTAAGCTGCGGCCCCTGGACCTGCTGCGAAAGTATTAAAGTATGCACTGATTTATTCTCGATTGAATAAATCAGTGCTTCCTTAGACGAAGGCAACCGCGGACCACAGCGACCGCACGGACTTTTGCTCGAAATTCCCCGTTTTCGTCGGTGAGGTCCGAGGCTATTCTTCCGTTTTTGCCGGTGTTTTCGGCGGGGGGCTATTTCTTCTTCGGTGCCGGCTCCACCGGTTTCACCTGGCAGAGTTCCTCCACGGCTTTGATAAAATCGGCGTCCTGCCCGATTTCCTCTATCGGGGCGGGGAGCCGGTAGGTCCAGTTAAATTCGTTGTAGGTGCCCGGCACGTTGATCCGCTCCGAGGCCGGATCGGGGGCGTACCACCGGTTGGAAAGGTGCAGCAGGTCCTGGATCTGAAAGACGCGGAACCGGGAACGGGCCGAGGCGATCTTTGAGAGGATGACCTTGGCCGTGCCGGGGTTGTACACCCGCGGCAGGGAAGGGACGCCGATAAAGCCGCTGAATTGTTCCTGATTGGCCTCCCGTTCCCACCATTCCCGGACGGTGGAGCTGTCGTGGACCGCGGGGGTGCAGATCGTCAGTTCGGGGTAATCTTCAAGGGCCACGTAGGGCTGGTCTTCCCTGTCCCAGTCCCGAAACCAGCGGACTACCCGGAGGCCCAGTATCTTCAGCGCACCCAGCACTCTGGGAACGCAGTCCGGCACCGCGCCGAGGTCCTCCGCGCAGGGCAGCATGGAGGATGACGCGCAGAGCGCCATGAGGAGTTTTTTTCCCTGCTCTTCCCATACCTTTTCGGATTCGGCCTTCCGCTTTTCCAGCAGGGTTTCGAGCTGCCGTTTTTCCCCGTCGGAAAGGCTGGCGTAGGCCCGGGAATCGCGGTAGAACCAGAGGGGGGAAAAGTGTCCCTTTTCGTATTCCAGAAAGATCCGGTTGTGCCAGGCTTCGATCAGGTAGTCCCGGGCCGCCGGATGTAGGCCGAGGGCGTCGATGTCTTTTTCGCCGCCGATGGTATCCTTGAACAGCCAGAGTTCCTCGTCCCCGATCCGGTCCAGCGCGGCGGAAAAAACCCGGCCCGCCTCGGCGGCGACATCGTCTTCACTATGATCCCCGCCCCAGTTATTGCGGATGTACTCCCAGACCTCGCCGGTGGGAACATGGGGCCTGGAGACCCAGCGGACCCGGCCCTTGTCAAAGCCCAGGTCCTTCAAATCCTTCTGGGTTACCGGCGCGTAGGGAATAAACCTGCCCATCATTGAGGAGCCGGACAGATCCCTGATGGAAGAGGCCCAGATGCGGAAGAAGCCCAGCACATGATCGATCCGGTAGGCGCCGTAATGTTTCCCCGCCGCCGCAAGGCGGTTCTGCCACCATTCGTAGTTATCCCCGGCCAGGGCCTGCCAGTTGTAAACGGGAAAACCCCAGTTCTGCCCCCCGGGACTGTACATGTCCGGGGGCGCCCCGGCGGACAGATCGAGGTGGAAATATTCCGGGTGGGCCCAGACATCGACGGAATCGTCGTTCATCAGGATGGGAATGTCCCCCATCAGGATGAGTCCCAGATCGGCCACGGCCCGGGCCGCCCTGCGGAACTGCGTGTCCAGGGCTTCCTGCAGCCATGCCCAAAAGAGATGCCCCCCCCGGAGCTTTTCGTCCTGCCAGAGTGTCTCGATGGTGGCCGCCGTCACCTGGCGGTGATTGTCCCATTGTTTCCAGCTTCGTTCACCGTTCAATTCCTTGAAGCGCCGGTAAACCGCGTATTCCTTGACCCAGGGGTTTTTGCCGATCCACTGGGCCAGACCGCCGGCGGCGGCCTTTTTGGCGATGTCCCCCTTGTGGACGTCGTAAATCTCCCGCAGGATTTCCATTTTTGCCCTGCAGATCCGCTGGAAGGGGAACCGGGTTTCCTTGTCGAACTGCGCGCCGTATCCGGCGATTTTTTCCCTGAGCCCCGGCAGGGGATGTTTGAATTCTTCCAGGTCTTCGATCCGCAGATAGACGGGATGAAGGGCAAAGGCGGTGAGGCTCCAATAGGGGGCGCTTTCGTAGCCCGAATCGTTTACCGGCAGGATCTGGATAAGTCCCAGCCCCATTTTTTTGCAAAGCACGGCAAAATCGGCCAAATCGGGGAATTCCCCCACCCCAAGACTGCCCTTGCCCCGCAGGGCGCCCACCGGAACTACCACCCCGGTCAAACGTTTGTCAGGATCGCGTTTTTTTTCCGCATTGGCCATAGGAACCTCCGAAATTCAAAAATTTCCATATTATAGGGGCTTTCCGGTCTTAGTATAGTACCAAATGAAACTAAGGTAAACTAAAAACGAAAGAAAATTTCCGGTAATCGCCAAATATCCGGCCCTTTTGAGTATTTTCTAACGTGTAAAAAGTGTCATAATATATTAAGATAAAAGTGTCCGGTAATACATGAACAAAATATTAAAAGAAAAAATCATGGAAGCCTTTTCTTCGGTGCTTCCCATTACCGCCATTGTGCTTATCGCCAGCGTTGTCCTGGTGCCCATGCCCGCGGGGACGATCCTGCTGTTTCTGGCCGGGGCGGCGCTCCTGATCATCGGGATGGGCTTTTTCACCCTGGGGGCGGATATGGCCATGATGCCCATGGGGGAAGGGGTGGGTATCCAGCTTACCCGCTCGTCGAGCCTTGTCCTGACCCTCTTGGTCAGTTTTATCATGGGCTTTATCATCACCATCGCCGAGCCGGACCTCCAGGTTTTGGCCCTCCAGGTGCCGTCGGTGCCCAATATGGCCCTGATCCTCACCGTCGCCGGAGGGGTGGGGATCTTCCTGGTGATGGCGGTTCTGCGGATTCTCCTTAAAATACGGCTTTCGATTCTGCTGATCGTCTTTTATCTCATTGTTTTTTTTATCGCCTATTTTACCCCGGACAACTTTATTCCCGTGGCCTTTGATTCCGGGGGCGTCACCACGGGACCCATGACGGTGCCCTTCATCCTGGCCATGGGGGTGGGCGTCGCCTCCATCCGCAGCGACAAAAATTCCCAAAACGACAGTTTCGGCCTGGTGGCCCTCTGCAGCGTGGGGCCCATCATAGCGGTGCTGATGCTGGGCATCTTCTACGACCCCGGCGGGGCGGCGGTGGAAAGCCACGTCATCCCCGTGGTGGAAACATCCAGGGACGTGGTGGAACACTTCGCCCTCCGGCTTCCCCATTTTGCCAAAGATGTCCTCATGGCCCTGGGGGCCATCATCGTTTTTTTCGTCATCTTCCAGCTTATATCCCGGCGGTACAAGCGGCACCAGCTCGCCCGGATCGCCATAGGTTTTTTGTATACCTTTATCGGCCTGGTGGTGTTCCTCACCGGGGTCAACGTGGGCTTCATCCCCGTGGGCCAGCTTCTGGGTTCCATGCTGGCCTCCGCCCCCTTCAAGTGGCTGCTGGTTCCCCTGGGGGTGCTTATCGGCTACTTTATCGTCGCCGCGGAACCGGCGGTCCA
>JAISQJ010000181.1 GCA_031274285.1 Treponema sp. | reverse complement strand
AAAGACCTCCTACTAAATTTCCCAGGTTCCATTTTTCATATCCCGCGTTCTGCCTTTGCCGGTAACATGGCTGCCTTTACCTCAATATCGTCGTTACGGGGAATCACATACCCCTGCGTTTTCAGATGCCCTAGCCCCCCAATTGAAATACCCGCATGGCCCCCAGGCATGCTGTCATTGGTTATAACAGCATAGACATGCTGTATAAAACAATTTTTAGGAGGACCTTTATGAAAAAGAGTCTGTTTTACGCGGGAATGTTCAGTATGATACTGACATTCGGATTCTTAGCTGCCGGCTGTGCCACGGCGGGGCCCAGTGTTGCGGCAAACACGGCTAATATCAGCGGGTATGTTGCCCTTGATTCATCGCAGTATACGATATTGGGAAATGTTTCAGCAAGCAGCAGAATTACCGTTGATAAGGCAAAAGGTTTAACGACCGGCGATACCATGAACTACGGATATATCGGCGATGAGGACAATGCATTGTCGATAGGCGAAGCAAGTTCGGTCACATCCTCCTCGTTTTATGGGCTGGTAAAGTCGAAAACTACGGTTGTTACTACACCGCAGGGACCGGCCCATAAAGCCCGTGCCAATGCCGCATATGAACTAATCCAGCAGGCAAAGGCAAAAGGGGCGGACGCGATTATTCACATTACAACAGATGTGAAAAGATCGCTTGATGCCAAAACAAATATAGAAACCGTAACGGTCGATATAACGGGAATAGCCATCAAAGTGAACTAACGGATTGTCTGCCCCAGGCATTGGGGCAGACATCCTTTAGTTCAACTTCTATGTGTAACTCCATCCACATCCACTTCTTCTTTGAGGATCTACGGACAACTCTATTATTATTTTTCATTAAAATATTTTAACAATCTTAGATAATCCTTAGTGCTTTCGTATTCAATATTTGAAATAAAATCAAAAAATGGTTGTAACTCTCCCTTATTAGCCAATCGAATCTTTGAAATATAATCATTTCGTAATATTGGAGGGATAATAATAATAGGATATCCTGATTGTAATAATGATAAATTCATTACAAGACGAGCCGTTCGGCCGTTTCCGTCTATAAATGGATGTATGGTGGCAATACGTTCATGAATTTGTGCTGCAAAAGTAACGGGGTGTAAATTTTTTTTCCACTCAGAAATGTGGGAAACAAATTCTTTCATTTGCATTGGAACATCTTTATATACCGGGGGTAAATAATCAGTTCCGGAAATATATACTTGTTCTTTTCGATATTTGCCGGCTTTTTTTTCGTCTATTCTAAAATAAAACAATCTATGTAATTCCAAAATATTGGATTCGGTAATGGTATCGTTTTTCGCGAGTTCTTCAAGTAAATTGTACGCATCATTATGTCCGAGCACCTCATTGTGTTCTCTAATTGATTTCCCGCCAATAGTTATACCGTCTTCAATAACCACCTTTGTTTCAGATTCGGTTAAAGAATTACCCTCAAGGGCATTACTCGTGTAGGTAAATCCTATGCGATAGAATTCATGTAATCCTTTTAATAATTGCTTACCAAACGGACGGTAACTATCTATTTCCTTCTTCAATTCATCTATTTGTGCATTTTTATTTGACTCCTTGTACGCTTTTAAATCTTTTAATTTCACAATTCAACCTCCTGCCATGAAATCCTTATAAATATATAATATCACCAATGAATATCCTTGTAAGTGGGGTAAAAAGCATTTGGAAGCTATTGACAAAAATGTGAAGAAAGAGATGCATTAATACATGATTTACAGGCTTTTGGTTTCAAAGAGCCGGATCTTTTGCAGGGTGCGGGCCTTAAACCCGGACCGGACAGCCTCGTCGGCGGAGAAAACATCTAATTTCCCCTTTTCTATGGCCCTAAGCCGGTCCGCCGCTTCCAGGGCAAGCTCGGTAAAGATGTTGATTTTGGAAACCCCCATCTTGATGATCTTCTTGAAATCCTCGTCGGGAATGCCGGAACCGCCGTGGAGCACCAGGGGGATGGAAACCAGCCGGGTAATCTCTTCAAGCACGGCATAGTTTATCCGGGGCTTCCCCCTGTACACCCCGTGGGCGTTGCCGATAGCCACCGCCAGGGCGGATATCCCCGTAGCCTCCACAAAGGCCGCCGCTTCCTTAGGGTCCGTATATTGATAGTTGTCCGGGTCGTAATCCAGGCCCTGGCCCACATGCCCAAGCTCCGCCTCCACGGGGATGTTCCGGGGCCGGCAGAGGGCCACCACCTCCCTGGTAATCCTGACGTTTTCATCGTAGGGCTGGGTAGAGGCGTCAATCATGATGGAGGAGAAACCCGCTTCCAGGCAGCGCCGGCAGGCATCCAGGGATTTTCCGTGATCCAGGTGGACCACCACGGGCACGGAAGCCTTCTTTGCCGCCGCGATCATGGCGGGGGCATAAATATCCAGATCATCCATGCACTGGCCGTCGGGAAACTGGAGGATAACCGGAGTCCTGGTTTCCTCCACCGCATCCATGATCCCCAGCATCATGGTGGGATTCATAAAGTCGTAGGCTCCTACCGCATATTTTTGCGCCCGGCCCTGGGGCAGTACCTGATCAAGTGTGGCAATAGCCATAGTGTTCTCCTTCGGTCTTTTGTCTATGGTAAAGCCAGTCTTTCCGGCTGTCAATGACGTGACGCGGGAAGCTTGCCGGTGGAAGTCAAATGGGGTATATACGTGATGGAGGGCTCATGGATCTGCGTTCAAGGCTGTCCCGTATTCGGAAAATCCCGCTCCCCGGGCCGGCCAGTGCACCGGAAGCCGGCCCCTTTGAAAAGCTGGGCTGGATTCCTTCGGGGCCGGCCTCCTCTTCCCCCCTAATCCTGAGCCGCACCCAGACCCTGGAACTTTCCATGCCCATTCCCCAAACCCTGCCCCAAGCCCTGGAGGCCCTGAGCCCCGGCGGGGCGGAAGGCCGCCCGGAATCCCTGCGTTTCTTCGATCTGGAAACCACGGGCCTTTCTATCGGGGCGGGGACCATCGCATTTCTGGCCGCCGTCGGCGTTCCCGAAGGGACCGGGGGACCGGAGGGCTACGCGGGGATACGGATCACCCAGTACCTGCTGCTGGACTATCCGGGGGAGGGGGATTTTTTGGAAACCCTGGCCGGGGAGTTCGGCGGGGCCTCCCCTCCGCCCACCCTGGTCAGCTACAACGGCAAAAGTTTTGACGCCCAAATTCTGCGGAACCGCTGCCTGATGCACGGCATCGCCTTTCCGGCCCTGGATCACCTGGACCTGCTCCACAGCGCCAGACGGCTGTGGAAGGGAGTGCTGCCCAACTGTTCCCAGGCCACGGTGGAAACGGCGATACTATCGCTGAGCCGGGAGGGGGACCTGTCCGGAGCCTTTGCCCCGGAGTCCTGGTTCGATTTTCTTCGTTCCGGGGATTCCCGGCGGCTGCTGCAAATTTGCGACCACAATAGCCGCGATATTGTGGGTCTGGCCTCCCTGTTCGCCTGCCTCTGCCGCATCGCCGCCGATCCCCTGGGAGCGGGGGAGCGTTACTCAGCCGACATGGAGCAGCTCGCCGTCTGCTGGCAGCGGGCCCTGGGCCGCCGGCTTCAGGGGGAGGAGGAGTTCCGCCGGGCCAGGGCCCTGCTGGAACGGGGGGCCGCCCTGGGCTATCCCCGGTGCTGCAGGAAGCTTGCCATCGAGGCGGAATGGCGGCAGGGCAATATAGCGGCGGCCCTGGCCTTGGTGGACCGTGCCCTGGCCCGCAACAATCCCTCCCGGGGGCTGCCGGAATGGCTGCGCCTTGACCTGGAAGCGCGGCGGCAGCGCCTGCTGGGAAAGGCCGGGGCCCGCCGCACGGAGGGTACACCCTAGAAACGTTACGCATCGATCTATTGAATTTTCCCGCATTTTCGCTTATCTTTAATTACCAGGAGACCGAACCTTGTCAACCAAAGACACCCTTTTACGTGAAATCGATACCCTTCCCGCTGAATGTCTGGGGGAAGTCGTGGATTTTGTGGAATATATAAAACAAAAGCAAATGAGAAAATTACCAGAGACCATGATGCTAAGCGAGGCATCCCTTGCCAAAGAATGGGATACTCCCGAAGAGGATAAAGCATGGCGGCATTTGTAACAGGAGATATAGTTGTCATTCCCTTCCCTTTTTCCGATCTTTCCGGTTCAAAACGCAGACCGGCTTTTGTCATTGCCAATATGAGCGGACCCGACATCATACTCTGCCAGATAACCAGCAGGGACAAATCAGATCCATACGCCATTCCGGTTTTCCCCTCCGATTTTACTTCTGGTTCGCTGCCTCTTGCCAGTTATATACGTCCGAATAAACTCTTTACCGCGGATAAAGATATTATTCTTTCAACTGCGGGCCATATTTCCAATGCAAAGACAACACTTGCTATAGACATGCTGTTCAATTTAATACGGGGAAATGCTGCCGGTAATCCCGGAGAATAGTACCCTTGACACCGGGCCTGGCCCCGTGGTAGTAGACGTAAGGTGACATGAAGTTACCGCCCTGCCCGCGGCCCTTAGCCGCGTTCGGAACCTTCCCAAACCGTGAAGGTTCCCCGGAGATGAACTCCCCAAGCAGATTTTTACGGGACTCCAAACCTATGCCCAAAGGGGGGTAAAAGATGATTGCGGATCCGCGGCTTGAGGGCAAATACCGGAGGCTTCTGGACCTGATTGCCGCCAAGGGGAGCGCCGCGGTGGCATTCTCCGGCGGGGTGGATAGTTCCCTGCTGTGTTACGCGGCCAGGGAGGCCCTGGGGGAAAGGGCGGCGGCCATTACGGTGCGCTCCCCCATGCTGCCGGGGAGCGAAGCGGACTGCGCCCGGACGGTGGCGGCCCAGGTGGGGATTCGGCACTTTTTTGTGGAAGAGGAGGGGATCGACGAGGAAGTGGCCGCCAACCCCAGGGACCGCTGCTACTTCTGTAAGAAGATCGAATTCGCTTCAATCGCCGCGGAGGCGCGGAAACAGGGGATACACACCGTACTGGACGGCTCCAACCTGGACGACCTGGGGGATTACCGGCCGGGCCTGCGGGCCCTGGCGGAGCTGGGGATCTGCAGCCCCCTGCGGGAGGCGGAGCTGAACAAGGCGGAGATTCGGGAGCTTTCCCGGTGCTTCGGGCTGCCGACCTGGGATAAACCGGCCTTTGCCTGCCTTGCTTCCCGAATCCCCTACGGGGAGCGGATAGACCGGGAAAAGCTGGGCCGGGTGGAAAGGGCCGAGGACGCCCTGCGGGAGGCGGGGTTCCGTCAGATGCGGGTCCGGCTCCACGGGGACATTGCCCGGATCGAGGTGGCCCCCCAGGAACGACCGCGCTTCTTTGACGAGGCCCTGCTGGATTCCCTCTCCCGAAAATTCAAGTCCCTCGGTTTCCTCTACGTGGCCCTGGAACTGGAAGGCTACGTCCAGGGCAATCTAAACCGGGCCTTGCAGGGCTAAGGGGATGGAGAACAGTTACCAGCCGGGGGACCTTGACTTTGCGGTGATCGATGAGGGCCGGGAGGAGCGTACCGGCTGTCCCGAGGTGGTCTACTGCGCGGGGAAAACAACGGAACAGGCGCTGGCCATCATCGTAAAGATGCGGGAGGCAAAACTGCCGGTCCTGGCCACCAAGGCGGATGCGGTCTTGGCGGAGCGGGTCCGGCAACACTTTCCCGGGGCCTCCTACGATCCCCTCTCCCGGCTCCTCAGCATAGGCCGGCTGCGGGAGGAAGGACAGGGGCTGGTGGCGGTGGTGGCCGCGGGGACCAGCGATCTTCCGGTAGCCCGGGAGGCGGCCCTGACCGCGGAATTTCTGGGGAGCCGGGTGGAGCTTATCGCCGACGTGGGGGTGGCGGGAATCCACCGGCTCTACCGGAGGCTGGAGGATATACGCCGGGCCAGGGTGGTGGTGGCCGCGGCGGGGATGGAGGGGGCTCTGGCCGGGGTCATCGCGGGCCTTGTTTCCGTGCCCGTGATCGCGGTCCCCACCAGCGTAGGCTACGGGGCGGCCTTTGGGGGCCTGGCGGCCCTCCTGGGGATGCTCTGCTCCTGCTCTCCGGGAATTTCCGTGGTGAACATCGATAACGGTTTTGGCGCCGGCTACCAGGCGAATTTAATCAACAACCTCGCCCTGAAGGGCGAGGTATGCTGTTCTCAATAAGTGGTTTAATACCTTTTTACCGCCCTAAAGCTCCCCCGTGAACCGGTGAGCGGGCTCTTGGGGGTATTAAACCCCCTCGGCACGAATAAATCTGCGGAACCATGGGTAAGGACCGTGCGGCCCCTAAGCCGCGCCGGGGGCCTACATGTATATCCGAAACCCCAGCGTCAGGATAATGCCCGTGGATTTTGGATAAGAAGGGGTATCAATCACGGAATAGGAAAAGGCCTTTCCCGAATTAGCCGGCCCGTCTATCCCGGTGTAGTAGGAAACCACTACCCCGAAACTGCCGAAAACCTTGATGGGGACGGAAAATCTTTCCAGGGTGTGCTCGGCCCCCACCATGATGATGTGCTGCCATTCATAGGCCCCGTCCTTTAAGAAAAATTTCTTCAGCACATCTTTACTGTTGCGGCCCCGGGGATCCAATTCCGATGCAAAGGAACTGCCGTCCACCGCCTGGGGGCCGTGATCCGCGCCGTGGCGGATCATCTGATACTGAAAAAACGACAGGGTATTGACCCAGGGCATGGTTTGGAAGCGCAGCAGCAGCTCGTCCGAGTTGGGGGGCAGGTAATAGCCCAGACTCTCGCCGTTATTGAGGTAGGCGGTCTCCATGGGCATGGTTTTGCCGTCGTATTCGTTGTTGTACCAGGGAACAAAAATACGGTTGTGGGTGTAGGTGTAGGGTTCAATCTTGGTGTAGCTTAGGGAAATCGAAGAGAAGGGAAGCTGCGGTATAACCGCCCTTACGCCCCCCTGGAAGGCGTACATTTTCCGGTCCAGTTGGAAAAATTGCGAAATTTGGTTTATGTCGGGATCGATCTCGTCGGCGAAAAATGAGAACCACAGTATTTTCCCTTCGCCCGGCAATTTGCCCCTCAGGTTGACAAAGAGCCCCATGTTATCAAAATCCCCTATGCTGTCCTGGTATAAAAAGTTGTTTTTCAGCGGGAAGATATAACCCAGTTCGAAACGTTTTGCCCACACCGCGGTGCTGCCGATATCAAAGTGAAAATTGTTTTTGAAATTAATTTCGAGCATCTCTATGGAAAAGGCGTTTTGAAAGGTCCACGCCGATGATTTTAGGTCCTCGTCGTTAAAGTATTCCAATACGCCGGTAAGGGCCGAAAAACTGAGCCAGGAAAAGGGACTGAACGTGGCTTCCAGGGCCACAAAGGGCTGGGCCGCCTCGTTGAAAATAAGGCTGCGGCCCACGGACATGGCCCCCCATTCCCGCCTGAGCCTGCCGAAACGCCAGGTGAGCACCTCCCCCAGCAGGGTCCCCGAAAGCTCCGAGAGGATCATGGGGGCGATGGCCATTTCATCGGGCCAGTTCCGCAGTCCCGTGGCGGAAATATCGCCGGGGAATACCACAAAACCGTCCCAGGTTTTCCGGTAGGTATAGGGGAAAAAGGCCAGGGGCTGGCTGTAGGTCCTGATGGTCTGATCGATGTAGCCCTCATCGGGCTCATCGGTAAAACCGTCGTAATAGGTATGGTAATCTTCCCCCAGGAGGCCCCGGGGGGCCCTGGTGATGTGGCCCAAAAAATGGAAACGGTAGGAAAAATGGTCCCCCACGTCCCCGTTGGTATAGGCGGATATCTTGTTATCCGCCCCCCACTCAAAGTCGTCGATTCCGGTGTAATAGGCCCCGGAAAAGCTAATCTGGGTCCCGATACCGATGTCCCCCCCAAAGGGAATCTTCTTCTTGGGGGTGTACAGTTGGAACGTGTAGTTCCCCCGCCGCCAGTCAAGGCCGGTTTCGTGTTTTTGATAGGTCCGGTAGGCTTTCTGGATAATATCCCGTTCGGTTCCGCTGAGAATCCCCGTATCCCTGCTGAGAATCATGTCTATGGCATCCAGAACCTGCTTTTGGGAATAGGGGCGTACCGCGGGCAGGGGATCGCAGAGGCCCCGGATCTGGGCCATTTCCAGCACATAGTATATTTCATGGTCCACGGGGACGGACACATGGGACTGGGCCCCCAGGGGGACCAGGGCTCCAAACAGGACAAAACCAAACAGCAGCGGGCCTACGTTTCTCATGATCCGGCATCTCCCTTCAGTGTCTGAAACCCATCATAATCACGGGGCAAGAAAGAAGCAAGCGGATTTTCTCATGATCCGGCCGTCCCGGCAGCCGTTGACATGGATAATCCCCAGCGCCTATCATAAGGGGCAAGGACTATCATGAAGAGTATACAAGCGCGGATTATCCGCTTTTTTTTACTGATTTACGGCAGTTCCGCGGTTTTTTCCCTGGCCCCCCAAAAGATCATCTACCCCGGCGATTGGATCTACGACGCCCTCACGACCCTGGCCATGGAGCAGGGCGTCGTGCTCCTGGATACCTCCACCCTGACGGTGATGCAGATAAACCTCATGCTGGACCGGATAAACACGGACGCCCTTTCCGAAAGCGGTCTCATCCTCTACGACCGGCTCCGTGCGGCCCTTGGCGAACCGGGGGCCCTGTCGTTGTCATACCATATCCTCCAGTTTGACTTTGATCCCGGCCTCCAGCCGGAACTGTACTTCAAAACCAATGAGGACCTGGGCTGGGTCTACGACCGTAACGACCGTAAGCCCTTTTTCCCCTTTGGGGTGGCCTTTTCCCTTTCCTCCTATTTGACCATCGAATCGGACCTCTACTTCGGTGAAAACCGCAGGCTTTCAGAGGCCCACGATAATTACTTTAACTTCATGTACGACAAGATGATCGACCGTGTCCAGAATATCGATACCAACCTGCCCAAGCGGGCCTACCTCAGCGCGGGGATCCCCCTGGGCAAGGGTATGGGAATCAATTTCAGGCTGGGAATAGGCGATGATTTTATCGCCCGGACCCATACCGGGAGCATCGTATTTTCCGACAACATAAAAGATTTAAGCTACGCTAATCTTACTATCTACACGCCGTACCTGAAATACACCGCCGATGTGATGGAAATGGAGGTAACGAAATACTGGTATCTCCATCGAATCAATGTCAATGTTTTTGACCGGCTTTCCTTTTCCATGGTCGAGGGCGTGATGATAAACGCCCCCTTCGAGATCCGGTTCCTCAATCCCCTGATGATATTCCACGGCCTCACCTCCTGGCTGACCTACGGCGACTACAACGATCAACTGGGCAACGAAGATGCGTGGCCCCGGATAGGATCGTTTTTGGCCCTGGTCTTTGACGGCCGGTTTTGGAAATACGGCCGGCTCTACGGCATGGTGGCGATGAATCAGCTGGAGGTCCCCTCCGAGCGCGGTCCGGAATCCACCGTCCCCGATGCCTTCGCCTTCCAGGGGGGCTACGAATCCTATCTACCCTTTCGCCGGGGTTATGTGCATTTCGGCCTGGAGGGGGTCTACACCTTTCCCTTCATGTATATCCTGGAAAAGCCGGGCTGGTCCTATTTCCGCGAATCCAGGGAAGTGAGCAACCCCCCGATTCGGGAATGGACCGGTACCCCCTTTGGGCCCGACTCTATCGCCGGGACCTTTTGGGTGGGGTACCAGGCCCCCGATCCCTGGTCCGTATCCCTGTCCTTTCTTTTTGCCGTCCAGGGGGAGAACGCGTCATTGAATGTTTACAATACGGCGGCCAAAAGTTTTCCCAGGCATCCTTTCCCAAGCACCCATGAGGAATCGCTGGCCGTCACCCCCACGGGGACCCCCAAGTACAGTTATACGGTCACCCTAACCGGGACCTGGTCCCCTCTGGACTGGATTCACCTTTCCCTCCAGCCGGCCTACAAGATCGTGAACAACTATAACCATATAGTCGGCAGGCTTGAGCACGGCTTCGAGGTCATCCTTTCCGCCCAAATCGTGCCCCGGATTTACCCCAGGAAAAGCCGTTGAGCCGGGGCTTCCTATGCGGCGCACTCCTGCTGCTGCTGGGCCGGGGGCCGCTTTTTCCGCTGCCGGCCCAAAAGCTGCTGTACCCCGGCGAATGGCCCTACGATGCCCTTGCCGCCCTGGCCCAGGAACAGCGGATCGCCTTTTTTTCCGGCGCCATGGTGACGGTTTCCCAGATGCAGGGCATGCTGGAGGAAATTGACGGGGAATCCCTTTCCCCGGAGGGCGGGGCGCTGTACGAAAAATTAAGGGCCTATCTTGAGGGCCCCGCGGATCTGTCCCTGCGTTCCGGCGCCCTGGAACTTGATGTTTGGGCCGCCCTGCAGGGGGAGTTATACTATAACAGCAACGAAAAAACGAACTGGATCTACGATCACACCAAACGGAAACCATTTTTTTCCTTTCCCGTAAGCCTTTCGTTTTCCCCCTTTGCCACCCTGGAATTGGACACCAATGTCGAACAGCGGCGGGATGCCCTTAACCATACTACTAATTACGGTAATTTCTTTTTTTGGGACAGTTTCAATTTTAACATGCCCCACCGCGCCTACCTGAGCCTTGGGCTGCCTATAAAAAAAACCTCCGGCCTGCAGTTCAAGATCGGCATGGGGGAGGATTTCTTCGGCCGGACCCATACGGGGAGCATTATCCTTTCGGATCAGATGACCGACGTAACCTACGCGGGCTTATCGTTTTATTCGCCGCTGGTAAAATACTCCGCCAATATTATGCAGCTCAAGGTGGACAAATATTTTTACTACCATACCCTCGAAGCCCGGATTCTCAGGCGCCTTAACTTTTCCATGTTCGAGGGACTCCTGGTCAACGCGCCCCTGGAACTCCGCTACCTTAACCCCACCATGATATTCCATAGTTTCCACGCGTACGGCGATTACGGCGCCCCGGATGATGATCCGGTTATCGACAAGGATAATGCCCGGGTGGCCTCTTTTTTTGCCATGAAGCTGGAACTCCTCGTGTTTAAGTATACCCGGATCTACGGGATCTGGGCCCTCAACGAGCTGCAGACCGCGGATGAAAAAAGAAAGAATCCCAGAGCCCTGCGGCCGGACTCCTTTGCCTTTCAGGGGGGATCTGAATTTTCCATCCCCGTATCCTGGGCCGGGGGAGGGCATTTGAAATTCGGCGTGGAAGGGGTCTACACCTTCCCCTTTATGTATGTGATGCAGGGCAAGGATTGGTCCTACTATAAGCCCGCCGATTCCCAAACCGGGGATCTGGAATTTTGGACCGGTACCCCCTTCGGGCCGGATTCCGCGGCGGCCTCCCTGTGGGCCGGTTTTCACCGGCCTCAATGGTCCCTTTCGACTTCCCTGCTTTTCCTGGCCCAGGGGGAACGGTCCTCCACGGCTATTTTTGAAACGAACACCTATCACCCCTGGCGGACCAAGAATTTTGAGGAGACCCGCCTGGTATCCCCCAGCGGGAGGCCTTCCTATACCTGGGCTCTGGGTTTTTCGGGAACCTGGTCAATAAAAGAATGGCTTACCCTGCGCCTGGATCCGGGCTACAAAATTGTCAATAATTACGGACATGCGGAGGGCACGGAGCAGGGCATTGAACTGGCCTTTTCCGTACGCCTTACGCCGCCCCGGCGCTTTAATTTTAAATTCTAACCCGTTTAAGGCAAAAAAACATTAGAGCAGGTTTACGGGATCGACATCGGTCTCCACATAGACCCGGCTGTCCTTCCCCTTGTCATAGCGGATGAGGGCGGTGGAGGCCGCGCCGTGGAGGGGCCCCATGGCGGGACCCCGGAGGATAAGGTGGCGGCGGTGGTTCCCGGCGATAATCCCGATGGGGCACTCCGCGGGGCCCAGCATATCCGCGCCCGGCGGAAGCAGGGGCCCTGCCAGGGCCGCAAGCCGGGCCGCGGCCTTGTCGGCCCGTTCCGGGTCCCGGGACCGGAAGTTAAAGCGGATAAGGCGGGTAAAGGGGGGAAAGCCCAAAGTCTTGCGCTGGGCAATCTCGGCCCGGAAGAAACCCTCCACATCCAGGGCCGCGGATTTTTCGATCACCGGGTCCCCCATTCTAAGGGTTTGGATGATCACCTTGCCGTCGGGAAAGTAGCGGCCGGCCCGGCCCGCCACCTGGACCAGGAGGGAAAAGGTCCGCTCCGCGGCCCGGAAGTCGGGGAGGTGGAGCCCCGTATCCGCTAAAATCACCCCTACCAGCCTGACCCCGGGAAAGTTCAGCCCCTTGGCCACCATCTGGGTGCCCAGGAGTATGTCCACCGCGCCGGAGCGGAAAAGGCCCAGGGTTTCCTCCAGGTCCCCCTTTTTGCCCATGGAGTCGGCGTCTACCCTGCGGACCGTCAGGCCGGGGAAGGTACGGCGCACCTCCTCCTCGATCATCTCGGTGCCGAAGCCCCTGAAACCGGCTTCAAGGGAGCCGCAGTTGGGGCAGGACCGGGGGGGGGCTTCGGAGTAGCCGCAGTAGTGGCAGACGGCCCGGCCCTTGCCCTTGTGCCAGGTAAGGGATACGGAACAGTGCTTACAGGTAAGCTCAAAGCCGCAGGCGGGACAGTGGTAAAAATAGGCGAAGCCCCGGCGGTTGAGGAAGAGGATGGTCTGCCTCCCCATGCGGGCGGTTTGGAGGATCTCCTCCTTCAGTTCCGGGGTAAGGCAGCCCTGGGTCCCCTCCAGGCTTACGGTCCTTACCTTGGGAGGCTCCCCCCCGGCCAGGCGGCGGGAAAGGTTGAGCCTGGTGATAAGGCCGTCCCCCATGAGCTTCCAGGCCTCCGCCGAGGGGGTAGCGGACCCCATGAGGAGGGCGGCCCCCGAAGCGGCGCAGCGGCGCATCGCGGTTTGCCGGGCGTGATACCGGGGGGTATTCCCCGATTTGTAGGAGCCGTCATGCTCCTCGTCAATGATGATGAGTCCCAGGTTCCTGAGGGGTGAAAAAACCGCGCTCCGGGGGCCCGCCACGATGCGGAGTTCCCCCCGCCTGGCCCGCATCCACTGGGAAAGCCGGGCGCCGGGGCTCATGCCCGAGTGGACGGTGGCGGCCAGGGGGCCGAAGCGGGAGGCGATGGCCTGGGCCGCCTGGTGGGTTAGGGCGATCTCCGGCACCAGGTAGATCACCGACTTCCCCTGCCTGATATACTCCTGGGCGGCCCGGAGGAACACCTCGGTCTTGCCGGAGCCGGTGATACCGTAAAGGTAAAACATGGGGAAGCTGCCCCCCGGCTTTGGGCCTTCCGAACCGGCCGGAGATTCCGGGAGGCCCGCGCAGAGGGCTTCCAGAGCCCGGAGCTGTTCGCCGGAAAGTTCCGGGGGGCTGGGGGCAATATCCCCTTCCTGGTAGAGGGAAGGGTAGGACATGAACCTCCTCCCTGAAGGGATCATGGCGGCCAGGGCTTCCCCCAGGCTGCAGAGGTAGTAGCCGGAGATCCACGCGGCCAGGGCCAGGTCCTCCTCCCCAAAGACAGGCTCCGCGTCCACCACCCGGCGAATCTCCCGGATGGCCCGGGGCTCCATCCCCGGAGGGGCTTCGGCCCGCTCCGCCACGATGTAACCCAGAAGTTCCCGCTTGCCGAAGGGGGCCATGGCCCGCTTGCCGAAGGCCGCCTGGTTTTTGCCCTTCCCCGGGGACGGGTCTTCGGAAAAATTCCGGTAGGTAAAACGTTCTTTGGCGGGGATGTCGAAGACCAAATCCAGGTAGGGCGCCACGGGCTGCTAACTCCGCCGGGGATTGAGGGCGTCAAGTCTTGAGCGGAGCAGCTTAAGATCCTCCCACGCGGGACGTTTTAAGTCCTCGTTCCGCAAAAGGGCGCTGGGGTGGTAGGTGGCAATCAGGGGGACGGGGCTCTCCGGTCCCTCCGGCCCCGCCCTGTACGGGTAGAAGCGGCCCCGGAGGCTGCCGATGGACTGCATCTCCGCGTTTCCCAGGGCCGCATTGGCCGCGATCCGTCCCACGCAGAGGATGATCCGGGGTTTTAGGCGGCCTATCTGGCGGCGGAGAAAGGGGGCGCAGGCGGCTATTTCCGTGGGCTCCGGGTCCCGGTTTTCCGGGGGCCGGCACTTCACCACATTGGCGATGAAACAGTTTTCCTCCCGGCGCAGGCCGATGCTGGCCAGCATCCGGTCCAGAAGCTGCCCCGCCCTGCCCACAAAGGGCCGGCCCGTGCGGTCCTCGTCCTGGCCGGGCCCTTCGCCCAGCACCAGGACCAGGGGATCGTCCGCCCCCTCTCCGGGAACGGCGTAGGTTTTGCCGGTTCCCAGGGGGCAGGCGCGGCAGGAACGGATATCCGCGGCGATCCCCTCCATGGTGTCCCCGGCGGCGGTATCAACGGCGGCGGCGGTAATGTCATCGGTGTTCCCGGCGCCGGTCGTATCACCGTCGGCAACAGTGCCGTCGGCAACAGTGCCGTCGGCGGCATCCGGTTCGTCAAAGGATTCCCCCGGCCGGAGGTAACCGTCCCCCAGCAGCGCGGCGGCCCGGTCAAGAAACAGGGCGAGACTCTTTTTTTGCTCCAAGGTCACCCTTTCATTGTCCCCGAAGAGGGGGACCGGGGCAAGGGGCCGCCTTGACAGGCTTATTTTTTTGTCCCCATTATTTCTCTATGTTGTGTATAAAAGGCGGTACTATCCATACCCTGACCGAAAAGGAACCCGTGCCGGGGGATCTGCTTATCAATGACGGCAAGATAATTAAAATTGGAACCGATCTTTCAAGCGAGTCCGCCCAGGTGGTGGACGCCCGGGGACTGCAGGTGTATCCGGGACTTGTTGACGCCCACTCCCACCTGGGACTGGCCGGATATGCGATCCGGTTTGAGGGCCAGGACTACAACGAGCGCACCGACAGCCTTACCCCCCAGCTTGAGGCCATTGACGCCTTTAACCCCCAGGACGAAACCATTAAAATGGCCGCCTTGGGCGGGGTGACCACCGTGGGCACGGGTCCCGGAAGCTCCAATGTGCTCGGGGGTACGTTTATCGTGGTTAAAACCGCGGGGAACCGGGTGGACGACATGGTCATCAAACGGAAGGCCGCGATGAAATGCGCCTTCGGCGAAAATCCGAAATTCTGCTATCAGGAAAAAGACAATGCATCCCGGATGTCGGTCGCCGCGAAGCTGCGGAATATCCTGCATAAAACCCAGGAGTACCTCGCGAAAAAAGAAGCGGCGGGTTCCGACGTTTCCAAGATTCCGGCCTATGACGATAAGCTGGAGGCTCTGATTCCGGTTATCAGGGGGGAAATTCCGCTGAAGGCCCACGCCCACCGGGCCGACGATATTTTTACCGCCCTGCGTATCGCCCGTGAATTCGGCCTTAAAATCACCCTGGAACACTGTACCGACGGCCATTTAATCGTGGATCACCTTGTCAAAGAAAAGGCGCCGATTGCCGTAGGCCCCTCCCTGGTTCACGCCGGTAAATATGAACTCCGCAACCGCAGCTTTGAAACCCCCGGTATCCTGGCCAGGGCGGGGTGCATGGTTTCGATCATCACCGATTCCCCGGTTATTCCCCAGCAGTATCTCGCCCTTTGCGCGGGGCTGGCCGTTAAGAGCGGCATGGATAAATACGAGGCCCTCAAGGCGATCACCATCAACGCGGCAAAGCATTTGGGCGTGGAGGACCGGGTGGGCTCGCTGGAAGCCGACAAGGACGCGGATATTATTCTGGCCTCCGGTGATATTTTTGATCTGGAAACCCAGATCAGGGCCGTCTATATCAACGGAGTCAAAATAGCGGCATAATCGGCCTTTGCGAATCCGGCGCCGCGGCAAGATGCGGGGTATGACCTCCGGCCTGTCAATCAATCAGTCGTGTTCGCGGGGTACTTTTTCGTCGAATTCTTTTTTTATCCGCGACCGCAGGTCCTGGTCGGAGAGGATTTCATACGCGGTACAGGAGAGGGCCTTGGCCGCCTTCACCGTCATGTCATGGGCATAGTCTGAAATGGCTGCGGCGGCAAAATCCTTGGAATGGGCGTTAACCGTATCGTCGGCTATCTTAAAGTAAGCGTGGATGGCGGGCATCACCAGGGAGACGTTGCCTATATCCGAGGAACCGACCTTGGCCGTGGGGTCGGGGTATTCCACGGTCTCCCCCAGTTGTTCAAGGTATTTCTTAAACACCTCGTCGATGGCGAGATTGGAATAACGCTCGGCATAGAGCAGGGTGTTGCGGTAATCGGCCTGGGCGCCGGTCAGCGATTCTACCGTGGAAACAATTTTTTGTAGCATGGCCAGCACTGTTTTCAGGTCGGCAACGGTGGCGGCCCGGACGCAGAGTTCGCACCGGGCGTAGTCGGGAATGATGTTGGAAGCCGCCCCGCCGTGGGTGATGATAGCGTTGGTAGTGGCCTTGAGGGGCATCTGCACCCGTACCGAGTCCAGCAGGTTCAGCGTCTGGATGACGGCCTGCAGCGCGTTGATACCGTTTTCCGGCGCGGCGGAATGGGCGGCCCGGCCCCTAAAGGCCAGATGCACGCTGGTAGTGGCCAGTCCTCCCCTGTTTACCATGTTCTCCGTGCTCGGATGGGTCATAAGGGCGTAATCAATGCCCTTAAAGGCGCCCTTTTCCAGAAGAATTATCTTGCCGCCCCCCCGCTCCTCGGCAGGGGTACCCATGAGTACCAAGGTACCGCCCATATCCTTCATGCGCTTACTGAGGGCCGCGGCTGCGCCCACGGATACGGCCGCTATAAGATTATGGCCGCAGCCGTGTCCCACATCGGGCAGGGCGTCGTATTCGGCAAGAAAGGCCACCGTGGGGCCGTCCCCGGCGCCGACAAAAGTGCCCTTAAACGCGGTGTCGAGCCCGCCGATTTTATCCTCTATCGTAAATCCGTGTCTTTCCAGCATCGCCTTAATAAAACCGGCGGATTTGAATTCTTCAAAGGCAAGCTCGGGATTATCATGAATATTCCGGCTTAAGGCCAGCATTTCAGAGCGGATATTTTCCACATCTTGCATAATACGGCTAGTCATAGCTACACTGTACCCATCATGAAGCAAATTTCCAAGCCCCTTATCGTCTTTCTTGTCTGTATCCTGGTGATGGCGCTGTCCATGTGGTTTGCCTCGCTGGTACAAACCGGTTTCGGCGCGGTCAGCGTACATACCGGGTACTTTGAAGTTCCGGACGGCAGAATCGCCTATAAGCTCTACGTGCCCAAGGAGGCCTCCCCGTCGCGGCCGGGCCCCGCGGTGCTTATCATGCACGGTTATCAAAATGATAAGGAAACTTCCGCGGCCTACGGTATCGAGCTTGCCCGCCGGGGTATCGTTGCCCTTTCCATCGACGAGTTCGGCCACGGCAATACCTCCATCGGCATGCGGGGCCACGGGTATACCAATCGCAAGATCAGTAATCTGAACAATACTATTTCCGGCCCCGAGCGGTTCCTCACCATGATGAATTTCAGCACCCTGGAATTTTTTAATCCCGATATTTCGACGGGCATTAAGGACAGTTCCATGGGCGGCAAGGATGCGTACCGTTTTCTGCAGGGCCTGGACTTTGTGGACCCCGAGCGGATCGGTATTACCGGCCATTCCATGGGGACCTGGTCGTCCTGGACCGTGGGCGCGGCCTTCCCCGAACACCGGGCCATTGTCCTCCAGTGCGGCGAATTGCTGGTTCCGGAGTATTACGATGCGGCGCATATCAAATTCAACAACGTGCTCCTGATCCAGGCCCGGTATGACGAATTTGATTATTTCCGGGATTACCAGCGGAATGTGGCGGGCCTTGAAAAAACGCCCCTGCGGTACCGCGATTTTATGGGACAGGACTCCCCGGTGGCATGGAACCGGACCTACGGTTCCTTTGCCGACGGCAGCGCCCGGCGGATGGAGCTTTTGCAGAATAACCACCGCCTGGCAACCCACGACGGCCGCGCCCTGACCGCGGCCATGTATTGGCTGACCGGCGCCCTGGGAGTCCAAACCTCCCTGGCGGATTCCAGCCATATTTACATGATCAAGGAAATGCTGGTTTTGACGGCCATGCTGGCGGCCCTTGCCTCCCTGCTGCCCGCCCTGCTCCTGCTTACCCGCCTCCGCTTCTTTGCCCCCCTGGCCGGAAGGCCGGAACGGGAAGCGCGGAAACTGCTGCCCCCCAAAAGCCGGCGGCGGACGGCCCTGATCTCCATCCTGCTGAGCGGCCTGACCTTTCCCTTCCTCTGCCAGCTCGGCCACGGCCTGCTGCCGGTGCCGGAAGACATCTTCCGCATGACCATCGGCAACGGCTTTATTACCTGGCTGAGCTTTTTGATGATCATCGCCCTGGCCATGCTCCTTTACTGGTACAAACGGGGGGAGGGTAAACGCATGGGGGTAACTCTCTGCGACCTGGGCCTGGCGGATAAGGAAAGGCCGGCATCCCTAAGCTGGTCCCTCATCGGCAAGTCGGCCCTGGCGGCCTTTATCCTTACCGGCATGATGTACCTGCTGGTATGCATCAGCGCGGTCCTCTTTCAACTGGACTTCCGCTTTATCTGGCCCTTCTTTAGGCCCTTTACCGGGGAACGGCTGGGGCAGTTTTTTGTGTACCTGCCCTTCTACGCGGCCTTTTTTACGGTGAACGCCGGGGTCAAACTCTACGGCCAGATGGGGCTCCCGGAAAAGAAATCACCCGCCGGAACCCAGCTTGCCTGGTGGGGCTACAGTGTCTTTATCATGCTGGGCGGGGTATTCCTCATCGTGCTCCTTGAGTACATCCCCTTTTTCTTGGGTCTCGGTCCCGGCGCGGACCTGCTCTTCTCCCCCCTCTTCGGCGGGCCCTTCATGTCGGTAATGATCCTGCTCATCCCCCAGTTTGCGGTCTTTTTCTTTTTGTCCACCTACTTTTACCGCAGAACAGGGCGGATCTACGTGGGTTCTTTTGTGGTGGCAATTCTGGCAAGCTGGGTACTCACCGGCGGCTCGGCGGTATTTTAATTCCGGCGCCTTGTGATTAATGCCCCGGCGCCTTGCTTGGCATCTTAGCGGCCGGGGAGTCGGCGGAGCAGGGTTTCGGCCTTTTCACGGTAGCGCAGGGGATCGGCCTGGACCGCGGCGTTTAGATATTCCGCAGCCTTTTCCCGCTGCAGGGCCGCGGCGGCGTTAAGCCCCAGTGCGTAGTACACCAGGGCCTGCTCCGCCCCCAGTTCCAGGCTTTGCCGGTAATACCATTCCGCCTCCTCCCATTTTCCGTTTTCGTAGGCGATGAGGCCCAGGTAGTAGTAGGGGGCGTGAATCTCCGGCTGTAAATCCAGGGCCTCCAGAAAGGCGGACCGGGCGGATTCAGAATCCCCCGCCATGTAGGCCTGGCGGCCCCTGCTCAAAAGTTCGGGGAAGGTGCTGCGGGAATCCAGGTAGGCCTGGTAGGACGCGTCAAGCTCTTCAAAGCCGTTCCAGTCTTCGATCCGCCGGGCCAGGGCCAGGGAATTTTCCGCGGCCCCTGCCTGGGGGGAGAGGAGCATGAAACATTCCAGCAGGGTGCGGAAGTTATCTTCGTCTCCGCTGTTAAGAAAAAATGAAACCAGGGACCAGGAGAGGGCGTCGAGGCCCGGCAGCTCCGGGTCTTCCGCCGTGTCCGCCAGGAGGATGGTTTGGACCGGGGGCAGGGACATGGCCTTTACCCTTTCCAGCCAGGAAAGGTTTTCCCGGTAGCCCAGTTCCCCGGTATCGGAAAAAGAGAGGCCGCTGAAGTAGATGGCAAAGCCCTTCTGAATCCAGGAAGGGGGGTTGGGTATAAAGAAGCGGAGGTACTGGATAAAGGACTGGTAGGGGAGGGCCCGGCCCCAGGAGTCCGGCGCTTGGTAATGGACCACCAGTTCCCGGCGATCCTCCTGGCGGAAGTGGAGGTATACCGCGCCCTCCCTTTTTTCCCCCAACTGTCCCGCCACGTATGCATCGTAGGCCCCCGGATCGGAGATCAGCCGTACCCTGAGGGGAAGGTCCGGGGATTGGGCCTTGAAGCGGAACAGCCGGGTGTAAACCGCGAAGCGCCCTTCCAGGTCCCCTGCGATTCTTTGTGCGGCGTCTCCGGTTCCGCCTGAAATTTCGTAGTGGGCGCTCCTGTAGGGCGCCTCCTGTCCGAAGCCGGCCTGGGTGAATAATCCTATCAGCAGCGCGGTCAAAGGTAAAACACCTTTCATAGGTCCTCCACCGGGGAAAATCCCCGCCTTTCCATTACTGGATGATCTTGTCGATAATAATATTCACTTCCTCGATAAGGATGTTGGTGTACCGTTCGATATTATCGATGATGTACTGCTGCAATTCGTGGATGTTTCCCCCCAGTTGGGTACCGTAGGGCACATCAATGGTGATGGCAAGACGGTAGCCCATGTTGCTGTCCTTGATGGTAATTTTTTTTATTTTAATCTCCCTGTTATATTCGTCAACACAGTGAATCACCATCTGGCTTAGGGCCGCTTCGGTGATGATCACCTTGCCCCGCTTAAAATACTCGGGGCGGACCACGGATTTTTCCATCACCTTGGGGATGGGGCCCAGGCGGGCGGGGCTTAAATCGGCCCCCGCGGGGCTTATGCCCGCGGTCTTGCGTTTCCGCTGCAGTATCCTGATGGCGTCGTAAAAAATATTCGGGTAGCTCCGCTTCACCTCGATGGAGGGCACGGGGATAACATGCTTCCCCTCGATCTTGCGGGTCCTGATGGCCTTTTCAATATCCTCCTGGGAGGCAATGTCCTCGATCTTGATAATCCGGCTGGGGACGGGGAGCTGCAGCCGCACCGCTATTTTGTTCACCATTTTTTCCGATGTGCCCAGCACCAGGACCCGGCGGATCTTTTCGGTCTGTAGTTTCCGGGCCACCTCGTCGCGGTGGCTCTTTTCGTCAAAGAGGGCGGCCTTGACCGCGGCCAGGAAGGTTTTTTCGGTTTTTGCCGACCGGCCCGCGAGGATTCGGTTGTCCTTGATCAGGAGGCCGTCGTCGATGATGTAATTGATGCCGTGCTTCTGGGCCACCAGCTTTGCCCGGAAACTCTTGCCCGTACCGCTTTCCCCCACCAGGGCAATTACCTTGATCTTGTGAAAAAAACGGCCGAAATCGAAAAGCATAGTACCAGTATAAGGGATACGGAGACCGGGGGCTACAGCGGAGTCCCGAACAACTTGGTTAAGAGGGCCCGGAAGTAAGGGGGCAGCGGCGCTTCCAGGGAGGGGGGCAGGAGGGCCTCCTCCGCGGGGGTGAAAAGCTTCCACGCATGGAGGAGGAAGGCCGGGGGCCCGCCGGGGCCCCGGCGGGCGGGGTACAGGTCCGGGGGCAGGGCTTTCCCGCCGTACTTCGCGTCCCCCCCCAGGGGGTGGCCGTGTAAAGCCGCCTGCGCACGGATCTGGTGGGTGCGGCCGGTCTCAAGTTCCAGGGCCAGCAGGGTGTAGACCCCCGGCCGCGCCGTCCCGGCCCCCTGCGCCGCTTCGCCCCCCGGCTGTGCCGCCCCGGCCCCCGGCCGCCATTCCCCCCAGGCCAGGGGCCTGTACCGGGTGCGGGCCGGTTTCCCCCCGGCCCCGGCCACAGTCCTGGCCTGAACCCGGACCAGGGCATCCTCCCAGAGCCCCGGCCCCCCGACCCGGCCCTCCACCAGGGCCAGGTACTCCTTGCGGAGCCGCCCTTCCCGCAGCAGGGCGCTAAAGCGGCGGGCCCCTTCCAGGCTGGCGGAAAAGACCACGATGCCGCTGGTGGGCTTGTCCAGCCGGTGGAGGGGGCCGGGCTTAAAGGAGAGGGAGGGGGGCGGCTTGAGGTAGGAGCGGACCAGGGTTTCCAGGCTTTCGCCGCCTCCGTGGACCTCCACGCCGGCCCCCTTGTTAAGGGCCAGGAGATCCGCGCTTTCGTAGATGATCCGCAGCCCCCGGTCCGGTTCCCGGACCGGGGGGCCGGGCTCCGCGGGGCCGCCGTCCGGGGGACAGATGCCCGCCGGCAGGGCGATGCTTTGGCCCGGTTCCACCCGGAAGGCCCCGCCCTCCGGCCGGCCCTCCACCAGGACCTTCCCCTCCCGCAGCAGCCGGTGGATCAGGGAAAGGGGCAGTTCCGGCAGGGCCTTCCGCAGTACGCGGTCCAGCCGGCGGCCCCCGTCGTTAAGGGCGGTCCGCAGCATGGTAAACTTCACCAAACCGATATATCATTATAGCAGCTCAAGCGAAAGGGGTTTGGCGGTGAATAAGCTGATTGCGGCCCTGCGGCGCAGCCGTTACGTTGTTAATCTTGATAATCATGAAAAGGCCGCCCTAAAAAAAGTTTTTTCTATAGGCCCGGAGGAAACTATCCAGGCGGCGCTGGACGATTCGGCCCTTAAAAACCTGAGGCGGGCCCTGGTGCTTACCGATAAAAAAATCTACTGGAACATTAAAAGCGCCTACACGGAACTGCGCAGCGGGGAAACGGCGGTCAGTACCTCGGGCCCCGGTTCCATAAACACCGCGGATCTCAAGACCGTTTCGATTTTTACCCGAAATGCGGGCAGCGGTTTGGCGGTCCACCTGATCGACGGGGATAAGCATATCAGGTTTGCCCTGAAATGGTTTGAAAACGGCGAAACGGTCAAAATACTGTTTTACTATTACCTTTCAAGATTTGCCGAAGATTACAACCCCAGCCATGACGATAACCGGAAAAAGTACACGGCCTTTCTGGCGGCCCATAAGGGGAGGAGCATCAGCGTTATTCCCCTGGTGTACGATATTTTTAACTACCTGTTAGGCGGCCTGCTGCTGGCCGCCCTGATCCTTCCCCGGTTTTTCCGGGGCCTGCGTTTTATCGAAACGGAAAAGATACTTTTCGTTTCCATCGCGGTAAAGCTGCTGGGTATCCTGTTCCGCTACCGGAAATCGGCCTTAATGAACTGCCTGCTCATTACCGCCCTTTCCTGTTTCCTTGTACTGCCGGATATATTCCCCCGGATAGAAAAGCCTCCTGTCTGGATAGGCTACACGGTGCTGGGGGTCCTTTTTTCCGTCTTCGATTTTGACCGGATTTTTAAGTACCTGGTCATCGCCCTGGCCATGGTGTCAGCCCTCGTCCTGTTCCTCCAGCTTTTCTACCTGGGGCCCCTGTTCTAGTCATTCGTATTCCACCACATTTACCTGGCGGAGGAGAAATTCCCGCTCCTCCGGCTTTCCCTGCACAAGCCGGGATGCGCAGACGATGGGGATCCACCGTTCCACATAGCGGCGGGCGGTACCGCTCTTTTCACAGAAGAGGGCGAGGTACCGTTCCGCCAGGTCCGGAGCATCGGGAAGCAGGTTCCGGTAGAAGCTCAAACTGAGCCAGGTTCCCGCGGCGTCCGCGGACGCATTGCCCTGGGCCGCGTGGGACCAGTCGATGATGCACGCTTCATCGCCGCCGGTGATGATAATATTGCTGGGGACAAAGTCCCCGTGGCAGAGCTTGGTATGCCGGCTCATGCCGTCAAGCCGGGTGTGGAGTTCGTAGCGGATGGTCTCGTCCAGGCCGCTGGCGCGGATCTTCCGGTGCATCTTGTCGGTGAGTACCGGAAGCCGGGTGGCGCTGTACCGGTGCATCTCCAGTTGAATGTCCACAAAGCGGTTGAGGTATGCCTCAAGGCGGGCGCCGTCCTTTTTCATCAGGTCCAGCAGGGTGGTCCCCTCAACGTACTCCCAGGAGAGGGCCCATTTGCCGTCAAGCCTGGTGACTCCCAGGATTTTGGGGGTCGCCAGTCCCGTTTCCCCCACGGCGGCCAGATTCAGGGCTTCGTTAAAAACATCGGAGGCCAGGGAATCCGGTCCCATGACCTTGTAAACCCGTCCGTCTTCCAGGTAGATGGTCTTATTGGGACGTTCCACGATAATGGTTCTGCTCATTTGCCGGCCCCCCCGCCGCCGTAATACGCGTTAAGGTACATCTGCTTGATCTCGCTTATCAAAGGATACCGGGGATTGGCCCCGGTACACTGATCGTCAAAGGCCATCTCACTCATCTGGTCAAGGCCCTTGAGGAACTGGCCCTCGTCCACGCCGTAATCCCTGATCGATTCCTTGATTCCGATCTGGCCCTTGAGTTCCTCCACCGCGGCGATGAGGGATTCCAGCCTTTCCTCGTCGCTGTCCCCCGTGAGCCCCAGGGCCCGGGCGATCCCGGCGTAGCGGGAGAGGGTACGGGGGCAGGGGTACTGGGGAAAGGCCGCCATCTTGACCGGCACTTCCGCCGCGTTATAGCGGAGCACCTCGGTTATCATCAGGGCGTTGGCGATGCCGTGGGGCAGATGGTAGAAGGCCCCCAGCTTGTGGGCCATGGAATGACAGACCCCGAGGAAGGCGTTGGCAAAGGCCATGCCCGCAATGGTCGCGGCGTTGGCCATTTTTTCCCGGGCCTCCGGGTCCTCGGCCCCCAGTTCGTAGGCCCTGGGCAGATATTCGAAGATGAGCTTCATGGCCTGGATCGCCAGGCCGTCGGTAAACTCGGTGGCCATGACCGAAGCGTAGGCTTCCAGGGCGTGGGTCAGGGCGTCGATGCCGCTGGCGCTGGTAAGGGATTTAGGCGCGTTCATCATCAAATCCGCGTCCACAATGGCCATGTCCGGCAGGATGGCATAATCCGCCAGGGGGTACTTCATCCCCGTCTCCTCGTCGGTGATCACCGCGAAGGGGGTCACTTCGCTTCCCGTGCCCGCACTGGTGGGGACCGCGATAAAACAGGCCTTTTCCCCCATGGGGGGAAAGGTGTAGACCCGCTTCCTGATATCCATGAAGCGCATGGCCATATCGGCAAAATTGACCTGGGGATGCTCGTAGAGGACCCACATGATCTTGGCCGCATCCATGGCGGAACCGCCCCCCACCGCGATAATCGCATCGGGCCGGAAGGAGGCCATCCGCTCGGCCCCCTTTCTGGCGCAGGCCAGGGTGGGATCGCTTTCCACGTCAAAAAAGGTCTCGTGGACTATCCCCATCTGATCCAGCTTTTCGGCGACCGTTTTGGTGTAGCCGTTTTGGTAGAGAAAACTGTCGGTTACCACAAAGGCCCGTTTCTTAGCCATCACGGTTTTAAGCTCATCCAGGGCCGCCGGGAGGCAGCCCCGCTTAAGGTATATCTTTCCCGGCGTCCTGAACCAGAGCATGTTCTCCCTCCTCTCCGCCACGGTTTTGATGTTAAGGAGGTGCTTAACTCCCACATTTTCCGCCACCGAATTGCCCCCCCAGGAGCCGCAGCCCAGGGTAAGGGAGGGGGCCAGCTTGAAGTTGTAGAGGTCCCCGATGCCCCCGTGGGCGGAGGGGCTGTTCACCACAATGCGGCAGGTCTTCATCCGCAGGCTGAAGGCTTCCAGCTTTTCTCTTCCCGACACCGGGTTCAGGTAGACGCCGGCGGTGTGGCCGTAACCGCCGTCCCGGATAAGGACCTCCGCCTTGTCCATGGCCTCGGAAAAATCTTTAGCCCGGTACATGGCCAGGACGGGGGAAAGTTTTTCGTGGGCAAATTCCTCGCTTAGGTCCACGCTGTCCACTTCCCCAATCAGCACCTTGGTGGATTCGGGAACCGGGATCCCCGCAAGCTCCGCGATCCGGCGGGCGCTCTGACCCACGATTTTCGCGTTCAACGCCCCGTTCACCAGGATGGTCTTGCGGACCTTCTCGATCTCGCCGTCCCTGAGGAAGTAGCAGCCCCGGTAGGTAAATTCCAACTTCACCCTGTCATAAATATCATCCAGTGCGATGACCGACTGCTCGCTGGCGCAGATCATCCCGTTGTCAAAGGTCTTGGAAAGAATGATGGAACTTACCGCGGTCTTAATATCCGCCCCCGAATCGATGAGGGCCGGCACGTTGCCGGAGCCCACCCCGATGGCGGGCTTCCCCGACGAGTACGCGGCCTTTACCATGCCCGGACCCCCGGTGGCCAGGATGATATCCGCTTCCTTCATGACCAGGCTGCTGAGTTCCAGGCTGGGTTCGTCGATCCAGCCGATGATCCCCTCCGGCGCCCCGGCGGCAACCGCCGCTTCCAGGACAATTTTGGCCGCCCGGATGGTGCAGTTTTTCGCCCTGGGATGGGGGGAGATGACGATCCCGTTCCGGGTTTTTAGGCAGATAAGGGATTTGAAGATCGCCGTGGAGGTGGGGTTGGTGGTGGGGATCACCGCAGCCACCACGCCCAGGGGCTCCGCCAGCTTCCTGATCCCGAAAACCGGATCTTCCTCGATGATTCCGCAGGTCCTGGTATCCCGGTACGCATTGTAGATGTACTCCGCGGCGTAGTGGTTTTTGATAACCTTGTCTTCCGCCACCCCCATGCCCGTTTCTTCCACCGCCATTTTTGCCAGGGGAATCCGGGCCCCGTTCGCGGCCCGGGCGGCGGCAAAGAAGATCCGGTCCACCTGCTCCTGGGAGAAGCGGGAATACTCCTCCTGGGCCCTGCGGACGGCCTTGAGCGCCCTTTCCAGACTCTCCAGGTCCCCTACGGGCTCCCGTTTTCCTGTTTGTGCCATATCCAGTTACTATAACGTGTTAAGGGATAGATTTCCATGCGCCGGGACCTTGACCTAACCTTTACGTGAACATTTAGAATGGCGTATTCAAACAAAGCGGTAGTAACATCGCAAGAAGGAGTTTTTTATGGCGTACACCTCACTAACCGATACCTTTGTCCTGGACAACGGGGTCAAGATACCCTGCGTCGGTTTCGGCACCTGGCAGACCCCCAGCGGGGACGTAGCGGTTTCCTCGGTCAAGGCGGCCCTGGCCGCGGGCTACCGGCATATTGATACCGCCGCGGTCTACGGCAACGAGGAAAGCGTGGGCCGGGCCATCAGGGAAAGCGGCGTTCCCCGGAGCCAGCTGTTTCTTACCACCAAGCTTTGGAACAACGATCACGGCTACGAGGCGGCCCTGGCGGCCTTCCGGCAGAGCGCGGAGAAGCTGGGCACCGATTATCTCGATCTCTACCTGATCCACTGGCCCAACCCCGTCAAATTCCGCGGCAACTGGCAGGAGGCCAATGCGGGAACCTGGAAGGCCTTTGAGGAACTCTACGGCGCCGGGAAAGTTAAGGCCATCGGGGTAAGCAACTTCCACGAGCATCACCTGGAAGCCCTCTACAAGACCGCGGTCATCGCGCCCCAGGTAAACCAGATCCGCCTCTGTCCCGGCTGTACCCAGGACGCAGTGGTCAACTACTGCCGGACCAGGCACATCCTGCTGGAAGCCTACAGCCCCCTGGGGGTGGGGAAGATCTTCGACGCGCCGGAGATTAAGGTTTTCGCGGAAAAGTACGGTCGGAGCATCGCCCAGGTCTGCATCCGCTGGAGCCTGCAGCGGGGCTACCTCCCCCTGCCCAAATCGGTAACTCCCGAACGGATCGTGGAGAACTCCAAGGTTTTTGACTTTGAGCTTTCCGCGGAGGACGTGGAGAAGATCGCCGGCCTTACGGGAATCGCCGGCCTGGACCAGAACCCGGACACCACCAGTTTCTAGTGACCGACGCCCACTGCCATCCCCGGGCCTTGGCGGAATTCCTTCCGGGCGCGGAGGAGGAACGCCGGAGCCTGGGTATTTCCTGCGCGGCCAGTTCCGCCACCAGGGAGGAATTTCTCTACCACGAGGAACTTGCCCGCGGGGCGGGGCAGGGGGCCCCGGTTTTACCCTGCTTTGCCGTCCATCCCCAAATGCCCGGCGCTGGGGAAAGGCTTGCCGTGTATCAGGGGCCTATTGATTTTGCCGAAACCCTGGCCCGGGAAAAACGGCTTGCCGCCGTAGGGGAGGCGGGCTTCGATCTTTATACTCCCGCATTCCGGGCCGCCGAAGCCCTGCAGGACGCGGTCTTTGACGCCCAGGCGGACCTTGCCCTCCGTCACGGCCTTCCCCTGGTGATCCACGTCCGCAGGGCCATGCACAAGGTCTTTGCCAGGTCCGCGGTTTTAAGGAAACTGCCCGCCCTTATTTTTCATTCCTGGCCCGGAACCCTGGGGGAGGGGGAAGCCCTGCTCCGCCGGGGGATCAACGCGTATTTTTCCTTCGGGACGGTAATACTGTTGAACCATAAGGAGGCGCGGCGCTGCTGCGCCCTGTTTCCCGCGGCCAGACTCCTCTGCGAAACCGACGCCCCTTACCAGAGTCTGCGGGGCCGGGAATTCTCCCGCTGGACGGACCTGCCCCTTATCCTGCGGGGCATGGCGGCATTGCGGGGGGAGGCGGGCAAGACCGCAGCGGAACCGGGGGAACTGGAAAAAACAATCGACCGGAATTTCCGGGAAGCCTTCCGGGGCAACCGCATTTAGACTTAGGGAGAATACACCTGTACCTCCCACCCCCTGCATGTTTGGCCGCGCCGTTTTCCGGTATCAGCGCCGGGGTGGTCAGCTTGTACTTTCCCTATAAGGGTTTTATACTAGCGGTGGCGGCGTCGAATAAAAAATGAAGATAAATAAGGTATCAACAAATGCATCCACAATAAAAATGTTTGTTTTATTATGTATACTTATTATGGGATTCATATATTTGAAAATATTGGATTCAAACGTGGCCTATGGTTTTTTAATTTGGATTATAGTCTGTGTTTCCACGTTAGTTTCAAATTATCATATCTATGATATTTACCTGGATGATAGGCATATAGACCTCATGGCAGTGCGAAAAAGAAAGCGGTTGGAGCTTTCTGATTTTAAAGTATATGAAGTTCGAATTATAAGGTATCCTGTTTTTCTTTTTCGTACCGACAGGGGATCGTTTTGGGTAAATTATACCAAGGCCAATTATACCGTATTGCTGAAGATACTTGAGTTGCTTAAATATAAAAATATAGAGCATTTTAAAAAACATGTGCGGACTTTTATCATTAGCCCAAAGACGT
>JAISQJ010000151.1 GCA_031274285.1 Treponema sp. | reverse complement strand
CTGACCTGGGTGGTGAGCAAGCTGTCGCACAAAATAACCATGGCGCTTACCCCGCCCCCCGAGGTCAGCGTGATTCCCGAGGACAGGAATATTCGCTGGTTCCGGCGCAGGACGTAGTATAGAGGGGGAACCTATCTTAGGCCCCGCGCCATGTTAGCTGATTTTAGAAACAGGCTCCCCATTTCCCCTGCCCATTTTGGCGCAGCCTTCGCAGCCGCAGGGGCAGCCGGTTTTTCCCCGGCGGATATTGACGATAAGCCTGAAAAGTATCAGGCCCAGGAGGGCGAACACCAGCGTTCCGACGATAATCGTGGACAGGTTTTCCTGCATAAAGTTCATCGGTTTTTCCTTAAGGCCCTAAGCCGCGGCTTGGGTCCCCTCCCGATCGACGGTCTTGTGTGTTTTTCCGGGCCGCCGCAGCAGGAGCCAGAGGTAAAGGGCCAAAACCCCCAGGGCCGCCGCGGTGCCGATCCCAAAGCCGCCGCCTAAGAAGAAGCTGCCGAACTGGTACACCATAAGGGCCAGGGTGTAACCAAAGGCAAGCTGATAAGCAACCGCGAAGAGGGTCCACCTGCCGTTGTTCATCTCCCGCCTTATGGCGCCGATAGCGGCAAAACAGGGGGGGCAGTAAAGGTTAAATACCAGAAAGGCGTAGGCGGAAATGGCGCTGAACTTGGCCGCGAAGGCGTCCCACATTTCCACCCCCTCCTCACTGAGTTCCGCGAAGCCGTAAAGCACCCCCATGGTACCCACCACGTTTTCCTTGGCCACCAGCCCCGTGATAGTGGCCACCGCCGCGTCCCAGGAGCCGAAGCCCAGGGGCGCAAAGATCACCGCGATAAGGGAACCGATAGAGGCCAGCATCCCGTCGCTTAAGTCCTCCACCATGCCAAAGCCCGCGGCGGTAAAACCGAAGCCGGAGAGGAACCACACCAGGACTGCGGACAGCAGGATCACGGAGCCCGCCTTTTTGATAAAGGAGGAACCCCGCTCCCACATGCTGCGCAGTACGTTTATCAATCCCGGAATATGATAGGCGGGAAGTTCCATTACAAAGGGGGACGCCTCGCCCCGGAAGGGCGGGGTCTTTTTGAGGATGATCCCCGACAGGATCACCGCCGCGATCCCCAGGAAATAGGCGCTGGGGGCCACCCACCAGGCCCCGCCCAGGACCGCCCCGGAGATGAGGGCGATGATAGGAAGTTTGGCCCCGCAGGGCATAAAGGTGGTAACCATGACCGTAAGACGGCGGTCGTGTTCGTTTTCTATGGTCCGGGAGGCCATGACCCCCGGAATGCCGCAGCCCGTACCGATGAGCATGGGAATAAAACTTTTCCCCGAAAGCCCAAAGCGGCGGAAGAGCCGGTCCAGGATAAAGGCGATCCGGGCCATATAACCGCAGGCTTCCAGGGCGGCCAGGAACAGGAACAGCACCAGCATCTGGGGCACAAAGCCCAGCACCGCCCCCACGCCGCCCACGATACCGTCCAGGATAAGGCCGTTAAGCCAGGGGGCGGTTCCTATTTTTTCCAAAAACCCGCCGATAATAACCGGAATCCCCGGCACCGGGAGGCCGAAAAATTCCCAGCCCTCCCCAAAAAGACCGTCGTTAGTCCAGTCGGTGACCCAGGTTCCCACGGTGGTGACGGAAATAAAATAAATACCAAAGATAATGGCGGCAAAGATAGGCAGGGCCAGGAGGCGGTTGGTGACGATCCGGTCGATCCGGTCGCTGGCCGAAAGCCCCTCCCGGCTTTTCCGGACCAGGCAGCCGGCTGCCACGGCGGTGATAAAATCGTAGCGGGCCTCGGCGTCTTCATCATCACCGGCATCGGGGGCCGGATCAGCGGCCGACGGGAGGGGCGACCGGGGGGCCTTTCCCTCCCGGGCCAGGACCAGGGCCCGCTCCACCGCCTCCTCGACCCCGGTGCCTTTAAGGGCGGAAATGGCCATGACCGGACAGCCCAGGCCCTTTTCCAGCTTGGCCAGGTTTATCGAATCCCCCGCCTTTTCCACCACATCGATCATGTTCAGCGCCGCCAGCACGGGGATTCCCATTTCCAAAAGCTGGGTAGTAAGGAACAGGTTCCGCTCCAGGTTGGAAGCATCGATAATGTTCAGAATAAGCTCCGGCCTTTCCTCCGTCAGGTAATTCCGGGAGATAACTTCCTCCAGCGAGTAGGGGGAAAGGGAATAGATCCCCGGTAAATCGATCACCGTCACATCCCGGCGGTTTCTCAGCCGGCCCTCTTTTTTCTCCACCGTTACCCCCGGCCAGTTCCCCACAAACTGGTTGGAACCGGTGAGGGCGTTAAAAAGGGTGGTTTTTCCGCTGTTCGGATTCCCCGCCAGGGCTATCCGTAAACTCATACCAAGCAACCTCAATAATGTCGATGTCCGCTTTTCGCAGGGAAAGCTCGTAACCCCGCACCTGGATCTCAATGGGGTCCCCCAGAGGAGCGGCCTTGCGGACCAGAATCTCCGTGTTCCGAGTGATACCCATAGTCATGATCCGCCGTTTTACCGGACCTTCCCCATGAATCTTGATAACCCGGACCCTTTGACCGGGCTTTATATCTTTTAAGGTGAGCATAGACCCCTATACCAGAATCCGGTTGGCCATTTCGCGGCTTATGGCAAGCCGGGAATCCTTGACCGCCACAATAAGGTTCCCCGCCAGTTCGGCAACTACCTTGACTTCGCTCCCCACGGTAAAACCCATGGCCAAAAGCCGGTTTTTCATTTCCTCTGGTCCGCCCAGCCGTGTTACCGCCCGTCTTTCCCCGGGCCTGACAAATGTTAAGGGCATCCGTTACTCCAGTGTAAGCCGCAGCTTACACCTCAAAGGATAGCGGAGACTAACTTTGAAGTCAATGGAACGCCGGGCGCCACCGCCATGCCCGGTTTGGGCGCGGCTCCGCAAAACCGCCTAACGGCGGCCTTTGCCCGTTAAAAAACGGCGGCGCGGGTGTACGGCGGGACGGAAAAGGGGTAGGGTTTCTTTTGAGGAGGTCCCATGACAGCCGCGATAGAGAAGACCGTCATACACGAGCCCTTTCGCCCGGTGTTCCCCACTCCCGCGGGGCTTATTGTATCCGCCGATGAGGACGGCAAGCCCAATATCATGACCGCCGGGGAGATCTTTAACATCGGTCTTAAAAATCCCTGTATCATCGGTATTGCCCTGCGAAAGGCCACCTATAGCCACGGCCTTATCTCCCGGACCGGGGAATTCACCGCCAACCTGCCTTCCCGGGCCCTCCTGGAAAAGGTGGACGGCATCGGGATGAAAAGCGGCCGGGACGGCCGGGACAAATTCGCCGACTTTGGCCTCTGCCCCCTGCCTTCCCTGGCGGTAAAGCCCCCCATTGTGGGGGAGTGCCCGGTAAATCTGGAATGTAAGGTCCTGTCCGTTACCACCGTGGGGGATCACGATCTCTTTTTGGGGGAGGTCCTCTGTATGCGGGTGGACGCCGACAAGGTGGGGAAAAACCAGCGTATGCTCATCGACAAGATGGAGGGCTTCCTCTACGCCGAGTGGGAATACTACGAAGTGGGCCGGAAGCTGGGGAATTTCGGCCTGAGCGCCGGCAAAGACCTGCGCCTGCGCTAATTCCGCGCTTCCAGGGTTTGGGCGTCAAGGACCAGGGCCGAGCCGTCCTGCCGCTGGGTAAGGATCAGGCCCTCCTGGAAGATGAGCGCGGCGTAGGGGTGGACCGTTTCCGCGGAGCGGGTCTGCCGGACAAGACCGGGATTGAAGCGGCCCAGGTATGCGGCGCCCCCGGTGACGGTAATGGCGTAGAGATCCGTCCCGTTAACCCAGAGGAGGCTTTGGGGATGGATATCGTCCTCCCCCTGGGCCTTCATGTCCAGGGTCCTGCGGTCAACCTCGATAAGGCGGATGGCCCCGCTGCCCCGGTTCTCCCCGGCCACGGCGATGATTCTGTCTTCCACTGCGACGATGGTCCTGACGTTTACCGTGTTAACCGCGGAACGCCGCAGCTCCTCGCCGTTGCGGTCGAGCTTTACGAACTGCCCCAGGGGGGAATCCCGATCGTTGAGGACCGCGGAGATACGTCCCTCCTCCTCCGGCGGATTATCCTGGTTGATAAGCTCCTGCTGGTCCCTGGCGATGCTCTCCCGTTCCTCCCTGGCCTCCTCCCGCTTCTGCGCGGCGAAGTCCTCGTTCCGCTGAGCTTCCTCCCGCCTCTCGTCCACCGCTTCCTGCCGCCGGTCCAGCTCCGCTTCCCGCCTTTCAAACTCCTCCTCCCGCGGGTCAGGCTGCCGCTGTTCGGGAGCGGCCTGGGAATCCGCCGGGGCCTGTTCCCGGTTTGGCCTTTCGTCCTGGACCGGCGGCCCTTGGGCCGGCCTTTGAACCGGCTGGGCTTCCTGTTCCGGCCTGGCCGGTTGGGCCTGCCGCCGGTCCTCCTCAAGCTGCTGCCGCTCCTGGTCTATCTGCCGCTGTTCCCGGTCAGCTTCCTCCCGCTGTTCCTCGGCCCGCTCCCCGGCCTCGTCGGCTTCCCGCTCTTTTAGATCCACCATGTCCTGGCGCTGGGTAACTCCCCGGTCCTCGTCCTTCCGCAGTTCCTCTACCACCTGGGGATCCCCCACCACCGCGGTGTCCAGGGCGGAGAGGGAACCGGCGGCCCCTGTGCCCATGGGGATAAGCATCAGGGTCCGGCCCGGCCACTCGTCAAAACGGATGGAGAGTCCCGCCCGTTCCTGGTCCAGTTCCGCGATTACTTCATCCTTGTAGCGGAAATTGATATACTCCCAGTCCCCCCGGTAAACCGCATTGTAGACCGTCACGTATTCGGCAAGCAGGGCCGCGTCCCGGGCGCTGTACAGGTAGGCCCCTTCCAGGTAACCCTGGACAATGAGTCTGAGGTTTCTGATATGATCCACCCCGGTGTCGGGGCCCAGGCCGAAGATATCGGCGTCCAGCCTTTGCCCGTCTTCGGGACCCGCGGCGTGGATAACAAAGTACCTGCCCCTGGTTCCCGGCGAGTTATTGCCCCCCCGGACCGCTTGGCCCAGGACAAAGCCGATATTGCGGATCTGGACCCGGGTCTCGATCCGGGCGTGGGGACCCTCGTAGTTGATAAAGGAGACGGGGGTTTGGCCTTCCTCCAGCTCGCTTTGATTAACCTGGGCATGGAGGGAAAGGGAAATCATCATGAACAAGAACCAAGGGGATCGCCGCATCAAAGACCTCTTGTTATAGTTTACCGGTCGGTGAAGGGAAAAGGAAGACCAATCCGTGGACACCGGTTCGTTACTTGATAAGGCTCTCAAGCTCCCGTTTGGCCAGGGCCCGGACCTGGTTGGGGCGATCCGGGCCGCTTAAGACCGAGAGGATTTGAATTCCTGTGCCGTTGAGGGGAGGGCCGGAGAAGCGGCCCAGGGCCCCGGCGGCAAAGGCCACTGCCGTCATCACCTGTTCTTCCCGGAGACTGAATACGGCCCCGGCAAAGGCATCCAGCGCGGCGCCCTGCTTATCCTGGCCGATGGCGCCGATGGCCAGGGCCGCGGCGGTCCTCACCGCGGGCTCCGGATCGTCCCTGAAGATCCGGGCCAGGAAGGGGACCGTATCGCGGGAACCCATCAGGGCCAGGAGTTCCAGGGAGCGGACCCGGTGGCTTATTTGTACCAGGGGCCGGCGCCGGGAGCTTTCCGGGTCCCCGCCCGCGCCGATGGTTTCCATCAAAAAGGCGGTGTATTCCAGTTCCCGCTCCCCGACCCGGCCCTGAAGCAGGTCCCCCCGGATGGTCCTAAGCTGCTCCTCCAGCACGGACTCCTCCCAGCGCATGGGGTTGCCGGTCCAGGACGAGGGGGGAGGGGAGCCGGCGCCGTAATTACCCTCCGGCGCGGGACCGTACATGGCATAGGGAAGCCGCCGGACCCGCTCCTCCAGCTTATAGGCATTGAGAATCCAGTCGGCCCCCCCGGAGTACAGGATCCCGTCGTCCCCGAAGCCGGGCAGGGAACTGGTATCCTGTAAGTCGAGATGCCAGAGCAGCCCCCCCGCCCTGGTGAAGCCCGAGGCCCCGGCGGCGGAAAAGGCGTAGATTCCCCGTTCATCCCAGACCAGCGCGGGATGCGGCTCGTTCCGGCCGGGAACAGCCACTAGGCTGTCCGCGGACCAGAGCGGCTCCCCGGTGAGGCCCTTCAGGGCCAGAATCCGGCCCGACTCCAGCAGTACCGCCGCGTCCAGCCCCCAGCCCGCGGCCGCCAGGGGGCGTTCCTCCAGGCGGGGCAGGGGCCGGGGACCCCGGCTAAAATCGGCGGATCGGAAATCGGCCAGTTCCATGCCCCCGTTTTCGTACAGGATGAGCAGGCGGCCGCCGTTTCCCGGAGACCCCAGGGGCACGACGGCCCGGGGCAGGGCGGAAAGGTAGAGGCTCTGGGCTTCCCCGAAGGGGCCGAGCCGCAGGGCCGCCGCGTTGGCCAGGACCAGGATCACACCGCCGTCCTGGTCGGGTACGGGGGGAATGACCGGGGGAAGCCCAAGCTGCCGCCGCCACAGGAGCCGCCCCGCCGCGGTAAAACAGTGGATCCAGGTCCCGCCGGGGACAAACAGCCGCCCGTCCCAGCCCAGGACCGCGGGCCCGGAAAGGGGGGCCCGGAGATTGCCGCGCCACAGTTCCCGCCCCACCCGGTTTACCGCGATAAATTCACCGTTGGTCCGGCCGATGTAACAGTGTCCCTCCGGGGAACGGGTCAGGAAGGGGGTAAGACGGCCCTGGGAAGCATAGGTCCACAGGGGTCTGCCCTGGGCGGAAACCGTCTTGAGGCTGCCGGAATCCAGAACCGCGGCCACGGAGCCCCCCTGGGCCACGGGGGTCCCAATCACCGTCCCCCCCAGGGCCAGCCTCCAGAGGGGCTCATTTTGGGCCCCCGCGGGGATCGTCAGGAGCAGCAGGAACATCGTGACCAGTCCGAAAGGCGGGGGGAACCGGATCATCGGGGCATTACGGCGAAACGGCCCTGAATACCGCAAGACATTCGATGTGGGCGGTCTGGGGGTAAAAGTCGTAAAGATCCAATTTTTCAAGCTCCCAGCCCTCCAAAAGTTCCCGGCTGTCCCTGGCCAGGGCCGCTGGATCGCAGGACACATAGAGCAAAAGCGGCGCCCGGGCCTCGGCAAGCCAGCGCCGCATGGCGGGGGAAAGGCCCTGCCGGGGCGGGTCAGCGATGATAAGGCCGTAAGGCCCGGCCGCCTCCCGCTTCCTTACCCATTCATTATCGGTGAGGGCAAAGAAACGGGCTTCCCCTCCCTGAACATTTTTCCGGCCCAGGGCCAGGGCCCCCGGATTTTCCTCCAAAAGCTCGATCCGGGGAAAGCGGCCGGCCAGGAAGGCGGCGAAGGTCCCCACCCCGCAGTACAGGTCCGCCAGGGGCAGGGAAGGGTCCCCCCGGACCGCCAGATCCAGAATTTCCCCGATAAGGAGTTCCAGCATGGTCCCATTGCTTTGAAAAAAAACCTCCGTATCCATCCACAGGTCCCGGTCCCGAATCCGCACCCTGCCCCGGTCCCCCCCGGTAAGGAGGAGATCCCCCCGGCTGTAAACCGTAAAACGATCCCGGCCGGCGGGGGCCCCTAATTTCCCAGCCCGGCCCCTGAGTTCCCCCGAGCCCAGGAGGGCCCGGATACCCGGATCCGCCACCGGGCAGTCCTCCGCCGGCACCACCCGGCCGCTCTTGGCGGCCATAAAGCCCACGGCCTCCTCAGCGGCCCCTTCGGCGTGGAAGCGCCCCCCGGCCGCCCCGGCCCGGTGGAGCTGGACCCGGTTGCGGTACTCCCACGGGGGGGAGGGGAAGACCCGGACTTCCGGGAGGCCTTGGGGCAGGCGGGCGATGCGGCGGAAGGCTTCTTTAAGGATTTCCACCTTGGCCGCCAGTTGGGATTCATAGTCCAGGTGCTGGAGGGAACAGCCCCCGCAGACCTGCCGGTTTTCCTCCGGCCCCCGGTAGTAAAGGGGGCAGCGGGGCTTCGTACGGCCGGGGGAAGCCTCGACAAGTTCCGCCAGATCGGCCTCGGCCCAGCCCCGGTGTTCCCGCCGTATCCGCGCCCGTATCCGGTCCCCCGGCGCGGTGTAGGGGATAAAGACCGCCTGCCCCCCGGAGCGGGCCAGTCCCGCTCCCCCGGCCGCAATCCGTTCCACCTCCGCGTTGATCAGGTCCCCCGCAGCCATCGCTTCCTCCGATTTTCATGCCGGGCGCTCCTTTAAAGCCATACCCCGCCTGCCGTCAATAATAATTGAAAGAATGGCGAATAGGGAGTACAATCTGTCCATGAAATCACGCGCAGCCCCGCCTCCAGCGCGATCGGCAGCCCAGACGGACCGGAGGGACGTATGAACGGACCGGATACCCTTTCGGATTCCACGGCCTGGCTCCCCGGCGCCGGGAACGGACGGCTTTTTGTACGGCGCTGGGTTTCCGCAAAACCGGACAAGAGCCGGGCCCTGCTGCAGATTGTTCACGGCATGGCGGAACATTCCCTCCGGTATGAGCGGCTTGCCCGGCGCCTGAACGCCAGGGGCATAGAGGTATGGGCCATGGATCTGCGGGGCCACGGGCATACTGCAGATCCCAAGGTCAACGATCCCGCCTGGGGCGGGCTGCCGGGCCACTGTGCGGATCAGGACGGCTTTTCCCTGGTAACGAAGGATATCCACACCCTGAATCAGCATATCGCGGAACAGCGCCCCGGCCTTCCCCTCTTCCTCCTGGGCCATTCCTGGGGTTCCTTCCTGGTCCAGAACTACATCGAAACCTACGGGGCTTCGGCGCCAAGGCTTTCCGGCTGCATCCTTTCGGGAACCAGGGGTCCCGGCGGCTTTAAGATTCGGGCCGGCGTCCCGGTGATGGCCCTGCTTTCCCGGCTGGCGGGGCCAAGGCGCTACAGCGCCCTTTCACGGGCCATTGCCGACGGACCCTACAACAAGCCCTTCCGCCCCAACCGGACCCCCTTTGACTGGCTTTCCCGTGACAACGGGGAGGTAGACGCCTTTGTCCGGGACCCCCTCTGCGGCATGCCCTGTTCCGCCGGCTTTTACCGGGACCTTATCGCCCTTCTCGACCGTATCCACCGGCCGGAGCGGATGGAACGGATCGACCGGCGGCTTCCCGTTTACATTTTTTCCGGCTCCTCGGACCCCGTGGGGGACATGGGGGCCAGCCCCGCCGCGCTGGTGGACGCGTACCGGGCCATGGGGATCGATAAGCTGGAATTCGTGCTCTACCCCAATGCCCGGCATGAACCACTGAACGAGACCAACCGGGAGGAGGTGATGGATAATCTCCTCACCTGGATCGAGAAGTGTATGTCCCCCCCGCCGGAAGAAAACCGGCAAATCCGGGACCGGTAGGGAGTATCCGTGCGTTTCCGTTATTCGACAGCTAAAGACGGGAAACCCGTTAAGAAGGCCCTGGTGTATACCCAGGATGAACACCGTATCTCCCTTGCCGATGTTGACGGCGATGCGGTCCGCGTCATCGGGCGGCTGCGGGAAGCGGGTTTTGAAAGCTATGTCGTGGGCGGTGCGGTGCGGGACCTGATCCTCGGCAAGAAACCCAAGGATTTTGACATCGTAAGCCGGGCAAGCCCGGCCCAGATCAAGAAACTTTTCCGCAATTCCCGGGTCATCGGCAACCGTTTCCGCCTGGTCCATGTCTATGCGGGGAAGAAGATCTTCGAAGTCTGTACTTTTCGGTCCCTCAAGGACGGGCATACGGGCAATACCTTCGGAACCATCGAGGAAGACGTGCTCCGCCGGGATTTTACCCTGAACGCCCTGTTTTACGATCCCCTTAAACAGATCGTGGTGGATTTTGTGGGGGGCATGGGGGACATCAGAAAAAAGAAGATTTGCCCTATCATTCCGCTGAACACCATTTTTAAGGATGATCCGGTGCGGATGATCCGGGCGGTAAAATACGGCGCCGCCGCAGGTTTCAGGCTGCCCCTGTCCCTGCGCTGGCAGATCCGGCGGGAGTCCCCCCTCCTGGCCCAGGTTTCCCCCTCCCGGCTTACCGAGGAGATCAATAAAATTATCCGTTCCTCCTCGGCGGCCCTCATCGTCCAGCGGCTTGATGCCATGGGGCTTTACCGTTACCTCCAGCCCAACGCGTCAAAGCTGTTGAAGGAAAACCCGAATTTCCGGGGGACCTACCTGGGGGACCTTGAAGCCGCGGCCGGGAAGGTGGACACCGCGGGCTGGGCCATGAGTTCTCTTATCCGCGGCTACCTGGAGGTAAATACCGACTGGGAAGCCCCTGACCCGCAGGAAAACTACCGGACCGCGTTCATAGCGGCCCGCCGCTTTGTGCTGCCCATGAATCCCCCCCGGGTGGAACTGGACCATGCGGTGCGGCTTATCTTCGCGGAGCACGGCTTTTCGGTGAAGCGGGCCCGCTTCCCCATACGGCTGCCCGCCGGGGAGGAGACCCCCGGCCCGCCTCGCCCGGCGGCAGACCGCTCCCGGCAGGCGGCGGATCGTCCCCGCAGAGCCCCGGGACCGCCCTCCGCTGGGCCGGAACCGGATCGCCCCGGGCAGGCGGACCCCTCCGCCGCCCCGGCGAAGAAACGGCGCCGCCGCAGACGGCGCCCAGGCGGCCCCGCTCCGAGCCAGCCCTCCGCGCCGGGGGAATGAACACGGCTGTCCGTTTACCTCGCTGCTAAATTTTGGTATCGTAAATCCATCCAGTAAAATTTTACTCAAGGAGAGAGGTAATGGAAAAAAGGAAAATAACTTCCCTGGATGCGGAAGTGTCCCTTTTGGGCTTTGGTTTAATGCGGCTTCCGGTGATCGACAACGACAAGGCCAAAATTGATTACCCTACGGCGGAAAAGATGCTCAACATGGCCTTTGAGGGGGGAATCAACTACTTTGACACCGCCTACCCCTACCACGAGGGGAAAAGCGAGATCTTTGTGGGGGATGTGCTGTCCCGGCGGGATCGTTCCGGCTATTACCTGGCCAGCAAGATGCCCACCTGGGAAACGGCCAAGTCGGAGGACGAGGTTAAACGCATCTTTGACGAGCAGCTTAAAAAATGCAAAACCGACTATTTTGATTTTTACCTGGCCCACAGCTTTGATTACGACCATTTTGAGCGATTTAAGCGCCTGCATATGTACGATTTCCTCAAAAAGAAAAAGGAGGAGGGGTATATCAAGCGGCTGGGTTTTTCCTTCCACTCCGATCCGGACCTCCTAGCCCAGGTGGTGGAGGGCTACGAGTGGGAATTCGCCCAGATCCAGCTTAACTATGTGGACTGGGATCTGCTCAACGCCCGGCGCTTTTACGAGTACCTCACGGCCCACAAGCTCCCGGTCATCGTCATGGAACCGGTCCGGGGCGGCGCCCTGGCCAGCCTGAACGAGAAGGCCGCGGGAATCCTCAAAACCGCCCGCCCCCGGGACAGCCTCGCCTCCTGGGCCATCCGCTTTGCCGCCTCCCTGCCCAAGGTGATGACCGTACTTTCGGGCATGAGCACCCCGGAGCAAATGGAGGACAACCTAAAAACCTTTAACCCCTCCTTTACGCCCCTGTCCGACGATGAGCGGAAGATCCTGGACCAGGCGGCCCGGGCCTACAACGCCAGCGGAACCATACCCTGTACCGGTTGCCGCTACTGTATGGACTGCCCTTCGGGGGTGGATATCCCGACGGTCTTTAGGCAGTACAACCACTACCAGGTAAGCAAAAAGCGGGACGTCTTTGATAACACCTACCGCTATTTGCCGGAGCGGGAGAAGGCCCACCACTGCATATCCTGCGGGGCCTGTGTCAAGCTCTGCCCCCAGGGTATCGACATCCCCAAGTTCATGAAGGAAATCGCCCTCTTCGCCGGGGAAAAGTAGCGGTACCTATTCAGAAGGGTGCGGGGGGGGGGTTGACGCTATAAAATCTTCGCGAGTATTTCCGGGTTTTCCGCCACATAGTTCAACACATCCCCCATGGTACCGGAGTACCCCCGGCCCAGGGCTTTGAATCTTTCCAAGGTCTCCGGTTTTACCCGGACGGAAACTACCGGGGCGGACTTTCGCTTCCGTAACTCCCGGGCTTGGGCGGCAAATTCAGCCAAGGCTTGAGGAGAACTGGGAGGACATTCGGGATCGTATGCTTCCGGGTGTCTCCGGGCTTCCCTGGCTACGCGCCTTACTTCCTGGATTACCTCTTTAGGAATCTTTCTCCCAGCCCTTACCGTCGATTTGATAATAGCCATAATAACTCCTTCTTTCTGGTTTGTTGGCCAGCCGCGCCGATATAATTTTTTTGGTTTCTCCGATTTCTGTATAGACAACCATTAAAACTTTATCCACCATGCCTAGGGTTTGGCGGCGATCTTCCCCGAATATGTTCCCTTCACTTTCGTCCCGGCGCTCTATCCTTTGGGGATCCGTAAAAACATACTGGGCACTTTCAAAGGACAAGCCTTTATGCTTGGCTTTGTTGATCACATTTTTGTTTTCATCCCAATCTACGCCGGGCAGCTTCATACCTATAGTGTAGTGGTTATTTGTAGTGTTTGCCAAGGGAACCGAGTCTTTCCCCAGGGGGGATGGCGAAAGACCGCGCCCCGGGGGGGCGGGGGCTGGAGCCAAGGGGGGGCCAAAGGGGCCGTTTTAAGCGCCGCTCCTCTGTCCGGTAACGGGCCCCCCCTTCCCGGCTGGTGTAACTTTGTTGCATTTATCCCGCAATAGCGCAATAATCAGCGTATGTCAACAAAACGGCTGTATTGCTGACATCCCCCTGGGGGGCAATTTGTTATACCGAGGTGCGGAATGGATAAGGTTTTAGAAGATTTAGGGAAAATCGGGATCATTCCGGTTATCAAAATTGACGATCCCGGCAAGGCGGTTCCCCTGGCCCGGGCCCTGATTGCCGGGGGGATCCCCTGCGCGGAGATCACCTTTAGAACCGCCCAGGGGGAGGAGGCGATCCGCCGGATTGCCGCCGAGGTTCCCGAATGTCTGGTGGGGGCGGGGACGGTGCTGAGTACCGATCAGGTGGACCGGGCCCTAAAGGCGGGGGCCAAATTTATCGTCAGCCCCGGCTACAACCCCAAAGTGGTCAATTACTGTATCGAAAAGGGAATTCCCGTCACCCCCGGCTGCTCCAACCCTTCGGACTTTGAGGCGGCCCTGGAGGCGGGACTGGAGGTGGTCAAGTTTTTCCCCGCCGAGCAGTCCGGCGGTATCGACTATATCAAGGCCGTGGCCGCCCCTTACACCAGCCTTCAATTCATCCCCACCGGCGGGATCAACGCCGGGAATATCGGTAAGTACCTGGCTTACGATAAAATCCTCGCCTGCGGCGGTACCTGGATGGTCGGGGCGGACCTTATCAACGCCGGGGATTTTGCAAAGATCACCGCCCTTTCCAAAGAGGCGGTTTTTACGATGTTCGGCTTTACGGTGGTCCACTTTGGGCTTAACGCCAAAAGCGAGGAGGCGGCCAAAAAAGGGGCGGCCCTTATCAATAGCCTCTTCGGTTTTACGGTGAAGGACGGAAACACCTCGGTCTTTGCCGGCGACTACCTGGAGATCATGAAGCTCCCCGGCGCCCCCGGGTTAAACGGCCATATCGCCGTGGCCACCAATACCCTTGTCCGGGCCCAGGCCTATCTGGAACGACTGGGTATCACCTTTGATCCCGCCTCCGTCAAGAAAAACGCGGAGGGGAAGATCAACGTGATCTTCGCCAAGGATGAGATTCTGGGCTTTGCCTGGCACCTGCTCCAGAAAAAATAACTTTTGCCGCATCAGACGAAACCACGGACGGTCACGCCCTATGTTAAGGAGTACATGAGATGGGAAAAATTGTTACCTTTGGTGAAATTATGCTGCGCCTTGCCCCGGAAGGCTATTACCGTTTTGTCCAGGCCCAGCGTTTTGGGGCCGTCTACGGCGGCGGGGAGGCCAATGTGGCCATCTCCCTGGCCAATTTTGGCCTGGATTCCGTCTATGTGACCAAACTGCCCAAACATGAGATAGGCCAGGCGGCGGTAAATACCCTGCGGCAGTTTGGGGTTGATACCTCCCGGATTGTCCGGGGCGGCAGCCGGGTGGGGATCTACTTTTTAGAGAAGGGGGCCAGCCAGCGGGCCAGCAAGGTGATCTACGACCGGGCCGGTTCCTCTATCGCCGCCGCCGCCCCGGAGGACTTTGACTGGGACAAGATCTTCGCGGGGGCAAGCTGGTTCCACTTTACCGGCATTACCCCCGCCCTGGGGACTAATGTGGCGGAGATCACCTTGGCGGCGGCCCAGGCGGCCAAATCCAATGGGCTCACCGTTTCCTGCGATCTTAACTACCGCAAAAACCTCTGGTCCAGGGAAAAGGCCGCCGAGGTAATGGGTAAACTGGTTAAGCAGGTGGACCTCTGTATCGCCAACGAGGAAGACGCCGCTGATGTGTTTGGCATTAAGGCCGTGGGCGCCGACGTAACCACGGGGAAGATAAACCGCGAGGGTTATCAGGAGGTGGCCAAAACCCTTGCGGAGTGTTTTGGCTTTAAGCAGGTGGCCATTACCCTGCGGGAATCTATCAACGCCAACGATAATAACTGGGGGGCCATGTTCTACGACCGCAGCCGGTTCTACTTTTCCAAAAAATACCCCATCCATATTGTGGACCGGGTAGGGGGCGGCGACAGCTTTGGGGCCGGCCTTATCTACGGTATCGTCCAGGGGTTTCCCCCCCAGGAGACCCTGGAATTCGCCGCGGCCGCAAGCTGCCTTAAACACACCATCGAAGGGGATTACAACCTGGTCACGGTGGACGAGGTCCGGAAGCTGGTCGGCGGCGACGCCTCCGGCCGGGTGCAGCGGTAGGCCGGAAAACGGCGGTCAAGAACTAAAAACTAAGAAACCCACTATCACTTATTATTTCTTACATCTGAGGCTTTCCCAAAACTGCAGTTTTGGGAAAGGCTCGTCTTACCTCATATTTTATCCAAACTCCCTTGATCCTTTTTTTCAACTTTGATAAACTTAATTAAACCTATCGTAATAGTAGGAATTAGTTTGAATATAGGGGTAAGCAACATGGGAAAACGTGAAGGGAACAGGGAAAGACTGTTCAAGGCGTTCCGGAACGAGAGCGTAGACCGCGTGCCGGCGGGATTCTGGTTCCACTTTTTAAGCGGGGGCGAATTCAACAGCGCGGTGGACAATCCGGCGCTGCTGGAGAAAAACGTGGCGGGCCATAAGCAATACATCGAAGCGTTTCACCCCGACTTCGTCAAGATTATGAGCGACGGCTATTTCAACTATCCCCGGGGGCAGGGAAAAACCTATGACAGCCCTGAAAGCCTCGCCGGGATCGACGTGATTTCCGCGGACGATCCCTGGGTAACCCAGCAGGTGGAGCTGGTCAGAAGAGTGGCCGCCCTGCAGGAAGACACGGCCTACTTTTACAATGTCTTTTCGCCGCTTAACAACCTGCTGTTCCTGGCCGGCCGGGACCAGGCCTTCCGTTTTCTGGCCGAAAAGCCCGAGGTATGCGCCAAGGCCCTGGATACTATCGCCGCGGGGCTTATCGTGCTGGCCGAAGAGGTTATCAAAAAAGGCGGGGCCGACGGTATTTACTTCAGCGTTACCAACCCCGACGCCGGCAAACTCCCCCACCCGGCTTACCGCCGCTGGGTTGCTCCTTCGGAACTAAAGGTTCTGGAGGGAGCTGCCGCGGCCGGGGGCCGGCAGATTCTCCATATTTGCGGATTCGGCGGCCAGCATAACGATCTTCAGGTCTTTGCGGACTATCCGGTCGACGCGTTCAACTGGGCAACCCGCCTGGAAAACGTGGACTTGGCGGAGGGGAAAAAGATTTTCCACGGTAAGGCGGTACTGGGGGGATTCGACAATGTGCCGGGTTCGCTGCTTCACTGGGGCTCCAAAGAGGACATCGAGGCCTTTACGGCGAAACTGCTTGCCGCCGCCGGGACCACCGGGGTGATCCTGGGGGCGGATTGCACGGTTCCGGCAGACATCGACCTTGCCCGCCTGGAATGGGTACGCCGGGCCGGCAAGCCCGCGGCATAACAAAAAAACGCTATAAAAAAACGCTATAACAGGAGTAAAGTATGAAAACTAAATCGGGAAACTTGATAAAAAACAGGGCCGGCTTCACAGTCCCGGCCGTTCTCCTTGCTCTGCTGCTAACGGGCCTGGCAGCCTGCACCGGCGGAAAACCCGCCGAGGCATCGGGCGCCGCTTCGGTGCTTCGCTACGCGGTCTGGAGTTCTCCCAGCGGGCTTTTCCATCCGCTCCTCTACTTTACCGATTACGACCGGAACGTGATCTTTGTGGTCTACGACCGCCTGGTTGTGGTGGACCAGGAGCAGAACTTCAAGCCTAAACTGGCCAGCTCCTACGAGTTTTCCGGTGACGAGCGCACCATTACCTTTCATCTGAAACCGGGAATCAAATGGCACGACGGTAAGCCCTTTACCGCCGAGGATGTGGCCTTTACCTACCAGGCCGCGGCCAGCGGCGATTATCCCAACGACACGCCGGATTTCGCCACCCATCTTGACGGCTACGAGGAGTACCACAATGGCGGCGCGGATTCGGTCCGGGGTATCAGGATTATCGACGACACCACCGTAAGTTTTACCTTCTCCGGCGTGTACGCCGGCGCCCTGGCTTACTTCGCCGACCGTCCGGTGCTGGCGAAACATATATGGGAGAACACTCCCGTATCGGCCTGGAACGAGGCCACGGCGCTGCTCCAGCACCCGGTGGGCACCGGCCCCTTCAAATTCAGCGAGTATGTGCCGGACCAGTACGTATCTTTGGTACGCAACCCGGACTACTTTGACGGCGCGCCCAAGATCGACCAGTTCATCTACAAGGTGAGCAACCGGGACACCGCCCAGGCGGAGCTTATCAGCGGGGAGTTGGACATCGCCGAGCTTTCGTCTTTTAACCCCAGCGATTTGAAGCTCTACGAGGACAACAAAATCACTATTGTGGAGCATGTGGGATCCGGGGCCCAGTATGTGACCCTGGACTATAACGATCCCCGTCTGGCGGATGTCCGGGTCCGTCAGGCCCTGCTTTACGCCGTGGACCGCCAGGCCATTATCGATAAGCTGCTTTACGGCCACGGCATTATTTTGAATACCCTGATACATCCGGAATCTTACGCCTACCCCGGGGACCTGGAACCCTATGCGTACAACCCTGAAAAGGCCAGGGCCCTGCTGGCCGAGGCCGGGTGGAGAGACCGTGACGGTGACGGCATTGTTGAAAAGGACGGCCGGAAATTCCAGTTGGCCCTGAACTATCCCACGGGCAACCGGACCAGGGAACTTTCCGCACCGGTACTGCAGCAGTACTGGCAGGATATCGGCATTGAAACCGAGCTGATTCTGGCGGACTTTAACTCGACCCTGGCGATCTTACAGAATTCCGCCACCGAATACGACGCCATGCTGATGGGCGCCACCTTCCGGGTGGACAGTTACGCCACCGGCCATTGGTGGGAGCGCTTCGAGGACCCCTACGAGGAGGAGCTCATCGTCAGGGTGAACGGTACGCTGGACCCCAAGGCCCGGGACCCCCTGATCCGGGAGTGGGCGAAGTTCCACAACGACAAGGTGATCCGCCTGTGGCTCTACATTCCCAATATCGGCTATGCCGTCTCCCCGTCGGTACTTAACTACGGCGCGTATCCCTACGAACCGTTTAACAACATTCAGAACTGGGAAATAAAGCGGTAGCGGCCATGGGCAAGTACTATATCCGGCGGATTTTGCAGGCTATCCCCGTGCTGATAGGTATTTCCATCATCGTGTTTATCATGGTGAACCTTCAGCCCGGGGACCCCTACGCCGCCATGGTGGACCCGGAAGCGCCGCCGGCGGTTAAGGAAGATTTGCTCCGCCGGGTAGGGTACTACGACCCCCTGTGGCTTAAATACTTCAAATGGGCAGGCCAGGCCTTCCGGGGAAACCTGGGGTACTCCATCCATTACCGGGCGCCGGTTACCGGCATCATCGCCTCCCGGATTGGCAACACCGTTACCCTTACCCTGACGGCCCTGGTCATCAGCATTCTGTTCGGCCTGCCTATCGGTATTATGACGGCGACCCGGCGCTACAGCGTCGGCGACTACCTGGCCACGGTGGCGGCTTTTATCGGTCTTTCCATCCCCGCCTTCTTTTTCGGTATGCTTTTGATCAAGATCTTTGGGCTGGACCTCCGGTGGCTGCCGGTGGCGGGGAAGGTGACGGTGGGCGCCGGGTACACCGGATTCGCCCACTTTTTGGACGTGGTCCGGCACCTTATCATGCCGGCCATGGTCCTGGGCATGATGAACACCGCCAGCCTTATGCGTTACATGCGGTCCAGCATGGTGGAGATCCTCTCCCAGGACTATATCCGCACTGCCCGGGCCAAGGGGGTTTCCCGGACCGCGGTTACCCTGAAACATGCCATGAAAAACGCGCTGAAGCCGGTTATCACCTTATTGACCATGCAGATACCCGCGCTGCTGTCCGGGGCGCTGCTGACCGAGACGGTGTTTTCCTGGCCCGGCATCGGGCGGCTGAATTACGAGGCGGTGCAGAACCGGGATTATCCCCTGATCATGGGCGTGGTGATGATGGTAGCGGTGGTAACGCTCCTGGCCAACCTCCTGGCAGATATGCTCTACGTGGTAGTGGACCCCCGGATCCAGTACCGATCTTAAGAAAGCCCGCATAAGGAAAAACTATGTCAAGAAAAGAGATACTGTCTCCGGGAAAAATCGTGCTTCGCAAGCTCCTTCGAAACCGTCTGGCCATGGCGGGAGCGGTGATACTGACGGTTCTGACCGTCATGAGCCTCCTGGCGCCGGTTCTTGCCCGGTGGGATCAGAACAAGATCGACCTTTTCAGCATTGAAGCCCCGCCATCGGCGGAACATTTGTTGGGCACCGACGAACTGGGCCGGGATGTCCTGTCCCGTCTCCTCTACGGCGGCCGGGTATCAATTATGGTGGGCGTCTGCGCTACCCTGGTGCAGGTATCTATCGGCATCCTTTTGGGTATGACCGCCGGTTTCTTCGGGCAAATTGTGGATTCGGTTATCATGCGGATCTGCGACATCGTGATGTGTTTTCCCTTCTACGCCATTGCCATTTCCCTGGCGGCCCTGCTGGGAGCCAACGTATGGAACGTGGTGTTCATCGTAGGCGCCCTGAACTGGACCGGCGTGGCCCGCATTGTCCGGGCCGAGACCCTGTCGCTGCGTTCCCGGGAATTTATCGACGCCGCCCGGGCCCTGTCCCTGAATAACGCGGAGATTATCTTGAGGCATATTCTGCCCAACGTGCTGGGACCCATTATCATTTATGCCACCCTGGGCATCGCCACGGGGGTGCTCTCCGAAGCCAGCCTGAGTTTTTTGGGCCTGGGGGTAAAACCGCCCCAGCCCAGTTGGGGCAACATGCTTTCCGCGGCCCAAAACATGAGGATCCTCTCCAGCGAGTGGTGGATGTGGATTCCCCCCGGGGCCATGGTTTTCCTGCTGGTGCTTTCCATCAATTTTGTGGGCGACGGACTCCGGGATGCCCTGGACCCGACCGCGGCCCTGGTTTAGCGGGGATGTATTGATGACCGGCGATTCAATATTGGACATCCGGAACCTGTCGGTGGGCTTCGGCAAGGCGGAAGAACGGATTCTGGCGGTGCAGAACCTGAGCCTCACGCTTAAACGGGGGCAAACCCTGGGCCTGGTCGGGGAGTCCGGCTGCGGAAAGAGTGTGACCTCCCTGGCGGTGATGGGCCTGCTGCCCGCCAAAGGATGCTGGCGGGAGGGGAAAATTCTCTTTAACGGGCAGGATCTCCTTTCCCTCCCGGAAAAAGAGATGAACGATATCCGGGGGCGTAAGATATCCATGATCTTTCAGGAACCCATGACCTCCCTGAACCCGGTGTTCACCATCGGCTACCAGATCGGCGAGGCCCTGCGAATTCACCAGGGCTTACGGGGGCCGAAGGCCCGGGAGGAGTGCCTTAAAATCCTGGACATCGTGGGCATTCCCGAACCTGAGCGGGTGATCGACGATTATCCCCACAAACTGTCCGGGGGTATGCGCCAGCGGGTGATGATCGCCATGGCCGTAAGCTGTAAGGCCACCCTGTTGATCGCCGATGAGCCTACCACGGCCCTGGATGTGACCATTCAGGCCCTGATCCTGGACCTGCTTAAGACCCTTAAAAAACGGGGCAATCTGACCATGCTTTTTATTTCCCACGATCTCGGGATTATTGCCGAGGTGGCCGACGAGGTGGCGGTGATGTACGCCGGCGTGGTGGTAGAGAAAGCGCCGGTGGAAGAACTGTACCGGCGGCCCCTGCATCCTTACACCTACGGCTTAATGCGGGCCCGGAAAGCCGAGTCCGGCGGAGGGGAAAAACGCCGTCTCTACAGCATACCGGGCCTGGTACCCAGCCCCTACGAGCGCCGGCCGGGCTGCCCTTTCGCGGAACGCTGTTTTCGCAGGACCGGCGCCTGTACCGAATCGCTGCCGCCCCTGGCCGGAACCGATGCCCAAAACGGCGGCCACCTGGTCCGTTGTCTCCGGCCCGGTCCGGAAGAGGAGCCCTATGTCTGAAAACACGCCGCTCCTGCGGGTGGAAAATCTGGTAAAATATTACCCTGTTCGGACCGGAATCTTTTCCGCCGGTCGGCGGACGGTTAAGGCGGTGAACGGCATAAGTTTTACCATCGACCGGGGTAAAACCTTCGGCCTGGTGGGGGAATCGGGCTGCGGAAAATCCACCGCGGGCCGGGCTATCCTGAACCTGGTGGAGCCGGACCGGGGCGCCGTATCCCTGGCGGGCCGGGACATCTACAATTCCGAAACCGGCCTGCGTCTCCGCGGCGCGGCCATGCACCGGGCCAGGCGGGACATGCAGATCATCTTTCAGGACCCCTACGCCAGCCTGGACCCGCGGATGAGCATAGGCCAGGCCGTGGCCGAGGGCATCGAAAAACACCGCCTGGCCCGGGGGAAGGGCGCCCTGGAACTGGCCGGAGAGGTGCTGGAGAAGTGCGGCATAGGCCGGGAGAGCTTTCTGCGCTACCCCCACGAATTTTCCGGCGGCCAGCGCCAACGGGTGGGTATTGCCAGGGCCCTGGCCCTAAAGCCCGCCTTTATCGTGGCGGATGAACCCATCGCCGCGCTGGATGTGTCGGTGCAGGCCCAGATCCTCAACCTGATGAGCGAACTCCAGGAGGATTACGACTTGACCTACCTGTTCATCTCCCACGATCTGGGGGTGGTCCGGTATTTTTGCGACAGCATTGGCGTCATGTACCTGGGCCGGCTGGTGGAAACCGGGTCAAGAAAGCACCTGTTCGAGGAACCGGTACACCCCTACACCCAGGCCCTGCTTTCGGCCGTTCCGGTGGAGAAACCCTGGGAAAAGCGGAACCGAATCAAGCTAACGGGCGAACTTCCCAGCCCGGCCGACCTGCCCCGGGGCTGCGTTTTTCATACCCGGTGCCCCCATGCCGGTGAAATTTGCCGAACCGAAACGCCCGGAGAGGAACAGGTCCGGGAAGGCCACCGCGTAAGCTGCCATCGTTGGCGGGAAACGGGAAATTTCGCCACCGGCATCAATATTTGAAGAAGGAGCGTCATGAAATGACCGAGAAGGAAGTGTTAGCCCGGCTTGAAACCTGGGCGCCGGCCCGCCGGGACGAACTGGTAAAGGACCTTATCGAGCTGGTGAATATCCGCAGCGTCTGCGAAAAAGGCAGGGACGGCAAACCCTTTGGTCCGGGACCGGCGGCGGTCATTGATAAGGGTGTGGAATACGGGAAGAAGTACGGCTTTGCCACCGACAATGACGGGTACTACAACCTGAGTTTCCTGTTTCCCGGAACCGATCCCAAAAGGGAGATCGGCCTGGTTAACCACGTGGACGTGGTGCCCGAAGGTTCCGGCTGGACCTACGAACCCTACAACGCCGTCGAGAAGGAAGGCCATGTCATAGGCCGCGGCTCCGCCGACAACAAGGGGCCGGCGGTTTTGTCCCTCTACGTGCTGCGGGCCCTCCGGGACCTGGGCATCTCCCTTAGGCATACCGTCCGGGTGATCTGGGGGGGTAACGAAGAAACCGGTGGCATGGGCGACGTGATCCATTTCGCCGAAACCCACGAGGTTCCGGAGCTTTCCCTGGTTCTGGACGCGGCCTTTCCGGTCTGTTACGGGGAAAAGGGAATCCTTGAGGGCGAGTTGAGCATAGCCCTGGATGAGCCTGAGGCCGGTTCGCCGGCCATCGTTGATTTTTCCGGCGGCGTCGCTTCCAACGCGGTACCGGACAGCGCCTTTGTCCTGGTAGACGGGAACCCCGATGCCGTGAAAAAGGCCCTGGACGGCGCCGATGTCGCGGTGTCAGAACAGGACGGCCATATTAAAATTGAGGCCGCCGGTGTGGCGGGGCACGCGGCCTTCCCCGAGCGCAGCGTCAACGCCATTCAAAAACTCGCCGCGGTTCTGGCCGGGTCCGGCCTGTTCACCGGGTCCGCCGGGAAGTCCCTGGCCTTCATAGCCGCCGCCTTCGCCGATTTCAAAGGCGCGGGGCTGGGCATCGAGGAGACCGACGACATCGGCAGCTATACCACCCACATAGGCGGCTATGTCCGCCTGGAAGACGGCCTCCTGAAGCAGAACATCAATGTCCGCTACGCCATCCACGGTCAGGGAGAGAAGGTTATCGCCCGTATCACCGAAACCGCGGAAAAGGCCGGATTCTCCTTTCGGGTTATCGAACACAGCGGTCCCCGCTACGATGATCCCGAAAGCCCCGTGGTCCGGCTGCTGACCGATACGGCCAACGAATTCCTCCACCTTGACGCCAAGCCCTATTTTATGGGCGGCGGAACCCACGCCAGAAAACTGAAAAACGCCATCCCCTACGGTCCGGGCTATCCCATGTCCGCCCGGCCGGAGGGAGCGAAACCGAAATTCGGGACCCCCCACGGCAGGGACGAATCGGTGGAAATTGACCGGCTTCTGGAGGCCCTCACCATCTACGTGATTGCCCTGATCCGGCTGGACGGGCTGTTATCCCCTTAAGCCCCTTTACTTCCCGCTGGAGCCGTGGTATGTTAGCGGCGTAAGGGGGCCTTATGCGTCGCCGTATTTTTTTGGCAGCAGCCATAATCTCCGTGTCCGGTCTTTTCTGTTTCGGGCAAACCGAATCCCTTAGGGATTATGTGGGCCTGATCAACCAAACCTTCCATCCCGACATTGTCGCCTACCTGGGAAAATCCAAGGCCGATTTTGAGCGGCGGGGCAATGCGGATGCCGCCAAAAGCATTGACGATTATCTGAAAGGCGGCTCCGGTACGGGTTTTGTGTATGTAGCCCCGAATGGCGCCAACTATGTCATCACCAACCACCATGTGATTACCCAGTCCTACGATATATCGGTCACCTTTGAAAAGCAGGACGGTGGTAAAATTACCTACGGCGGCCTTACCATCATCGCGGCCGACGAAGAAATGGATATTGCCCTCCTGGCCTTCCGTGGGGGGGGGGGGGGGGGGGGGGAGCCCTACCCCAAGGGCTTAACCTTTCTTGACCGGCCGGTTGCCGAGGGAGAAGATGTATTTTCCGCGGGGTTCCCCGGCCTGGGCGCCGTTACCCTCTGGCAGTTTGGCCGGGGCATGGTCTCCAACGTCCGCGTTGAGTTTCCGGTAAATGACGATACGACAACGGGCCGAATCATGGGCCCCTATATCCAGCATACCGCCCAGGTGGACCCTGGAAATTCCGGCGGACCGTTGCTGGTCCGAGACGAGGGGGTTCCCACCGGCTACGCGGTAGCGGGAATCAACACCCTAAGCGCCCGCTTCCGCCAGGCCGCGAATTTTTCCATCCCCGTTGATCGGGTCAACGCTTTTTTAAGTTCCGCCCTGGGTCCCAGGCCGGAGGACGAACGGCCCCGCCTGGACGCCCGGGTGGGCGCCTTTACCGAAGGTCTCGGGGAATCCAGGGCCGTCTATGAACATATCGCCAAGTATCTTTCCAACGCATGCATTGGGGAAAACGCCGAATACGCGCTGGTAGAAACACTGCGCAAGGCCAACAGGACGGTCCAGGATGATATTATCCGGGCCTTTGTCCATTCCCCGGTGGAGGGCATGGGCTACGCGGTGGCCTGGACCATCGAAAATGCCTTGCGGACAAGGCCGGGAAGAATCTCCGTAACCGTGGACAGCACGGCCCCCAATAACAAAAACGGCTTTACCGTTGTTTTTAACGTCAACGGCAGCACCATCAGTTCCGATTGGGTCAACGACTACGGTATCTGGCGGATCAGCGCCTTTGGGGATTTTGCCGCGGGGAACAAGACCCTGGTTGAAGAACGGGACCGGGCTGAACGGGACGCGAAACGGCTTATAACCGATTATTCCTTTCAATTTTCCGCGGGGCTTGCCGTGGTACTGGAAACGGGCCCCGCCTTCGGGGCGGACTTTAAATTCAGGACAGGGATTACGGGCTACGGCCTAAAGGTCTACACCGGGGGGAAAGAATTTTTCCAGGGGGAGACGACCGCCGGACTGTATTTCCCCGTCAGGATGAAAAAAGCCGCCCTTACCCCCTACGCCGATTTTGGACTTGGCATAGCGGTAAAAGAACCGGCCCCAAGAACGCCTAACCCCTATGATCCGCTGCCTGAAAAAGACATGGGGTTCGCTGTTTCCATCAAGGGCGGGCTGATGTTTACCACCTCCGCGGTGCCCGGTTTATTCCTCCAGGCGGCCTATCAGCACAATTTCTACATCGGCGATATCAAGGGCATTAAACCGGGCCTGTTATTTTTCAGCCTGGGCTATGGTTTCTAATAATGAGGAGGGCAATCGTGAGAAAGTTAATCGTTATGGCCGCCGCGATCCTGGTGCTGGCGGGTTCCTGTTCAACCGCGGCAGTGGTATGGGACAAGGGCGTCCCTCCCGAAGAATCAGCGAAGGTTTGGTTCCTGGCGGGGGCGATAAAAAGTTACAACGGCATAACTATTACCAGAAAGTGGCAAAATATCATTGTAATTCCCGCGGGGGAGGCGGTTATCGGCCTGGATGTCGAACTCTTCCATGAGAATGTCCTGTTTCGCCTGCGCGGCATGGAGTTTACCTGTCATCTGGAAGGGGAAAAAAAATACACCATTGTCGGCGATACCAAGGACGGTCAATGGGGGGTTAGCATATACGAGGGCAAAATCAGGTCCATTGCCTGGGCCACACGCACGGGCGGCACCTTCCTGGAATTCATACCCTTTAAAAACCAGCCGGACAGCTTTAAAAGAGCGGGCCTCTTTGGTTAAGCCTTTCCCAAAACTAATTTAAGGAGATAGAACCATGAAGAAACTGGAACTGCTTGTCCTTGCGCTGGCGGCCCTGGCCCTTGGCGGATGTGTGGGTACCACCGCCCTGGGGATACTGGATAACGATGTGCCGGAGGTATTGCTATGCCCCCTGGAGATCAGAAACAGTATCTCGGTAATTCTCTATGATAATAAGCCGGTGGAATGGAAACCCGCCTTCGCCGACAGCAAAGTTACCATCAGCCTGCCGCCGGGGGAACATACCTTTATGATCAGGTATTATGAGGGGGGCTCCCCGGGAACCGGGCAGATCACCCAGGAATTCCTTCCCGGCCACAGTTACCGGATTTACAAGCAGCGTATCTGGCTGGTATTTTTTACTATCTTCAACGTCAAATGCAAGGACGTGACCCCGAAATCATAAGTAAAAAATAAGAAATAATAAGTAAGAGAAGACTCCTTACCTCTTACCTCTTATTTATTATTTATTATTTACCTACTCCCCGTAGACCACGGCCTGCCAAGCCGCGGTCGCGGGCATGGTTGTCACTGTCGTCCAGCTTGTGCCGTCGGCGGAATAGGCGGTCTGTTTATCGCCCACGGCGACAAATTTGTTATCCCCGTAGCTGACGCCGCTCCAGCCCTTGCCGCTTGGCGGCGTTGAAGCCGCCGTCCAGGTTATGCCGTCCGATGAATAGGCGGCCGTACCGTCCTCGGCGATGGCGGCAAATGTCGTGCCTCCATAGGCAAGGCCCCGCCATTTCGCCGCGGCCGGCAGGGTTGCCGCCGTCCATGTAACGCCGTCGGTTGAGTAGGCCGCCGTAGCGCTGTTAAGGGCCAGGGCGGCAAAGGTACCGCTTCCATAGGCCGTAGCGGACCAGTTCTGGGCCGCGGGCAGGGTTGCCTGGACCCAGTTCACGCCGTCGTCCGAATAGGCGGCCGCATCGCTGCCGTTGGTGGCCAGGGCCGCGAACCTTCCGTTCCCGTGGGCCAGGGCCCGCCAGCTTGCGGCCAGGGGCATGGCCGTCTCGGTCCAGGTAAGGCCGTCATCGGAATAGGCCGCCTTATCGCTGTAGGAGGCCAGGGCTGCGAACTTCCCGCCCCCGAAAGCCAGGGCCTGCCAGCTTGAATCAAAGGGCAGGTTCGCCCATTTCCAGGTGACTCCGTCTTTGGAGTAGACCGCCCTTTTCCCGGCGCTGGAAGCGACGGCCGCATAGGTATTGTTACCGTAGGCCAGGGCCTGCCAGGTCCCGGTCCGGGGTATGGCCGCCGGCTGCCAGCTTGTGCCGTCCGTCGAAGCGGCCGCGTGGTACGCGGAAGAGAGGGCCGCGAATTTCTTGCCGAATATAAAATCAACCGCAGCGGTAAGGGTAGTCCCGTCAACTATTTCATTAGTGGCATAGACGCTCGATCGATAACTTGTTTCCCAGCCCCGCTGTTTGTTGGCCTCGTCAATCATGGTGAGGAGATACGCACAGTCCGCATTGGCTGCTCCGTTATCCGCCGTCAGGCTTAGGTTTGGGCTAAAGGCAGCATTTATTGCATCGCAAACATTACTGCGGGTTTTATTATCACTCGTACTGAGCCCCTTGTATAGCTCGGAAAACCAGAGCGCGCTGTCCACGTCAAGCGGCTCATCCGGGGCCACGCTTCCGGGATCGGAGGTATCGATGGGCCCGCCGCTGTCCGTGGAGGGGCAGGAGCAGAGCATTGCGGCTAAAAGAAGGGCAGGAAAGGTCCGGGTTTTCATAGAAACTCCTTTCAGTTAAGGTCCAGCATAGGGAAATTTTCCGGTCCCCGCAAGCCGGGAATCCCTGTTTCCAGGGCAATAGTATTTATAGACAGGCTTTCAGTACCGCCCCAATTGCCTCGCTTCCCCATGAAAAGCCCAGGGCAGCAGCCCTTGCAGTCATAGGGGATATACACGAAATAAATCCCCGGCGCTGATGCCGGAAAGCGGCGTCTGACGCCAAACATGCCGGTGGGACGGCGGGGAGGCCCCCAAGACGGCCACTTGACCGAAGCGGCGCAGCCGCGAGCGTGACCGGCTTGGGGATGTCCCCGCCGTCCGGCTTGCGGATGGGGTGCCAGGCGCCGGTTTTTCTTATTCATCTGCGGCGGGTAGGTCTAACCGGGTACAGCCTCCATAAGCGTAAACGCTGCCGTGGATCATAACTTTCGGGCCTTGAGGAGCAGACTCTTCCAGGCCCAGCTTACCGGCCCCTCGCCAATCCGCTCCCGCAGCAGGTTTTCCACGGCCTTAACCTCGTCTTCCCCCAGGGCCGCGGCGATAAAGCTCCCCCAGCGGGACCGGGAAGCGTCGAACCAGAGGCCCAGGTCCCCGGCGGTGATAAGCCGGTCCTCCTTCTGGTCAATGACTTCCACCTCGGTTTCAAAGTCGGCCCCGGAAAATGCCTCCTCCAGGGCCGCGGCGTCCCAGGAAAGCGCCGGATCCCCGGAGAAAAAGGCCTCCTCCGCCCGGCCCAGCCGTTCCCCCAACTCCCGGCCGGCGATAAGGCCGGAGATTCGCTGCCCCAAAACCGGGGGCGACTGCAGCAGGGCCACGCCGCCCCCGCCGGCCAGGAGCGCGAAGGCCCGGTCCGCGAAAAGCCGGAACCATGCGGGGGCCGCGTTCCTGGGAAAGCGGCGCCAGGGCTCCCTGGCGGCGATATGGTCAAAGACCGGCGTACCGAACTGCTCAGCCTCTCCGGGGCCCGCCGGGAGACCCAGCTCCCCTGAATGCACCGCAATCCGGGGCTGTTCCACCTCGTCCAGGGCTTCGGAAAAGCGGAGCAGGGTATCCCGGGCCCGCCCGCTCTCCACCAGGCAGACGCAGAGCCCCTCCGGGGCCCGGCGCAGGCTTTCCCACAGCAAAAGCCCGTCGTCGCCGTTGGCGATAAGGATCCGGTCATGGCGCCTGATCTTCAGCGCCCCCAGGATCCGGTCCCGGTCCGCCAGCAACAGGCCGCTGCGGCCGGATTCCAGGCGCTTAAACCAGCCTTCCCGGCCCTTGGCGGTGGCGGACCAGGTAAGGGCCTCCCCGTCCCCCGGCTTCTCGTCCCCCAGGATAATGGCGGCCTGGAGTTCCCGCTTCCGCAAGACCTCCTCCCGGATTTTACCCTCGTAGCCCGATCGACTGGGCATGTAGAACAGCTTCCCCGCCAGGCTGGAGGGAAGGTATTGCTGGGCCGCCCAGTGGTCCCGGTACGCGTGGGGGTAGAGGTAGCCCTCCCCGTGGCCGAAACTTTCCCCGTCCCGGCTGGCGTCCCGCAGATGGTTGGGCACCTCCGCGTCCTCCTTCTCGACCTCCTTCAGCACGTCGAAGAAGTTAAGGGCCGAATTGGACTTGGGCGCAGTGGCCAGGTAGAGGCAGGCCTCCACCAGGGGGAAATTCCCCTCGGGAAAACCGATACGGTCGAAGGCCTGGGCGCAGGCGCTGACCACACAGATGGCGTTGGGGTCCGCCAGGCCCACGTCCTCCCCGGCCAGGATGATCATCCGGCGGAAAATGAAATGCGGGTCCTCCCCGGCCCGGATCATCTTGGCAAGCCAGTAGAGGGCCCCGTCCGGATCGCTGCCCCTGACGCTCTTGATAAAGGCGCTGATGGTGTCAAAGTGGTAGTCCCCGTCCCGGTCGTAGAGCAGGGCCCGCCGCTGTATGCTCTCCTCCGCCGCTTCCAGGGAGATGCGGATCTCCGCCCCTTCGGGAAACTGGGGGCCGGGCCCCTTGCCGGGGGAAGCTCCGGCCTGGGAAACCCCAGGGGAAGCTTCGATCCCGGTCTGGGAAGTTCCGGCAGGGGGAGCGCCCGCGGGGCTAACCCAGGCGCTGGTCTCTACGGCCAGTTCCATGGCATTGAGGAGGCTTCTAGCGTCCCCGCCGGCAACCTCCACCAGGTGTTCCAGGGCCCCCTCCTCAAAAACCACCCGCCACTTGCCGTAACCCCGGTCCCGGTCCCCCAGACAGCGGTGCGCGGTTTCCAGCAGGTCCTCTTTGCTGAGGGGTTTAAGCTGAAACACCCGGCTCCGGCTTACCAGGGCCCGGTTCACCTCAAAAAAGGGGTTTTCCGTGGTGGCCCCCACCAGGATCACCGTGCCGTTCTCCACCCAGGGGAGCAGCGCGTCCTGCTGGGCCTTGTTCCAGCGGTGGACCTCGTCCACAAAGAGGATGGTCCTGCGGCCGTAGAGCCGCCGCCGCTCGTCGGAACGGTCTATGGCCTCCCGGATGTCCTTAATCCCCGCCAGCACCGCGTTCAGGCTCTCAAAGGCCGCCCTGGTGGTGTTGGCGATAACCCTGGCCAGGCTGGTTTTTCCCGTGCCCGGGGGGCCGTAAAAGATGATCGAGGAAAGCCGGTCCGCCTGGATGGCCCGCCGCAGGAGCCGCCCCGGCCCCACGATGTGATCCTGCCCCACAATGTCTTCCAGAGTTTGGGGCCGCATCCGGTCCGCCAGGGGGCCGGAACCCTCCGCCGCTCCGGTAAAGAGATCACTCACCCGGTCCCCCGGACCCTTGTATGCGTAAAGGCTGTTGCCCTGTTACTCCGCGTTCCACTGCCAGCCGCCCTCCCTGGCCCTGTAGGACCAGAGACCGCCGTCGGTGTCGTTCTTCATGGTCCCCGTGCCCTGGATCGAGGCGAACAAGGTCATCTCGGGATCGATGTCGGAGGGAACCTGGAATATGGCGTTCACGGGCTTGGGTTCGATGGTGTCCCGGTAACGGTTGACATCGTCCATGGTGCCGTAGGGGGGGGTTCCCGGTTCCAGCAGGATAATCTCGCCGGGCACGGAACTGAGGATGGGGCCGGTCGTTATATCGATCTCCCGGTACCCGTAGGTGTTGCTGTAGGAATCCCTGGCGATGACCGCCGTTAAGAGGCGGGTCCGCTGGCCGTTCGCCGTCCTGTAGACCGCCGCGGGGCCCCTCAGGTAGTGGCCGGTGCCGGTACTGTTCAGCACGGTGGAGCCCGTGCCGTCGATCTTCAGGATGTCCCCGCCGTAGCAGAGGGCCAGAATCGACGAATCCACCCGGATCATGCCCCGCACATTCTCTTTGCCGGTAACCATGACCGGAGATGAGCCGCCAAGCCAGTAGACCCCGTCCCCCTTGGTAGAAAAGTAGTAGTTGTTTCCGTCATAGGCCGCGCCGCTTAAGAGGGAGGTCCCCTCTTTGAGGGCGGTAAAAGATAGAGCCGCGCCGCCGCTGTCTTTGGCCCGGTACACCGCGTAGTCCGTCCGGTCGTCCTTGCCCAGGGAATTGGCTAGACTTCCCACAAAGATGTAATCGGACAGGGGCATGCCCTTGTCATCGACGGCCCCGTAGATTGCCTGGAGCCGGGGAAAATCGGCATGGGGAAAGCTGACCTGTTCCCAGATGGGGGCCTGCTTCCCCAGGCGGTAGAGCGCCGGGGAGTCCGCGTTGGTCAGGGCGTAGAGATAGTTTTCGGTGGCCGCCAGATCGATGATCTTTCCCGGCGGCTGGGGAATGGCCGAGTCCCAGACCGCCTGCCCGTTCACCTGTATGTAGCGGTGCAGGGAGGAGGCCCCCACAAACACGGCCTTTTGTGAACCGTATTCAAAGACCACCATCTTGGTGGGCACCCCCTTAATCTGGGGCTCCCTGGGCTTTACTTCCCGGGCGATCATGGCAAAAATCGGGTCCTGGGTGCAGGCGGGGAGCAGGGCCGCCAGGAGCAGCGCCCCCAGGCATCCAAGGCCGAAAGAGCGGAAATGGCCGTTCGTGTTAAAAAATCGCATGTAGCTACCTTGCTTAAAAATGATACCGGACCGCCAGGGTGGCTTCAAAGAAGTGACCGTGGACCGAATCGCTGGAGTTCCTGGTTATCTGGGGAACCCACCACCAGGCCGTGTTTATCCCAAAGGACCAGTCGGGGTTAAACCGAAAAAAGGCCGAAACCCTGGGCTTGACGAAGAACCCCGCATAGCCGTAGCTCTTGGAGGTCCTGAACTGCTGGGGCGCCACCCCAAGGCCCAGGGACAGGGGGAATTCAAAACGCCCCGCTATAAACTGGTAGCCCGCCCGTAGGGTAATGGGGATGATAAAGAGCATGTGGTCCCCCAGGGTGGAGGCGAACATGCCCTGCAATTCCCCACCCACAAAAAAGTTGGACCCCAAAAAGTAATCGTAGGACAGGGAGCCGGTACCGCCGATGATGATGTTCCGGGGTAAAATCTCCCCGCCGGAACCGGTGAACAGGGTGGGCACCACCACGCCGAATGAAATGCCGAAGGCCTGATCCCCCCGGGAATAGAGGCTCGGCATAAAGCCGGACCAGTCATCCGCCGGCACTTCCTCGCCGGGCTCGTCGTTCCAATCCCCGTCCTGGGCGGCCAGGGGGCTTAAACCCATACACAGCGCTAACACTCCGAATACGAGGCGAAATTTCATGGTACTCCTATATACCCTATCGGGATGGTTTTCCATAGTACAACAAACGGTAAAACCGGGGGGTTACTTCAAGGGAAAAGCATTTGCCCCTGGCCCTGTCTTCAATTCTTCCCTCATCGCAAGCTGAATACCGCATAGCTGTTTTTTCCCCGCTTCCCCGCGATCAAGGTCCAGGGCAACGGCCTGCGTGATGCTAGGGAGGATACACCCGAAATAAATCCCCGGCGCTGGTACTGGAAAACGGCGCCTGACACCGCACATGCAAGGGGGATGGCGGGGGGCCCCCCAAGGCGGACACTTGACCGAAGCGGCGCAGCCGCAAGCGGGTCCGGCTTGGGGGTGTCCCCGCCATCCGGCTGGCGGATGGGGTGCCAGGCGCCGTTTTTTCTTACGCGGCAGGTAGGGAACGGGTGTATCCTCCATACGTTTAACTGCCGTTGCACCGGGGTTACCTTGACCCTTCCAGCTTCAGGTATTCCAGCAATACCGGGTACCGGGTCAAAAGTTCGCCGTAGCGGGCAAGTTCGTCCATGCGGAACCGGGAATCGATCTGCCGCTCCGATCCTCCGTCCAGGGCCCTGGCCAGGTACTCCCGCTGGCTGTTAAGGTAATCGGTGTAGAGGCCCCGGAGCCGGGAGTAGAGTTCAAAGTCGGGGAACCGGATCGCCGGAATCCGGCACTCCAGGTCATCCGCGTAGGGGAAGGCCGAGCGGAGTTCCCCCTCCAGCGCAGCGCTGGACCCGGTTTCCAGGATGGCCCTCACTTCTTCCCCGTCTTCCCCCAGCCGCCGCAGGGCCCCCAGGGCCGCGGCCTCCAGTTCCTCCCCCAGGGCCTCGGCGTAGGCCTCAAGCTCCTCCTGGCCGCTGATGTTCCGCTCCCCGATAAGGGGAATAAGAGATTCCGCTCCGATACTAAAAGACAGGACCGCGCTGAATTCGTAGGAAAAATCCGCCGCTACCCCGGCAAAGCCGGTATACACGTCGGAGGAGGGCAGGGTCCCCCGGTGATTCACGGTCCGTTCCACCCGGACCGGCCGGTAGACCTGGATCGTCACGTTGGAGGGGATCAGCTTGTACCACACCCAGCGGAATTCCCCTTCCCGGATCAGGGCGGCATCGATACCGTGGGTCTTGGAACGCATAACCCCGTAGGAACCGGGGACCAGGTCCATCTGGGCCCAGCCGAAAAAGAAACCCGCCCCGCCCAGGGCAAGGAGGATAAGTAAGACGATGAACACTTTCCGCATCGCAGCCATCCTGGAATTTAGTATCGGTCTTCCCTACAATGATAGCACGGAGAAGCGGCTATGAACAAATCCCCCCGCGCAAAACCTGTCCTCCTGGGCCTCCTCAGCCTGGCCGCCCTTTTGGCCCTTGTCTTCTGTCTTTTGGCTCTTTTCCTCTACGCCGCGGGAATCCGCCAGGAATTTACAGGCCCCAGCCTGCTGGCAATTCTCCAATGGGCGGTCTACGGCGGCATCGTCCTGACCATCCTCTCCCTCTACCGTTTCTTTGCCGGCCTCTGGTTCTCCCTGCGCTGCCGTCGGCCCCTGCTCCTCGCCGCGTCCGCGGGTTTTCTGCTCCTGGGGGCCCTGGGCGCCCTGGTAGCCGTTGCGGGAACCTTTATCGCTGCGCTGGCCGGGGGCAACCGGTGAAGCGGCTCTACGCCCTCCGGGGCGCGGTCCAGTGCCTGAACCGGGAAGACGACATCTGCCGCCAGGTAGCCGCGCTCTACGACGAACTGTTAAGCGCCAATAATCTGGGGGAGGGGGACATCGTTTCCCTGTTCTTCTCGGTCACCGGGGACCTGGACGCCAAGAATCCCGCCGCGGCCCTGCGGAAATCGGGCCGGGGCGCGGATTTGGCCCTGTTCTGCCTTCAGGAAGCCGAGGTCCGGGGGGGCTTGGAACGCTGCATCCGGGTCCTCATCCACTGCTACCTGGAGGAAGGCTCCGTCCCCCGCCACGTATACCGCAACGGCGCCGAAGTCCTCCGCCCCGACCGGTCTTCCGACCGGCAGCTTGCTTGTACGAAGTGATTAGGTTAGACAAATGAGGCTTTCCCAAAACTGCAGTTTTGGGAAAGCAACCTTAAATTAAATAACTATTCAGAAGGGGGGCCTGTTACCAGGCATTTTCCGGCAAACCGCCGCCTTTTCGCCCGGCCCCCCTCCGCTCCAGCCTTGCCGCCTTATATGTAGACTTCGACACGCCGGCGTCAAGTCTTACGCTACCCCCCTGGTGGGTTCGCCCTACCGGGGGGCAGGACTAGTCTACCGTATCGTTGACAATTGGCTTAATGAAGTCAAACCACGGACCTCACGGACCACACAGAAAACCGAGAAAACCCAAAGAATATGAGATATTTAGGACGATTTTGCTTCATTATCTACTCTTTTTCTTTGTCCGTGTCTGTCTGTGTCGTCCGTGGTTATTCCTACTTCTGTGTAAGATAGTACATTAGAGCCGCCCCGCGATGGCGTCCACAAATTCCCAGGAGTTCAGGACCCTGGCGGGGGGAGGATTGGCAAGCCGGGCCAGGTCCCCGGTCTGGTCCCCCTCCTCAATGGTCCGTAAAACGGCCTGCTCCAGGCGGCGGGCAAAGGCGGCCAGGGCGGGGCTATGGTCCAGTTCCCCGCGCTTGGCCAGGGCCCCGGTCCAGGCAAAGATCAGGGCCGCCGGGTTGGTGCTGGTCTTTTCCCCCTTTTGCCAGCGGTAATAGTGCTGCTGTACCGTGCCGTGGGCGGCCTCGTACTCCACCGCCCCGGAGGGGGAAACCAGGACGCTGGTCATCATGGCCAGGCTCCCGGAGGCGCTGGCGATCATGTCGCTCATCACGTCCCCATCGTAGTTCTTACAGGCCCAGAGGAAGCCCCCCTCCCCCCGGATCACCCTGGCCACCGCATCATCAATAAGGGTATAGAAGTAGGAGATACCCGCCTCCCGGCACCGGGTCTTGAATTCCCCCTCGTAAACCTCGGCAAAGATCTCCTTAAAGCGGCCGTCGTAGGTCTTGGAGATGGTGTCCTTGGAGGCAAACCAGACGGGGAGTTTCTCGCTTAGGGCATACTGAAAGCAGGAGCGGGCGAAGCTGCGGATGGAGCCGTCCAGGTTGTGTATACCCTGGACTATCCCCGGCCCCTCCATGTCGGCCACCTTGAGCCGCTGTTCGGCCCCCTCCGGGGAGGTATAGACCAGTTCTACCCTGCCGGGGCCGGGAATCCGCATCTCCGCGGCCCGGTAGATGTCCCCGTAGGCGTGCCGGCCGATGACAATGGGCTTCTTCCAGGTGCTTACCGTGGGGCTTATCCCCTTGACGGGGATGGGAGCGCGGAACACCGTACCGTCCAGGATGGCCCGGATGGTGGCGTTGGGGCTGGGGAGGAGCGCCTTCAGGCCGTACTCCTCCTGCCGGGCCGCATTGCTGGTGATGGTGGCGCACTTGACCCCCACCCCCAGACGCCGGATCGCCTGGGCGGCTTCCACGGTCACCCGGTCGCCGGTGGCATCCCGGTTTTCCAGCCCCAGGTCGTAATACTCGGTCTTCAGGTCCACGAAGGGCAGAATCAGCTTCTCTTTGACCAGGGCCCAGAGTACCCTGGTCATCTCATCCCCGTCGATCTCCGCCACCGCGTTTTCCATGGCAATTTTTTCCGCCATCACCGTCTCCTTTAAGGTTCAACCCAGTGTAGCGGAAAGGGCGGCTTTGAGGAATATGGATATTTTTTAATCAAAATGTAGAAAAACGGTGTTTTTTGCGCTACAGTATGATCTGATTACTAAAAATAGGTCATCCTACGGGGGTAGGGGAGGTGTCGGATGGGGAAGCGTAAACTATTCTATACTGGGTTGTTGGGGCTCATGCTAACGGTCCCCGGATTTGCCCAGACGGTCAATGCCCAGCCCCTTGTCGCGGAGGGCATGGGTTCCTGGTACGACCAGGGTTCCGGTCTCTTTGCCTCCCATGCGGATCTGCCCTTCGGGACCGAGATCATCGTCACCAATCTGGATAACAATAAGCAGGTTACCGTACAGGTAGGGGGACGGATTCCCAAGGACCGCCGGTGGGTAGTGGAGCTTTCCCCCCAGGCGGCGGATGTGCTGGAGATGTATGACATGGGCTTTACCCCGGTGCGCATCACGGAGGTGGTCAAGGTGGATGTCCGGCCCAAGGCCCTGCGGGCCACCACCATCCGAAATTTCCAGCAATCGGGCCGGGCGGCGATCCTGTCTTCCGGCGCGGAGCTTACCGCGGGGCACCCGTCTATGACCATGGGCCGGCAGTTGCAGGTAAGCAACCGGGCCAACGGCCGCAGGGTGCTGCTTACCGTTAACAGCCGGGTCCGGGCTTCCCAGGAGCGGATCATCGAAATATCACGGGCCGCGGCCCAGGCCCTGGGGGTATCACGGGGAACCTATGTTGATGTTATGGTGGAGAGCGTAGATAACTAGGCTATAACATGATATTCTTTGGTCTCAGATTTTAACCTTTTAACGGAGCGTGTATGAAAAGAGTCCGTTTTGTCCTGGCGATCCTGGTTTCCCTGTGTTCCCTGGCTTCCCTTTACGCCCAGAAGAAGCAGTTGGTTATCTACACCTGGGAAGAGATGATCCCCCAGGAGATCTTCGATGACTTTACCCGGGAAACCGGGGTAGAGGTGGTGCTCAAGACCTTTGACTTCAACGAAGACATGCTGGTGGAACTGGAAATGAACAACGGGGGCGGATTCGATTTGGTAATTGCCGACGACTACATCGTGGAATTCGCCATCAACGAGGGCCTCGCCCAAAAGCTGGACAAGAAGCTGCTTCCCAATCTAAGGAATGTAAACCCCTTCTACCAGCACCATTTCTATGACCCCGATGACGAGTATACCGTTCCCTACGGCGCGGGGATCCAGACCATAGTTTACAATCCCGATAAGGTGAATTTTGAGATCAGGGGCCTTTCGGATTTTTGGAACCCCGGCCTTAGAAACCGGGTAGGAATCACCGCCAATTACCGGGTTATCAACGGCATGGTCCTCAAGACCATGGGAAGCGGTTACAACGAGACCGATCCGGAGATCATCGATGCCGCGGGGGATAGGCTTTTGGACCTGGTACCAAACGTGGCGGTGATTCAGGACATGGACCTGGACGAGTTGATTCTGAACGGCGATATTGACGTGGCCCTGATGTACTCCGACCAGGTCTTCAAGTCCATGATGCAGAATCCCAGGCTCAAGATGGTCTACCCCAGGGAAGGAATCGGCTTTGGGATTATGCCCGCCTTTATCCCCCTTAACGCCCCCAACCCGGAAGCGGCCCACTGGTTCCTCAACGCCATCATGGAGCGCCGCCGGGGGGCCCGGTGTTTTGAGTACCTGGGTTACTTCTGTACCTTCCAGGCATCTGACCCCTATATAAAACAGGAGTACCGGCCCTTCCTCCTGCTGCCTACGGAGGAGCGGAACGGCAGGACGGTAAGCAGATTCGGCAACTATGAATTCATGTTTAACCTTCCGGAAGAAGCCGAAGCCGCCCACGCCCGGATCTGGGATGCCTTTACCGTGGCAATGAGCCAACGGTAATTCCCCGCCCGCCGGTCCAGGCGCATGTCACAAACCGTAACCCGGGAATACATCCGAAAATTCTTTAAGCTTGGGGACCAGACCCGGGACGAGCGGATTCTGGACTATGTCATGTCCCATCTGGTCTTAAAGGAATACCCCCACAACAGTTACATCTGCCGGGCCGGCGACAGTTCCCAGAGCATGTACTTTATCGAATCCGGGGTAGTCTTTGTCCGGGGCGGCAAGAATCAAATCCTCAATGAACTCCAGAGCGGCAGCTACTTTGGCGAGTACGCCGCCCTGACGGGGGAAAAACGGTCGGCGGATATTCAGGCCAACGGGATGGTCCAGGTCTACGAACTTAGTACCAGGGTCCTGCATGTCCTTACCAAATCCCAGCCCAAGATCTACGGCCTTTTTTTAAGGGGTATCTACGATCAAGCCACGGACAGGTACCAAAACCTGGTCCGGGTCCTCAATGCCCGCCGCGGTCTGGGCTCCTCCGCGGGGGGAAAGCCCCAGAGCAGCCTGTCCCTGTTCGTCCATTATTACCTGGTGTTCCTCATCTTTTTTAACCTTATCCTCTTTGCCCCGGAACTAAGCGCCGTATCGTCCCATCCCCTGTGGCTCTGTTCCCCCATCATATTCCTGGTAGCCTATATCGTGATTACCCGCCGGGCCCTGGAATCCATTGTCCTGTCGGGGTTTTACATTTCCATCATACAATCCCGGTTCAATTTTATCAGCGCGTATACGGATAGGGTGATAAGCGCGCTGGGGGAGAATTCGGGACTCATCCTGATGGTGGTGCTCATGGGTTCCCTAACCCGGCTGTTTTCCGCCTCCGGCAGCATCAACGCGTTAAAATACCTGGCCGAAAAACGGATAAAAACCGGCCGGGGGATTCTCCTTTCCGCCTTTTGCTCCATGGTTTTAATTGCCATCGATGAATATTTAAGCATCCTGATCAACGGCGCCTGTTTTACCCCCTCCTCGGACCAAAAGAAGATTCCCCGGGAAAAATCGTCCTTTGTGCTGGGCATGTCCCCCATGGCCCTCTGTATTTTAAGCCCCCTTTCCCTGACGGGGCTTTACCTTACGGGGGTAATTACCAGTTCCGGGGGGGGGAAGGAACTCTTTATCCGGGCGGCCCGCTACAACTTCTCCGCCATCCTCGCCCTGGCCTTTATCCTCCTCCTCATCTTTGATAAATTGCCCGCGGCGGGGGCCCTGAGGAGGGGAATCATCCGGGTAAGGGAAGGGGGCGATCTGTGGCCCGAGGGGACCGAAGTAGGCCAGGGCCGGGACAGTTCCAACCGGGGGAAGCTGAGGAATCTGATAGTTCCCATCCTGGTACTCATTGCCGCGTCGATCATCACCGGTACCCTGGAAAGCGGCGCCCTCTCGGTGAATGTGCTTTACGGCATGATCATCACCCTGATCTTCACCTTCCTCCTTTACTGTTCCCAGCGCTACATGAGCCCGGAACAGTTTTTTAACAATATCATTTTTGGAATCGAGAGCATGCTTGCCCCCATCGTCATGTTTGTGGCCTCAAGCTGCTTTGCCTCCGCCATCGGGGAGATCGGTTTTTCCTCCTGGCTTAACGAGGCGGTGCGGGCCCTTATCGGCGGCCAGGCGTGGCTGCTGCCGGCCCTGATTTTCGGCGTCTGTACCCTGGTGGGGGCCCTCTTTGACAACCCCTGGGCCATGTACGCCCTGGGGATGCCCCTGGCCCTGGAACTGGGCCGGACGGTCAACATGGATCTGGGAATTTTTGTGGGCGCGGTCTGCGCCGCCGGTTTTGCCGGCAACGAGATCGCCCTGGGGGATATATTTTTTGAGGGTCCCATGCTGGGGATAAATCCCATCACCTATTACCGGACAAAATTGCCCTACGTGATCGTCATCACCATCCTGGCTTTTCTCGCGTACGGGGCTATAGGATACTATTTCCGTGGCTGAGCTGCTGCGCCTGGAGGGGATCGCCAAGAAATTCGGTTCGCTGCCTGTTCTTAGGGGGATCAGCCTTTCGGTGGGGGCCGGGGAATTTGTTACCCTTTTGGGGCCCTCGGGCTGCGGTAAAACCACCACCCTGAGGATCATTGCGGGTCTGGAGAGGGCGGATTCCGGCAGAGTCTTTATTGAGGGCCGGGATGTGACGGACGAGGAACCCCGCCACAGGAATGTGAACATGGTTTTTCAGAACTACGCCCTCTTTCCCCACCTGAACGTGGCCGCCAACATCGGTTACAGCCTGAAGATAAAGAACAGGCCCCGGAAGGAGATCCAGGAGGCGGTGGGGCAGGCCCTGGAAACGGTAAGGCTTCCGGGTTACGGGCGGCGTATGCCCTCGGAGCTTTCCGGGGGCCAGAAGCAGCGGGTCGCCATGGCCCGGGCCCTGGTCAATTCCCCCAAGGTCCTGCTCCTGGACGAGCCCCTGGGGGCCCTGGACCTGCAGCTCCGCCGCCAGATGCAGCTTGAACTCAAGGGCCTGCAGCAGCGGCTGGGCATTAGTTTTGTCTATATCACCCATGATCAGGAAGAAGCCCTTACCATGTCGGACCGTATTGCCGTGATGCGGGACGGGAATTTTGAGCAGATAGGCGCGCCGCAGGAAATCTACGACCATCCCCGGACCAGTTTTACGGCCCGTTTTGTGGGTAACGCCAACATTATCAGGACGGCGGAATCCCGCCTCCTGGCGGTCCGCTCGGAATGGGTGAATCTAAGGGTAGCCGAAGATTCCGGTGAGGGCCTCCTGGCCGTGGTCACGGGGAAACAGTTCGCCGGGGGGCAGGTCAGGGTAAGCGCGGCCCTTAGGGACACGGGGGAGGAGATTGTGGCCAGCCGCCAGGGAATCGACTGGCCGGTGGAGCGCGGACAAACGGTACGGGTAAGCTGGGACGCGGAACACGCGGTCCCGGTCAGCGCCGATCCCCCGGAGACCTCTCCATGAAAACCCTCCCCTCCCTTGGGGCCAGGCAGCGGCGTTCCGCCTTTATGATGGCCCTGCCCCTCTACGCCTTTACCCTGGTTTTTGTCCTGGGTCCCCTGCTCTACATGGTGGTCTTAAGTTTTCTGCGCCGGGAGGGGAACCTTGGAGTGGCCCTGGAATTTACCCTGCGGAACTACCGGCGCATCGCCATCAGCGAGTACCGGACCACCTTTTCCCATTCCCTAAGGCTTGCCCTTGTCTGTACCGTCCTGGTTACCCTTTTGGGCTATCCCTTCGGCTACTTCATGGCCAAGCTTCCGATCCGGTGGCGGGGCCGGGTAATGCTGATCCTGATCATCCCCTTTTGGACCAGTTCCCTTATGCGGCTCTACGGCTGGATCATCGTGTTCCGGTCCAACGGACCCCTGGACCGTATCCTTATGGCCCTGGGCCTCAGCTCCTCTCCCCTCAGACTCCTCTACAGCTATCAGGCGGTGGTTACGGGCATGATCTATGTGCTCCTGCCCTTTATGATCTACTCGGTTTTTGTCAGCGCGGAAAAGATGGACTGGAACCTGGTGGAGGCGGCCCGTGTCATGGGGGCCTCCCGGTTCCGGGCCTTTCTTACGGTTACCCTGCCCCTGACCATGCCGGGGCTTTTTTCCGGCGTGGTTCTAAGCTTTATCCCCTCCATGGGGCTCTTTTTTATCGCCGATATTCTGGGGGGCAACAAGGTGGTACTGGTGGGCAGCCTTATTCAGGAACAGCTTATGCAGGGCCATGACTGGCCCTTTGCCGCGGCCCTCAGCGTGGTGCTGATGATCATGACCAGCGCCTTCATCTATCTTTACCGTGTCCTGGGCCGGCTGTGCGGCGGCAGCGGGGAACTGGAGGGTCTGGTTTGAAACGGATATCACTGTCAAAGCTCTACCTCGCGGTACTCCTGGTGGTAATGTACGTGCCCATCCTCTTAGTCATCGTGTTTTCGTTTAATGCGAACAGGCTTAGTACCAACTGGGGGGGCTTTTCCCTGCGCTGGTACGGGGAACTCCTGAGGGACCAGGCCCTTTTCGGCGCCCTTCTTAACAGCCTGGTCCTGGGGGTCTGTGCCAGCCTTTTTGCCGCGGTGATCGGGGTCCTGGCGGCCTCCGGCATGACCAGGGCCAGACTCCCCGGCGCCGGGGGCATTGAATTCCTGGCGGTCCTCCCCATCATCACCCCGGAGATCATCATGGGCATGGTGTCCCTGGCCTTTTTTGCCCTTATCTCCCTTCCCTTCGGGATGCTCACTCTGGTTATCGCCCATACCACCATGTGTATTCCCTACGTCTTTCTTTTGGTTAAGGCCCGGCTGGAGGGGATCGATAAAAGCCTTTTAGAGGCGGCCAGGGACCTGGGAGCAGGGGAATGGCGGGCCTTTTACGATATTACCCTGCCCCTGGTTATGCCCGCCATTGTTTCCGGCATACTCATTTCCTTTGCCATGAGCTTTGACGACGTGATCATTAGTATCTTTGTTACCGGGGCGCATACCAGTACCCTGCCCATCAGAATCTACACCCAGCTTAAAGTGGGGGTGAGTCCGAAGATCAACGCCCTGTGTACCGTCCTCTTTGTCCTGACGGCCCTTCTCTCCCTCTGTTCCGCGGTAATTTCCGGCTATGGCGGCCGGTCAAAAATAAGCAAAGGAGAAACATGATGAAAAAGAGATTTCTGTTTCCGGTGGTTTTACTGTTGGGAGCCGTTCTGATTCCCGGATCGCTTTTTGCCAGAGCGGTGCGGGATACGGAGCGGCTTACGATCTATACCTGGGAGGAAATGTTTCCCCAGGAGATCCTGGACGGCTTCGCCAGGGAATCGGGGTTGCAAATCAATTATGTAAACTTCGATTCCAACGAAACGATGCTGACCAAGCTGCGGACCGAAAGGGGGGGCGGTTACGATCTGGTGATCGCCGATGACTATATCATCGAAACCGCCATCGAGGAGGGACTCCTGCAAAAGCTGGACAAGGGCAAGATTCCCAATTACGGCAACATCAATCCTATCTACCGGGGACCCTTCTACGATCCCAGGGACGAGTACACCGTGCCCTACGGCGCGGGGGTGCAGACCATCGTATACGATCCCAAGGTAATCGCCAGGCCGGTAAACGGCTATAGGGACCTCTGGGACCCGATCTTCCGGGGCAGGCTGGGGCTGACCGCCAACCTTAGGGTGATGAACGGCCTGGCCCTCAAGGTCATGGGGAAAAGCTACAATGAGCCGGACCCCGCCGTCATCGCCCAGGCGGGAAGGCTGATGATCGACCTGGCGCCGAATGTCCGCCTTATCAAGGATGACTTCCTGGACGAGGACCTGCTCTCCGGGGAAATTGCCGCGGCGGTGATGTATACGGACCAGGCCACCCGGGCCCTGATGGCCAATGCGGAACTGGCCAGGGTGTTCCCCGAGGAGGGAATCGGTTACGGCCTTATGGGGGCCTTTATCCCCGTCAGGGCCCCCAATGCCGCGGCCGCCCACGCCTTCCTTAACTACATCCTGGAAGCCCGGCGGGGGGCCCGATGCTTTGAGCATCTGGGCTACTACTGCACCTTTGCCGCCTCCGATCCTTTTATCTCCCCGGAGTACCGGCCCTTCCTGACCTTGCCGGAGGGTTTTAACACCGATATGGAAACCCTGCGGGCCGTAAACCAGGATGCCCAGGAGGAACACGAGCGGGTGTGGACCGCCTTTAAGCAGGCCGCAGGGAATTAGCCGGGGGGCGCCAGGGCCCGGGCTTTTTCGGCACAGGAGCGGGGGACCGCAAGGGTTTTGAGCCGGGACTTTTCCCCCCGCAGGAGCCTTACCTTTCCCCTGGGGCAGCCCAGGATCGCGGCCAGGAAGCGGCAGAGTTCCGCATTGGCCAGGCCGTCCTGGGGGGCCTTGGCGATCCGGACCCTGAGGCGTCCGTCCCTGACCCCGGCGATTTCCGTCTTTGAGGCCCCGGCCTGGGCCTTTATCTCGATGCGGAGGCTGTCCCCGTCGATGCTAAGCCATTCCCCCGCCGCCATTAGTGCTGCCCCCGGGGAAGGGAGCGGGGCGGCGGCAGCCAGTGGAGTTTCCCGATTTTCCAGGAAAATGAGTAGCCCGGCTCCCCCGCGGTCAGGGGGCTGTACCGGAGGTTTGCCGCAGCCGCAGCCCGGAATCTCAGGCCCGGCGGGGCGGCGGGCGGGTCCTGGTTTTCCGGCAGGAGCATGCAGCCCAGCAGGGGCCGGGGGAACAGGGTAACGATCTTTTCCGCGCCGCGGCCGAAGTCCCCGCCGCTTATGCCGATGTCCAGCGCCGGGCCGCAGAGTCTGAGGCCGTGGAGCGCCGCACGGCCTATGCCGCTTTCGCCGCCTGTGTCGCCTGCACCGCTTTCGGCCCCCGTGCCGCCCCCCGCGGTCAGGGGAAGGATTGCCGCCGCTCCGGGGTGGAACATGCCGTCCCGGCCCCCCGCCAGGCTGCGGTCCCGCAGGGCCCTTGCCAGGCCCTTTAGTTCATCGCCGTTCAGGGGGGCGGAGAGCAGGGCCAGGGGAGCGGCGTGGGGGAAAGACCAGGCGCCCCAATAGCCTGCGGCAAAAAGTTCCCCGCTCCACTGCCGCAGGAGCCTCCGGCTGTCCCGGTGGGGGACCAGCACCGCAAGATAGATAGCAGACTCTCTGCTTCCCATGTTCCCCCTCATACACTATGATGAGTGTACCGCGTTTTCGTGTATATGCTAAGGATGCGGCTTCTAAGGAACAGTCATCATGAAGTACAAAACTAAGGTGCTGGCCGAGCGTTTTGCCCAAAATTTATCCGCGTGGCCCGGCATTGAATGTGTCACCGTGAACGAGGCGGCCCTGTCCGATACCCTGGACCCCTACTTTGCCCTTATCCTGGATGTGTTTTGCGCCGAGCCGGTCCCGGCCGCGGAGGAACGCCGCCGTCTCTACGGTCAGGATGTGCTGGCCTTTGAAACATCCCCCCAGACCGTGAAGGACCGTTTTCTTATCGGGGATATTCCGGTGAGGCTGGAATACAAATCCACCGCCAAGGTGGAAGAACTGGTGGACATCGCCGATACCCGCCTTGAATCCCTGTGGCTTATCAAAGACTCCGGGACCTACGGTTTTTACCGCCTTGCCAACGGGGATATCCTCTTTTCCCGGACCGATTGGATCCGGGGTATTCGGAAAAGGCTGGAACGGCTGGGGGATTCCTTTTGGGAGGGGATGCGCGGGGCCAACCAGTCCAAAATGGAGCATTTCCTCAACGATCTGGGGGCCGCCTACCTTCAAAACGATGAATTCCATTACCTGCTGGCCTCGGCGGGTTTTATCAAGGACGCGTGCCTTACCCTCTTTTGTATCAACCGCCGCTTCGAGCCTTCCCACCGGGCCTACTATAGGCAGGTGCTGGAACTGCCCTGCCTCCCCGATTCCTTCCCCGCGGAGCTGGAAAACTTTGTGCGCCAGGGTCCGGAGATGACCATGGAGCGCCGCTATTCCCTGGCCCAGGTGATCGCCAGGGGCATTGTGGATCTGTAAGATGGCTTTCCCGGGCCGGAGGAGCTTCCTCCTGACCCTGCCGGCGCTCCTGCTTTCGGCCTGCGTCCGGTCTCCCGGAATTCCGGCGGAATTTCAAGCACGGCTTGGGGGCAGCGCCCTGTACGGTTCCCGCAGGGATGCGGCCCAGGGGCTCCTCAAGTTCGCCGGAAGCGGGGTCCGGGGCGCCGTCGAACTCCGGGTGGAGCCGGCTCTGCAGATTCCCCCCCTCATGTCCCTGGCCCTGGAATACGGTTTCCGTTCCGCCTCCCCGGCGGAGGACCTTTCCCGGTTCCGGGAAAACCTGGATCTGGCCCTGTACTGCTCCCTGTCGGAAAACGGCGCGGCGGACGGGGGTCCCGCCTTTGTCCTGCCCTGGGATGCGGATTTTTTGCCCGCGGAAAGGCGGGGAGACACCATCCGCTACGTGGTTCCCCTGACGGGGGACAGCCTGGCGGGTATCCGTATCGCCGCCTCTCCGAGGACCGAGGATCGGGAACTGGCCCAGGCCCTAAAGAAAAGCTCCCTGGTTCTGGAAATAAGGTCCCTGGCCATTGTGCCCCGGTGGTACGGCCTGGCAAGGGACGGAGAGGTCCTGAGCCTGAGCCCCTTTGTGTTTGCCGGTCCCCAGGGGGACATTGGTCTGGATCTGCCCGGGGATTTCGCCTTCCCCGGCGGGGCGGATCTGCTGATCCGTTCCGGGGGAACGGTGTGCGTCAGCGCCGGAGCGCTCCGTATCGAAGGCCCCCCGGCGGACGGGGAATTTCGTGTCCCCGCCGGGGTCTTTCCCTCATCCCCCCGGCAGCTTAGGGCGGAAGGAGAAGCTATGGAAAGTCTCCACCTGGTTACCGCGGGGAACCGGCCTTTTCCCGATCCCATTCCCCTGGACCCCGCGCTGATCCTGGATTACCCCCAGTCTTCCTGGCGCCGGAGCGATTATGAGGTTTTCCGCTGGGAAACCTTCCCCTCCCTCCTCATCTTCGACACCGAATCCTACGAGGTCCAGGACCGGCTTTTTAAGCGGCTTGCCTTCTTCGTGGAAAAGGCGGGCTACCGGGGCCGGCTTGTCCGGGATGAGGAGATTGCCGGCCAGCACGGCTGGAACGCCCACGATTACCGGGACCATGATCTGGCCCGCTTTTTCGAGGCCGCCCGGCAGGGGAACTTTCCGCTGCTTCCCGAGGAACGGGAGCTGCGATCCATCTTGCTTGAGGAGCGCATCATCCTCCGGGACGGAGACCGCATCGTTCCGGGGCATGGGGGGATCATTTCGATTTCGCGGCAGTCGGAGGGCTACCTGAGGAGCCTCTTCATGGCCCACGAGGGTTTCCACGGCATCTTTTTTATTGACGGGGATTTTCGGGATTTCAGCCGCCGCCGCTGGGAGGGCCTGAGCCCCGGCGCCCGGCGCTTCATTGTTTCCTACTTTGACTACCAGCGTTACGACATTGGGGACGACTACCTGATGATCAATGAATTTATGGCCCATGTGCTGCAGCAGCCCGTGTCCAGGGCGGCCCGCTACTTTGGGGAAACCCTGGCCTCCCGAATCGACGCCTCCCCCTGGCGCAGGACCGTACTGCCGGAAAAGGATGAGGAGGCCGGGTCCTGGCCCAGCCTGGCGGAGGCCTTCCGGATCGAAGCCGAAGCCTTTGACCGCTATGCAGCCGAGCGCTGGGGCCTGGGCGCGGGCAGGGTTTTCCGGATCAGGGTTACGAAAGATCCATCTTGAACTTGGGCCTGCGGTTGCGGTGCTCGTCAAAGGCGCCGATCCCCGCATTGAAACGGCGTTCCGCTTCCAGGGTGGACGGCGGGCCGTGGGCGGGGAGTATCGTAAAGTCTCCGGGAAGGGAGAGAATCTTGGTCCGCAATGCGGTCATCTGTACCGCCGAGCCGTACGTGCTGGCGGTCCGCCCCACCATGCCGGCGCTGAGGGAGTCCCCGGTAAAGAGCATCCGCTCGACACGGAACACCGCGGAGTCCGACGAATGGCCCGGCGTGGTGATCACCTCAACCTTAAAGGGGCCGATGCCGATATTGTCCCCATCCCGCACCATGATGGTCCGGTGTTCCCTGATATGGGGATTAACGGCGAATATTTCCGCATTGTAGATTCGCTTGAGGGTCCGCAGACCCCGCACATGCTTGATATGGTCGTGGGTTACCAGGACTCCCAGCAGGGGGTAATCGTTTCCTTCCAGGAAGTTCACGATCTGCTCATCCATGACCGCGGGGTCAATGATAAGGGCGCCCCGTTCCCCCGGCGGATCGGAGCCCAATACATAGCAGTTGCTAAACCCATAGCTGCAGTAATGAAAAAAAAGTTTCACCCTATTCCCCGGTCTCAAAGATCGCTTCCGCCGCATTGGAAGCCTTAAAGGATACTTCCTCCCGCCGGGCATTGACAAAGTAGACGCGCTTGAGATTGCAGTCCTCGAAACCGGTCCGGGTAATATCCGCATTGATAAAACGGCTGTTGTAAAGGTCCGAATCGTTAAAGGTGGTTTCCGTGATCGCCGTTCCTCCGTAGTTGATGTGGATGAGGTTGGAGCCCTTAAAGGTGCAGCCGCTGATGCCGGACCCCGCGAAGGACAGAAATTCCAGGTCTGAATTGGAAAAGTCGCAGTCCTTAAACTTACAGAAATCAAAAAACAGAATCCGCATCTGGACCCCGGTAAAAAGGCAGCGGGAAAAGGATGCCCCGGAAAAATTGCAGCCGTAGAATTTGCGCCGGGAAAAATCCATGCCTTCAAAGCTGAGCCCGCAGGCGGAGAGGTCCTTGATCACCTCCAGGGCGGTGATATGGTTCCCTATCCGCTCCGCCTCCCGGCCTGAATCCGCCGCATGCATGGCGCAGGTATTGGAACCGCTGACCGCAAGCCGGCCGCAGCCCGCGGCGCAGGGGATCATGGTGAACATGATTCCGTTATATGCCAAAAAGGCTCATTGGTAAATCCCGCCGTAGCAATTTAACTTTTAAGCATTCCAAAGAGAAAAGAAGCCCGAGAACATTCACCGGAGGGCGGCAGGGACATCCCCAAGTCGGCCCCAAGCGGCTACGCCGCTTCGGTCAAGTGGCCGTCTTGGGGGCCTCCCTGCCGCCCCTCCCTGTATGGCCTGGGCGTCTTTATTCCTTGAATCCAGTTAATTGCTGCCAAAATAGGGAGGGAAATACCGTAAGAGCGCTCATACTGTTGCCCTGATCCCGCCGTACTAGCATTGGCGGGGATTCCGGGTTAGAATCGGTACATGTGCTGGTACTGCGGAGTCCCCACGAGCGCAGCCGAACCCATAGGCCGGTCCCTAAGATGCGAAAGCTGCGGCAGGGATGTTCGCTGCTGTAAAAATTGCCGTTTCTACAGCCCCGGTTCTTCCGGACACTGCCGGGAACCCCAGGCGGCCTCCGATCCGCCCGCCGACCGGGAACGCGCGAATTTCTGCGATTGGTTTTCCCTGGACCCAAAATTCCGTTCTCCCGGACCGGGGCAGAAAAAAGAAAAGGCCCAGGCCGCCAGGGCCGCCTTTGACGGCCTCTTTGATCCGCATGGATGATCGTCCCATAGTTTTTCTGGATTCCGGTATTGGGGGGATTCCCTATTGCCGCCGGTTTGTTTCCCGCAACCCTCAAGAATCCCTGGTATACCTGGCGGATCGCCGGAACTTTCCCTACGGGAAACGGAGCAGGGAGGAATTGCTGGAGATTCTCAGGACCCTGACGGCGGATCTGATCGCCAGGGAAAATCCAAAGCTCGTGGTGCTGGCCTGCAATACGGCCAGCGTTTCGGCCCTTTCATTTTTGCGGGAATGCTTTCCCTCCCTGATCTTTGTGGGTACCGTTCCCGCGGTTAAACCCGCGGCCCTGGGGACCAAGACGGGCCGGATCGGGGTGCTGGGGACCGAACGGACCATCGACGATCCCTATATCGCCGAATTGGCCTCCCGCCACGGAGGCTGTACGGTTGTTCCCCTTGCGGCCCCGGCCCTGGTGGATTTTGTGGAGTACCGCTATGCCCTGGCGGGGGAGGAGGAGCGGCGGCAGGCTGTGATTCCCTACCTGGCACGATTCCGGACCGCCGGGGTAGACGGGGTGGTGCTGGGCTGCACCCATTTTCTTTTTCTCCGCGAAGAATTCAAAAAAGAAGCGGCGCCGGATATCACCGTCTACGATTCGGTAGAGGGGATTACCCGGCGTGTGGAAAACCTTTTGGACGAAGGGGGCCTGCGATCCGCGCTTCCGCGCTTCCGCCGTTTCTATGTCCGGGAACTTGAAGGACCCTCCGGGCAAGGGGCCCCCTGGCCGGGTCTGGCGGCCGAACTTGGATTTGAGCTAGGAATTTTATGAAGACGCCTGTGAGCCGGAAGGGGCTGGTGATCCGGGGTTCCCGCAACATCTTTACCGTCCGCCTTGACGACGAGGGGGAGGGGAGGCGCTGCCTTGCCTGCAGGATCAAGGGGAAGGTCCTTAAAGGGATGGAGGCCTACAGCAACCCCCTGGCTCCGGGAGACCGGGTGACGGTGGAATTGGAGCGGGATCCTCCGGGCGGAATCTTACGATCTCCCGGGGGAGACTCCGGCGCCCCCGGCGCGGGCCTGATTACCGGAGTCCTGGAACGGCGTAACCTCTTTACCCGGAAAAACCAGAAGGCCCTGGGGGCCGGCCGAGCCGCCGAGGCCCAGATTCTGGCCGCCAACGTGGACCTGATCCTGGTCCTTACCACTCCCGCCTCCCCCCCTTTTAGGCCCCGTTTTCTGGACCGGGTCCTGGTCCAGGCCGATGCCTCGGGGATCGCCGCGGCGATCATCTGTAATAAGCAGGACCTCCTGGACTCTTCTGCGGACCCGGAGGGGGATTGGCTTGACATGGAGGAACGGCTGGAAGACTTTAAGCGCATCGGGTACCCGGTGCTGCGGGTTTCCGCCAAAACCGGGGAGGGCCTGTCCGCCCTGCGGGACCTTATCCGGGGCCGCTGCGCGGTGCTGGTGGGCCAGTCCGGGGTGGGGAAGTCCAGCCTGGTGAATGCTCTGCGGCCCGAAGCCCAGGCCCGGGTGGGAGCCCTGAACGAAAAATACGACCGGGGAAACCACACCACCACCCTGGCGGAGATCATCGAGATTCCGGGAACCGCGGAGACTCTGCTCATTGACACCCCCGGCATACGGCGCTTTGTGCCCCAGGGCCTGGGGGCGGAGGAACTGGTGCTCCGGATGAGGGAATTTGCCCCCCTGGCGGGGAAATGCAGCTACGGTCTGTCCTGCACCCACCGTACTGAGCCGGGCTGTAAGATTCTGGAAGCGGCCGCGGCGGGGATCATCCACGAAGACCGTTACGAAAGTTTTCTTAGGATGCGGGAGGAATTGGAGGAGGGCCGGGGATGAACAGCCGGACCCTGCGGCTCCTGGAATACGCCGAAATCCAGGAAGCCCTTGCCCGCCGCGCCCTGAGCGAGGAGGCCGCCGCGCTGATCCGGGAGGAACTTCCCCTTACCGGCGCCCCGGAGGTGGAAAATCTGAAAGCCTCGGTCCTGGCGATTCTCCATCTGATGAAGGGAGGGGAGGAGGAGAAGCGGGAATCGCTCCCCCCCATCGGAGCCATCCTCCCCAAGCTGGACGTGGAGGGGGCGGGCCTGGAAATCGACGAGGCCTATGCCCTGGGCATTTTCGCGGAGCGGGGGGCGGAGCTTAAATCCTGGCTCCTCAAGGCTCTTCCCCCCCCCGGAGGAAAGGCCGGATCTCCCGGAGGGAAAGCCGCTTTCCCTGGGGAAAAAGCCGGACCCGGCGGCCTCCTGGGGGAGCTGATCCCTGCCCTTCCCGATTGTTCCGCCCTGGCCCAGGATGTTTTTAGGGTCATAGGCCGGGACGGGAAGCTCCGGGACCTGCCGGAGTTCCGGGCCATAAAAAAGCGGATACAGGCCCTGCGCGGGGAGCTGGAAGCCGCGGTGGCCCGCTACACAGGGAACGAGGAAACCAGGCGGATGCTCCAATCCCCCCTGCCTTCCCAGCGGGACGGCAGGCTGGTGCTGGCGCTAAGGGCAAATTTCCGGGGCCGGGTCCGGGGCATTGTCCACGAGGTATCCGCCAGCGGGCAGACCGTTTTTGTGGAACCGGAGGAAGTGGTCGAGCGGAACAACGGTATCCTTATCGAACAGCGGGCCCTGGATGCGGAGATTCGGCGGGTCCTGCGGGAATTGACCAGGGCCGTCGCCGCCAGGCGGGGGGACCTGGCCCTGTTCCACCGGGGCATCGTCAGACTGGAGGTACTCCGGGCCAAGGCCCGCTACGCCCTGGAAACCCAGGGGGTCTTTGCCTCCGGCGCCGGGGATTCCCTTATCGCCCTGGTACAGGCCCGGCATCCCCTGCTGGGCCCGGCCGCGGTTCCTATCGATCTGGTAATGCCGCCGGGCAAACGGTCGGTGATCATCACCGGCCCCAACACCGGGGGTAAGACCGTGGCCCTCAAGACCCTGGGTCTCTTTGCCCTGATGAACCAGGGCGGCCTTGCCCTGCCCGCGGCGGAGGGGACTTCCCTGCCGGTCTTTGACGGGATCTACGCGGACATCGGGGACGAGCAGTCCCTTAGCCAGTCCCTGTCCACCTTTTCCGGCCACATGGTGAACATCGCCGGCATTGCCGCCAGGGCCGGCGAACATTCCCTGGTGCTGCTGGACGAGCTTGGTTCCGGCACGGACCCGGAGGAGGGGAGCGCCATAGCTATGGCGATTCTGGATCACCTCATCGAACGGAGAGTCTGCCTTATCGTTACCACCCACCACGGGATTCTCAAAAATTATGGCTACACCAGGGAAGGCGTGGAGAACGCCAGTGTGGAATTCGACGGCCGCACCCTGTCCCCCACCTACCGTATCCTCATGGGCCTTCCCGGGGAAAGCCGGGCCCTGGATATTGCCGGCCGGAACGGCCTTCCCCCGGCCATGGTGGAAAGGGCCCGGTCTTACCTGGCGGAGGAGCGGGCCGATGTGTCCGCCCTGATCCGGGGGCTGCGGGACAAGCACCGGGAACTGGACTCAGGCCGGGAGCATATCCGTTCCCAGGAAGAGGGCCTCCGGGAAGAGCGGCGGAAGGCCGATCTGAGGGAGTTGAGGATCCGGCAGCGGGAACTGGAACTGAAGAACGCCGGCCTGGGCCGGCTTGAGGCCTTTCTTGCGGAAAGCAGGAAGACCCTGGAAAACCTGGTGCGGGAACTGCGGGAGGGGGAGATCACCAGGGAGAAGACCGTCGCGGTCAAGGAATTTCTGGCCGGCCTTGAGGAGGCAGCCCTGGAGGCCGGGGAGGCCCTGGAAAGGGAAAAGGCCGGCATCATCGCCGATGAGCGGGCCGTCCTTGAGCCCCCCGAAGCCGCCGGCTCCGGAGGTTCCGGCCCGGTCCGGGACCCCGGCGCCCTGGAGCCGGGGATGGAGGTTCTGGCGGGGGAGCGGCGGCGCCGGGGCCGGGTTCTGCGGCCGGACCGTAAAAAGAACGGTAGTTGGATAGTGCAGATCGGTTCCCTCAAACTCAGCATAGACGGCGGCGATCTTATCCCCGCTCCTCCCGGAACGTCTCCCCAGCCCTACGCCGCATCGGTGGAACTGGCGGAAAGGCGGCCCCCCCGGCTGGAGCTTTCCCTGCGGGGCATGCGTCTGGAGGAGGCCCTGGAAGCCCTGCGGAAACAGATTGACGGGGCGGTCCTGGCGGGGCTCCACGAATTCGCCGTGGTCCACGGCAAGGGGGAGGGGGTTTTGATGAAGGGCGTCCACGAGTACCTGCGGGGAGAGGAGGCCGTGGCGGACTATTACTTTTCCCCCCCGGAACTGGGGGGAGCGGGCAGAACCGAAGTTATTCTGAAGTAAGGGCCGCAGAGCCCCCAATTGACGTAACGGCAAAAATAGATTTATCGTAAGAGCATCGGAGTATTTTATGGAAAAACTTGAAATTGATCCCATTAAGGCAAAATATTTCTATGATAACGAGGAAGAAAAAATAAAAATAAATTGGTTTTGTTATGAATACGCCTTTATATTATATTCACATTTAAAGAACTCCGATAAATTAAAAAAATACAGAAAAAATAACACTCAAGAGCAAATTACAAATTTTTGTGTGTATTTCTCAAAGGAAATGAAAAAAAGCATATATGAAAAATTGGGAGGATTGGTAGAAGCGACCACGTTTTATGAAAAATACGTGGAACAGTTTTATCCTGATAATACCAGCAGGGAAAATTTGACGCTGTTAAATACGGCGGCACAGGCGTGGGACGAATTATTAGGAAGCTGCGTTGTCTGCCCCAATCGCTGCATCAGTGAAATGAACCGGAAGTGCAGTTTGTTTGATGAATTCGATGACGATGATGAAGAATAGATAAAGAAATTGTACTGGATTTCGATGAAATCAGTAAAACAGGTTATCGAACAAGTCTATTAATACCGAAAACCCGGCGGTCTTCCATGGGTAACCTTAAAGCCTCGCCAAGATTGGCGCGCCAATTTTGGCACACCAAATTTGGCGAGGCTATTGCACATTAAACGGATGCCGCCCTTTTACTGTTTTTCAACGTACACAAGAATATATCTTGAGATTGCATCGTTTCTAGCGTCAACGCTTACAATGCAATTTCCCCTTGTGTCGATCAGGTTAAACATCTGATCCAACATTGCGTCTGTAATGTCTGTTTGTTCCTTGAGGGCGTTTCTAAATCCCGCTTTCGTTACAATGCCGCTCATGACGCCGTTTAAAGGAGGGTCTCTGGTGATGGTACTGTCGGCTTCGAAAGCCTCCCAGTAAGCTTTAATTTCGTCGAAAGTTCCATTTGTGGCAACATTTACAGCGCCGGTCAGGCCAGTTCCGAAGGAGGAATACGAGAAGCCCTCAAACGCCGAAAAACTTCCCGAATACACATCCCATTGTTCAAAATAATAGGTATCACCCCCTGGCGAACCATTATTACAGGCGGCAAAACCTAATGCCAGCAGACCGGCCAGCATTACCGAGACCAAAAGTTTATTTTTCATCATAAACTCCTTTTGCGTTTTATGCCCGCCGGCATATTTTAAACCTGCATACACAGGTTCAATTTTGCGGTGCAAACCAGGGGGATAATATTTCCCGCTCCGGTCCGGGGTTTTTGGGGATTCTTGGTTTTTGTGGAGCAAAAGAACGCTACATATAGCGTGTTTTTGTAATTTTGGCTAGTAACTACATTATATGTGGGGGGGGGGTACGAAGGGTATTATTTGACCACTAAGGTATGGGGCAAAATACAACGTAGATCCTCCCTGTAAAAGCCGGCTTCCGGCAGATGATAGTTATTGTAGCCTGAGGAATCCGGCGCTGTATTCAGTGTTTACGCACAAAACGGGAAAAAATGCAAAAAAATTCGATTTTCGGCCGCACCTACGGGGGTGCTCTTTGGCTGGGGCGGAGGGTGTCCCTAAACTTATGCAACATGGCCTAGGCCAGGGAAACGCTTTAGGCTGCGGAGTAAACGATTCAGGGCTGGCCTAAAGCAAAGGCGGCCCCGCAGGGGGCAGGCTGCGGGCACCTTGGCCGTGGTAGCCCCCCCCTTGACCTTTCCCCGACCCAAGCCTATACTGGCTTAACTTTCCTGCCGGCCCCGGTAACGTCCGGGGAATGGATTCTTACAAGGAGACGCTGAAGTGCCCTGCGGAAGAAAACGCAAGCTGCGCAAAATTGCGACCCACAAGCGCAAGAAAAAGCTTCGGAAGAACAGACACAAGAAGAAATAACGCCCTTGGGCGTTTTTGGGCGCCAGGTGGCGGCGCCGCAAAGCCGTTTTTGAAGATCGGGTCTTAGGTTGGGGGTTTGACCCGCCAACGGGGCCGAAGGCGGGGTTCTTCAAAGGCGGCTTCTTTTTTTGCAGGGGTCCTTGTAGATGGCGGAATCCTATCCCCTTCTGCCCCGGATAAGGGGGCCGGAGGATCTAAAATCCTTAACGTTTCCGGAACTTTCCCGCTTGGCCGTTGAGATTCGGGAGTGTATTGTCTCCACGGTCAAGAAAAACGGGGGGCACCTGGCCTCCAATCTGGGGGTGGTGGAGCTGGCTATCGCCCTGCATGCGGTTTTTGAGTCCCCCCGGGACAAAATTGTCTGGGATGTGGGGCACCAGTGCTACGCCCATAAGCTCCTGACCGGCCGCCAGGGGGAGTTTTCCAAGCTGCGGCGCCGGGGGGGGCTGGCGGGTTTCCCCAAGCGCGGCGAAAGTCCCCACGATGTTTTTAATACGGGCCATGCGTCTACCTCGGTTTCCGCGGCCCTGGGCTTCCTGGCGGGGGAGCGGATCGCCGGGGGGAAGGGCATGGCGGTGGCGGTGATCGGGGACGGCGCCCTTACGGGGGGCGTTGCCTACGAAGCCCTGTCCCACGCGGGCCAGTTGGGCCTTCCCCTGGTGGTGATCCTGAACGACAACAAGATGTCTATCGGCCCCAACGTGGGGGGGCTTTCCAAGTACCTAAGCCGGCTGTCCATGAAGGCCAAGTACCAACTGTTCAGGCGGACCTTTGACGCCCTGGTGCAGGGGATACCCCTGGTGGGAGAGTCCCTGCATGTGGGAATCCAGCGGCTCAAGCGGGCGGTTAAGGCGGTCTTTTACACGGATAACTTCTTTGTGGACCTGGGTTTTGAATATGTGGGGCCCATCGGCGGCCACCGTATTTCCGCCCTTACGCGGGTGTTCCACGATGTAAAGAAGCTGGGCCGGCCGGTGGTGATCCACGTAATAACCCGGAAGGGCAAGGGTTACGGGGATGCGGAGGATGATCCGGGGATGTACCACGGGGTCTCCGCCCCTCCGGGCCGGACCGGGGATTCCGGGGTCAGCTTTACCGAGGTCTTTGGCCGCTCCCTCTGCGCGGCTGCGGAGCGGGACGGCCGCATTACCGCCATTACCGCGGCCATGGAAAAGGGGACCGGTCTTTCCGGTTTTATGAGCGCCTTTCCCGGCCGTTTTTTTGATGTGGGAATCGCGGAGGAACACGCGGTGATCTTCGCCAGCGCCCTGACGGCCAGGGGCTTTAAGAGCGTGGCGGCCATCTATTCCACCTTTATCCAGCGGGGGATCGATCAGGTGATCCACGATGCGGCGCTGCAAAAGCTCCCGGTGGTCCTGGCTTTGGACCGTTCCGGCTTTGTGGGGGAGGACGGGGAAACCCACCAGGGGCTCTTTGATATGGCCCTCCTTCGCCCCGCGCCGGGGATGAGGCTCCTGGCCCCCGCGGCCGCTTCGGAGCTTGGCCTGATGCTGGACTGGGCCCTTGGCCAGGGGGAAGGGGGGCCTATCGCCATCCGTTACCCCAAGGATCGCTGCCCCCCGGAAATACCGGCCTTTTCCCAACCCCTGGTCGAAGGCCGGGGGGTCTGGGTCCGGGGGCCTTCCGGCGGGGATTTTACCGGAGATTCCACCGGGCCTGCCCGCGGGGATGCCGCTCCACGGGTGTGCCTGGCCTTTACCGGGGGGCTCTACACCGAAGTGCTCCAGGCCGCGGAGCTGCTGGCCGCCGAGGGGATTCAGGCGGATTGCTATAACCTCCGCTTCCTGAAGCCCGTGGACGAGGCCTACCTGGCGGCCATTATGGACCGCTACGGCCTGACGGTCTTTGCGGAGGAGGGTATCCGGGAGGGGGGCTTTGGGGAATACGCCCTGGCCCTGGCCCGCAGGCGGAACTGCGGCGGCAGGGTTTTGACCCTGGCCGCGGAGGGGGATTTTGAAGGGCTGGGGACCCGGCGGGAACTATTGGAGATGAACCGGCTGGACGGCGCGGGCATCGCCGGCTCCGTCCTGGCCCTGCGGGAAGCTTGAATTTTCAAGGGATAATTCGCCATGATGAGGCTGGTGAAAAGGGCCGAATAATAAAGGGTGGAGTGGTTTCAGCGTTTTAGCTACATCTATGATCTCGTAAGGCCGGTACTGGATGTGGCAATTCTGGCCTTTCTCCTCTACAAGGCCTACGATTTTCTGGTTAAAACCCAGGCCATGCAGTTGGTTAAGGGGGCGGGTCTCCTGGCCCTGGTTTACGGCGTGGCCTATCTCTTCCGCCTTAACACCCTGCAGTGGATCCTCCAGATTCTGGCCCCGGGACTCCTTATCGTTATTGCCATTGTGTTTCAGCCGGAGCTGCGGAAGATCTTCATGCGCCTGGGCCAGGGGGACATCTTCCGGCCCGACACCAAGCCCCGGATTGGCCAGTTGGAGGCGGTGGTCACCGCGGCGGAGATCCTCTCCCAGGAAAGGCGGGGGGCCCTGGTGGTTTTTTCCCGGAAGATCAACGTCAGAAACATTATTGACACGGGGACCCGGATGAATGCGGACATATCCAGCCCCCTTATCGTGGCGGTCTTTGAATTTGACGGCCCCCTCCATGATGGGGCCATGATCATCCAAAACGGCCGCATCGCCGCGGCGGGCTGCTTTCTTCCCCTTTCCGAACAGCAGGGGATCCGCAAGAGCTTTGGGACCCGGCACCGGGCCGCCCTGGGCATGTCCGAACAGTCGGATGCGGTGGTCCTGGTCGTCTCCGAGGAGACCGGGGCCATCTCCCTGGCCTTTGATTCAAAGATATACTATGACCTTTCCAGCCTGGAACTGACCCGCCGGCTCAAGGACCTTCTGGATCGGGGGGCCCGGCGGGAGGTCCTGCCGGGGGGCCTCGGCGGGGATTCCGATCTTGGCGTAGGGGATGTGTCCCCCAAGGAGAAGGGTGATGTTTTCGCTAAACCTTAAGGGCTTTCTCCGGGGCGCGGCGGAAAACTGGGTCCCCAAGGTGCTCTCCATCGCCCTGGCCCTGGTGATCTTCATCGTTCACCGGAATTCCACCCTGGAAACCCGGTTTTTCTCCATCCCCCTTATCCTGGATCTTTCCTCCCACCTGTGCCCCGCCAGTCCCTATGCCCGGATGGTGCGGGTAACCCTGCGGGGGGATGCGAACAATATTCAACCTATCCAGGATGACGATTTTGAAGCCTACATCGATCTTGGGAGCTACGAATCGCCGGGGACCTACCATGCCCCGGTGAGAATCCGCAAGAAGGGGACCGCCCTGGGGGTGGAGCCCCTGGAAATAACCGTGGACCCCGTGACCATGGTTATCGATCTTGACTACAAGGTGAACAAATACGTCCCCCTGACCGCGAATATCGAGGGCAGTCCCGAACCGGGTTTCGATTTGGTGTCCCATACACTTTCCCCTACCCAGGTGGTGCTGGAAGGCCCCAGCGGCCTTTTGGCCGAGGTGCCGGAACTTTACACCGATGTCATCGACCTTAACGGCAGGAACGCCGATTTTTCGGTTACCGTGGCCATTTTGAACCGGGACCCCCTGCTCACCATCCGGGGGAACGGGACCACCGAGTTTAAGGGCTTTATCTATTCCCGGGTTGACGTGCGGAATTTTGGGAACATCCCCATCGTGCTTACCTCCCTGGGGCCGGGGCTGCTGGGGGAGGGTGATATAAGGACCGGAATCGTCCGACTGGAGGGGAACCGGGGGGACCTGGACTCCTTTTCCCCGCCGCCGGATTTTCTTACCGTGGATTGTTCGGGCCTTACCGGGGCGGGCCGCTATACCCTGCCGGTAAAGGCCGCCCTGCCCCCCTCCCTCAGCCTGATCCGCATGGAGCCCGAAGAGATTGGGGTAACCCTTGAAGAGGCGCCGTGATTACCGGAATAGGGGTGGATGTGGTCCACGTGAACCGCATGGAGCGGTGGCGTTCCATTCCGGGGCTGCTGGAACGGTACTTCCACCCCCAGGAGCTTTCCGCGGCCCTGGAAAAGGGTGTGGGGGCCAATCTTTCCCTGGCGGCCCGGTTTGCCGCCAAGGAAGCCTTTGGCAAGGCCCTGGGCACGGGGCTGGCGGGGATCGTATTAAAAGACGTGATGGTGGTAAACAGCTTTAACGGGCGGCCGGAGGTGAGGGTTTTTAACACCGCGCGGAAGGCCCTGGAAAGAAGCGGGGCCCTGCGAATCCACATTTCCCTGACCCACGAGCGGGATAACGCCATTGCCATGGTGGTGCTGGAAGGGGGGGCATAGATGGACGGAGACGAAAAGGAACTAAAGGTATCGTTTTTATCCCGGAGAGAGTACGAATGCCCGGTCTGCGGGGCTAAATTTCGGAAGGAAGAACTCCTTTCCGGCGGGGGCAGGCTTATCGCCGGCCCCATGACCGAAGAGCTCCACCGGATCTACGAGCCCAGCGCCAAATACGGTGAAATTTTTCCCCTGATTTACCAGGCCACGGTCTGTCCCGAATGTTGGTTCGCGGTCATGGACCAGGATTTTGCGGAGCTTGCAGGCGAGGGCCTCCTTAAGGCCAAAGACGACCGGGAGAACCGGGTTAAGGATGCGAAACGCCTGTCCGCGGGAGTGGATTTTTCTTCCCCCCGGGGCCTGGCGGAGGGGGCGGTTTCCCAGTACCTGGTCATGCGCTGCTACCAGTACTTTGATAAAAATTCCAGCCCCACCATCAAGCAGGGGCTGGCCGCCTTGCGGGCGGCCTGGCTTTTTGACGACCTTGATAAAAAGAATCCCCGCCAGCATTACGATTGGCTTGCCACCCTTTTCAGGCGGAAGGCCCAGTTTTTGTACAACGAGGCAATCCGGCTGGAGCAGGCCGGCAGGGAGACCCTCTCGGCGATGAAGAGTTTCGGCCCGGACACGGATAAAAACTACGCGTACGAGGGGGTGCTTTACCTCTGCGCCTACCTGCGTTACAAATTCGGCCCCACCGAACCGGAACAGCGGCAGCCTTCCCTGGAGGAGGCCCGCAGAACCATTGCCAAGATCTTTGGCATGGGAAAATCCTCCAAGGACAAGCCGGGGCCCCTCTTAGACCATGCCCGGCAGATCTACGATGCCATCAACCGGGAACTGAATGAAGCCGATGCCTGAGCCGGCCGGGGCCTCCTGTGGGTGAAGATCGGTCCGCGGACGGAACTTCCCCGCGGGGGAAGCGCAATATCCGGCTCCGTATCGCCTACGACGGCACGGACTTTTGCGGCTGGCAGCGGCAGGGCAGGGGGCGCAGCGTCCAGGGGACCATTGAAGATGCCCTGGAAAAGATGCAGGGGACCAGGACGCCCCTTACCGGATCGGGCCGTACCGATGCGGGGGTCCATGCGGCGGGACAGGTGGCGAATTTCCATACGCCCCTGGAGAGTATTCCTCCGGAACGTTTTGCCCCCGCCCTGAACAGCCTCTTGCCCAAGGATATCCGGATTCTGGAAGCCAGGGAGGCGGGGGGAGACTTCCACGCCCGCTTTGACGCCCGGTCCCGGACCTACCGCTACCACCTTATCTGCGGCAGGCAGGCCCTGCCCCAGGAGCTGCGCTACGCCCTAGCCCTGCGCCGCCGTCCCCGGATACGGAGTCTCAATGACTACGGACGGCTGCTTTTGGGGGAACGGGACTGCTCTCTTTTTGCCAGTCCCCGGGATTCAAGCCTTTCCCGTTGCCGCTATATTTCCCGTTGCTTTTTTTTTGTACAGCGGGATACCCTGATCTTTGAAATTTCCGCCAACGCCTTCCTGTGGAAGATGGTCCGCTCCGTGTTGGGAACCCTGCTTTGCTATGAGGAGCGGGGCCTGGCCCCGGAGGCCCTGGCGGAGGCCCTGGACAGGGGGGATCGCCGCCTTGCCGGTCCCACCCTGCCGGGACAGGGCCTTTTTTTGTGGGAGATCGATTATTATCGAGATTAAGGAGCATAACGATGTACGATTTTACAACCCAGGTGGACCGTTCCGGATCGGGGTCCGGCAAATGGGACGCCATGAAGCGGAAGAATCCCAAGCTGGCCAAGGGCATCGTGCCCCTTTCGGTGGCGGACATGGAGTTCAAGACCGCGCCGGAAATTACCGGGGGCCTGCGGGATTTTTTGGACGGCCTGGTTTTGGGCTATTCCGGTCCCACGGAACGGTACTACCAGGCGGTCCGGCTCTGGATGAAGCGCCGCCACGGCTGGGAAATCGAGGATGACTGGATCGTCAGCTCCGGCGGAGTGGTCTCCGCGTTTTACAACGCGGTCAACGCCCTTGCCGCTCCGGGGCAGGGGGTTATCATCATGCCGCCGGTGTATCCCCCCTTTTTCAGCGCGGTGGAACTGAACCAGCGGGCCCTGGCGGTCAATCCGCTGCTGCTGAAAAACGGCCGCTACGAGATTGATTTTGACGATCTGGAAGCAAAGGCCAAGGATCCCAATAACCGGGTTCTCCTTTTCTGCAGCCCCCACAACCCCGTGGGCCGGGTCTGGGAAGCCGAAGAATTGAAAAGGGTCGGCGATATTTGTCTAAGGAACGGGGTCAAAATTATCTCCGACGAGATTCATTTTGATCTTGTCATGCCCGGCTTTTCCCACCGGGTCTTCGCCGCCCTGGGGGAGGAATACGCCCAGAACATGATCGTCTGTACCGCCCCCAGCAAGACCTTTAACATCGCGGGGATGCAGGTTTCCAACATCATTATTCCCAACCGGGAACTGAGGAAACAGTACACCGATGAGGTGATCCGCCACCTGGGACATCCCCAACTGAACATCCTGGCCTACCGGGCCTGCGAGATTGCCTACACCCGCTGCGAAGCCTGGCTGGAGGAGCTTATCACCGTCATTGACGCCAACAGAAAAATGGTTGAGGAATTTTTTGCCCGCCGGATTCCCCGGATAAGGCCCTTCCCCCTGGAGGGAACCTACCTCCAGTGGTGGGACTGCCGGGAACTGGGGATGGATCACCGGGAACTGGAGAACTTCATGGTTAACGAGGCCCAGCTTTTCCTTGACGAGGGCTATATCTTCGGCGATGCGGGCCGGGGCTTTGAGCGGGTCAACCTGGCCTGTCCCCCGGCAACCCTGGAAGCGGCCCTGGAACGGCTGGCCGGAGCCCTGGAAGCTCGATTGAACTAAGGACATGCACAGCTCCTACACGATCTTCCCCTTGTGCGCCTGGGTACTAGCCGCTCTTTCTAAACCGGGCCACGTACATGGGTCCCCGGCCCCCTGCAACATCGGGGAGGATGATCCTGCCGAATTGAGCCGCCTCCCCCTCGGTAAAGTCCGGGGGATCCGGCAGCGCCGTCTCCGTCCGGCCTGGGGCCGCTTCCCCGTATTTTTCCAGAAGCCGCCCGGCCGCCCCGTCGTTCTCGTCCGGGTTTATGGAACAGGTGGCGTAGACCAGGGAGCCTCCCGGCTTTAGGAGGAGGAAGGCGGCGGAGAGCAGGGACCATTGCCGCTTGGCGAGGAAGCGGGGCCGGGCGGGCCGCCATTGGGCCAGGGCCCCGGGATCGGCCAGTACATGCCGCTCGCTGGAGCAGGGCGCATCCAGGAGGATGGCGTCGAAGCGGCCCCATTCGCCCCTCCTGGCCCCCGCGGCCGCGGCGTCAAAGCCCGAAACCCGTACCCTTGCCCGCTTTTCCGCATCCAGGTGTTCATCCAGCACCGCCAGGAGCCGCCTGCGCCGCGGGCCGGAAATTTCGTTGGCCAGGAGCCGGACCCCCATACCCATGCGGCCCGTGATGACCAGGGTCTTGCCCCCCGGTGCGGCGCACGCGTCCAAAATTTCGCCCTCCGCGGGGAGCCTTAGGGACCGGGCCGCCAGGATCGAGGCGGGATCCATCCGGTAGGGTTTGACCAGGCCCTCGTCATAGAGGATGCCCCCGGCGGGGGCCAGGAGGCTCTCCCGCAGCAGGGCCCAGCGGCCGCCGTAAACGGCATGGTACCAGGCTTCAAAGGCGGTATTTTGTTTCACCCGTAAGTTCTCGTATAAACATCGTACATTGACAAGTCCCGGTTTATCCCCCAAACTTATGGATAATGACTCAGTCTTTGGAAGATTATCTTGAAATGGTTAGTTTTCTCGCCGACGAGGGGGAAGTCCGGGTAACGGATATTGCCGCCCGCCTTAACGTGAGCAAGCCTTCGGTGCTTACGGCCCTTAAAATTCTGGAGGACCAGGGCTACCTGGGCCATGAACGCTACCGCACGGTAAGCCTTACCCCCAAGGGAGTTGTCCGGGCCCAGGAAATTCGGGAACGGCACAGTCTGCTTACCAATTTCCTGCAGGATGTGGTGGGGGTAAGCGGGGAAACCGCGGAAAAGGACGCATGCAAGATGGAGCACCTCCTTTCCGACGAGACCTTAAAAAAAATAAAAACCCTGGTAAGGGCCCGCAAGAAGAGCGCCTAACCGGACACGAAGCTACGGCTCTTAGGAGTTTGCTGCGCCTGCAACAGGCTGTTAACGGAGCCGCTCCTTTATTCTGGAAAAAAAATCCTCCGTACCGGACTCTTCCTCCGTCTGTTCCGCGTGCTGCGTTATGAGGTGCGGGGGTATCTCTTCCAGAAAGGGGGAGGGGGCACTGTCGCAGAGTTCCTGCCTGGTGCGGCGTTTCCGGCAGCTTGATATGTAGAGCTTGTCCCTGGCCCTGGTGATGGCCACATAGAAAAGCCGGCGCTCCTCCTCCAGGGCCGGCGGGCTGGCGGCGGCCGGACCTGCGGTGTCCGGGGGGCTTGGGGAACCGGCTTCCCCGTCTTCGATGCTCCGCTTGTGGGGGATGATGCCCGCCTCCGCGCCGGCGATAAAGACCACGGGGAATTCAAGGCCCTTGGCGGCATGGATGGTCATCAGATTCACCCTGCCGGATCTGAACTGCCCGTCCTCCGAATCGTCCCCGTCGCTGCGGCTTATAAGGCTTATCCGGTTGAGCCAGGGGTAGAGGCTGGGGTCCAGGTTGTCCCCATCCTGTTCCCAGGTTTCAATACTCTTGATCAGGTAATCGATGTTGCCGAATTTCCAGCGGGCGATCTTCTCATTTTTACTGTACTCGCTGACCAGGTAGCTCCAGTAATCAACGCTGTCCACCATGGCCCGCACCATCTGGGAAAAACCCTTCTTCCCTAGAATCGATTCCCGCCAGCCTTCGATAAGGGTAACAAACCCCTCAATTTCACCGCGGGGGGGCTGGTCCCCCTGGGAAGGCCGGTGAAAGGCCCCGTGGAAAGAGTCCGCGCCCGTTTCATGCTGAAAAAGTTTTCCCTGGCTCCGCTCGGCTTCCTGTAAAGCGGAATGTCTCCCTTCGAACCGCTGCAGGGTCTGCCAAAGGCTGGTATGATTTTTTTTCGCCTGCTCCGACAGCGATGCTATCGTGGACTTACCGATGCCCCGGCGGGGGGTGTTTATGATCCGCAGTAAATTTACATCGTCATCGGGGTTGCCTATGACCCGGAGGTAGGAAATGATGTCCCGTATCTCCTCCCGCTCAAAAAAACTCATGCCCCCGGAAACCCGGTAGGGGATATTCTCCGCCAAAAAGGCTTCTTCGATGACGGGGAATTGGGAATTGGTCCGCAGGAGGACCCCGAAATCGTCGTAGCGCAGCTTGTCCTGGTAGCGGAGCCTTTTTATTTCCCCCGCGATAAAATCCGCTTCCTCCGATTCGGTTTCCGGGCTGCATAATTCAATGGGCCGGCCCCCGCCGTTTCCTGACCAGAGCCGCTTATCCTTACGGCTGCTGTTGTTGGCGATAACCCCGTTGGCGGCCTCCAGGATGGTAGTGGTGGAACGGTAGTTTTGCTCCAGCTTGATCTCCAGGGTACCGGGGAAATCCTTTTCAAAACGGCTGAGGTTTTCGTAGTTTGCCCCCCGCCAGGAATATATCGATTGATCGTCGTCCCCCACCACGCATACATTCGGCCCCCGGCCGCCCTCTCCCTGACCGCCGTTTCCCTGACCCGCGGCATTCCCCCAGGCCAGCATACGGAGGAGCCGGTACTGGATAAGGCTGGTATCCTGGAACTCGTCTACCATAAGGTAGCGGTAGCGGTGGTGGTATTTTTCGAGTATTTCAGGGTGCTCCTCAAAAAGCCTGATGGGGAGGCTGAGGAGATCGTCAAAGTCCAGGGCGTTGTAAATCTTGAGGCCCAGTTGGTATTCCCGGTACACCGGCTCCCAAACGGAATCCGCCGTATCGCCGCCGGGATCGCTTCCCCAGCGGAAACGGCCGATCTTGACATTGGAAAAAAGCTGCCCCAGCTTGTAGAGGTCCACCCCTTCCGAACCGACTCTGCATTCCCGCAGACATTCCTTGATAAGCCGGTTCCGGTCGGTCTCGTCGTAGATCGAAAAATTTTTCCGGTAGCCCAGGGCCTCTATCTCTTCCCGCAGTATCTTTACCCCAAAGGCGTGAAAGGTACTGACCGTTAAATCCCGCAGTTTCCGGCCGGTTAACTCCTTAACCCGGCTTTCCATTTCCCGGGCCGCCTTGTTGGTAAAGGTAAGGGCCAGGATGGCGTGCTGGCCGATGCCCTTTTCCAGCATCCGGGCAATGCGGAAGGTGATGACCCTGGTTTTTCCCGAGCCCGCCCCGGCAATGATGAGCAGCGGCCCTTCCAGGCTGAGGGCCGCCTTGAGCTGGGGACCGTTGAGTTCCCCTTCGTAGTTTAGCTTTGGCATGTCAACAGTTTTACTATCGCCCTTCCCGCTTTTCCCCGGTGGCTGATTCTATTTTTTTCTTCCTCCCCCAGTTCCGCCGCGGTCCGGCCCAATTCAGGAATGTAGAGAATCGGGTCGTAGCCGAAGCCCCCGGTCCCCCGGCCTTCTTCCCTGACCAGCTCCCCTTCCAGGGTTTCCTGGACGCAGACAAAACGGTTTTCGTCGAACAGCAGGACCATGGCGCAGACAAAGCGGGCCCCGCGATCGGGCCGGTCCCCCAGCTCCTCCAGGAGCAGGCGGTTCCGCTCGGCCGCGTCAAGTTTTTTGTCCCTGGCCCCCGGTCCCCGGTCCCCGCTGCCGGTATAGCGTCCGCTGCCGGTATAGCGTCCGCTATGCCTTCCGGCATAGCGGGCCGAGTATACCCCCGGCCTTCCCCCCAATGCGTCCACACAGAGCCCTGAGTCATCGGCGATTACCGGCTCAAAGATACCCCGGCTTAGCAGCAGGGAACGCAGGGCCCTGGCCTTGAGGAGGGAATTTTCCAGGAAACTGCCCCCCGTCTCCTCCGGATCGAAGCCTTCGATCCCCCCGTCGCCGGGAATTTTAACGGTGATGCCCAGGGGGGCCAGTAACCCTGAAAGTTCCCGTTTTTTATCGCTGTTTCCGGTGGCAAACCAGATCTCCCGCGCCATATCCCCTCCCGGAGGGGCATCATACCAGAAGGGGGGGGCTTTGGGGAGTCCGGCCGGGCCATGGTCTTTTTTTACCTCTATCACTATGTGATAGAGGTCTGTGCTATATTTAAGCCATGAACGAACAAAAAAGCCTTAGTAAGCGGACAAAACTATCGCGTATCTACTTTATAGACCGGGAAATAGCCTCGGGACGGTACCCCAGCACCCGCGATCTGGCAAAAAAGTACGAAACCAGCATTCCCAGCATCAGCCGGGACATTGAGTTTATGCGGGATACCCTCAACGCCCCCATAGCGTATGACACAACCCGGCGGGGTTATTGCTACACGGAAAAGAGGTTCCGTATCCCCGCCGCCTTTGCCACCGCCGATGACCTCCTGGCCCTGGGCATGGCAAAACAATTTCTTTCCCTCTACCGGGATACTCCGCTTTACCAAACGGCAAAACAATTCATGGACGGCATTGCCTCCCCGTTAGAAGACGGCGATAACCCCATGTGGTACGAAAAGCGGATAGCGGTACCCCCGCCGGCCCCCGCCGTGGTGGACAGCGGCGTTTGGAATATCATTATCTCCGGCCTTAGGGAAAACAAAATCATCACCTTTGATTACCGGTCCGCCAGCGATGAGGAAACCTTTGGCCGCCGGGTCCGTCCCTACCAACTCCTCTATGACCAGGGGGTTTGGTTTCTCTACGGCTTTTCCGAGGAACGCAAGGGAACGCGGGTATTTTCACTGTACCGGATTAAAAACGCGGCCCCCACGGAAGACCGCTTTACCCTGCCGGAGGATTATACCTATATCAACCACACCGGCGGCAGCAATTTTGGTATTTTTGCGGCAGACACCAAGTTTACCTTCAAAATCAAGTTTTATGCTGAAGCCGCCATATCGGTAAAGGAACGGAAATGGGCGCAGGATCAAAGCTTTACCGATGCGGAAGACGGGACCATCATCACCTTTACCAGCACCCAATTCGATAAAGTCCTGGAATGGCTCCTGTCGCATGGCTGCTATGCCAAACCCATTGAACCGCGGGAACTGGTGGATGACTGGAAATGGCATATTGAAGAATTAAGCGGCATGACGGGGGAGGAAGCATGACTGAACAACAAAAACAAAGCGGCGAAACAGTTAAGGCAATGGGCCTGCTTGAACATTTTGAAAGAATCGTCGAACTATCCAAAAAGAAAGGTTTTACCGAAGGATTTTGGGAAAAGGCAAAGCCGCACCTTGATTACTCCGTCGCAAAATTACAGCTTTCTATGCCGCAGGCGGCGATATTTGCCCATTTCCTAAACCGCTGTGATGACCAGGCAATCACCATTAAGGATATCGCTATATCTATAAAATGCAGCCGTATAAAGCTGCTCCGCTTTATGGACGACATTGACGAGCTTGAAAAACGAAAACTCATCCGCTGCCGTAAAAGAGAACACGACATGCCAACTTATCGCGTACCAATCGATGTGATACGTGCGGTCAGAAAAAACGAAGTCTTTACACCGGCATCACATCAAAATATTTCCTTAAAAAATTTCTTTACCAAAGTAGGTGATCTTTTTGATCAAAAGAATGACAATGAACTGAGCTATGACGCATTGGTCAGCGAATTGAAAGATTTGCAAAATGATAACCCGCAATTATCAATTGCCAGTCAAATAAAAGAGCTGGCACTAGATGATGAATCCGCCGCTCTTCTTTTGAGTTTTTGCAACTTCTTTGTTAATAAAAATGATGATGAAATCAGTATCTTTCAACTGGCATCTATATTTGGAAATTCCGATGAATTCAGTGGTATCGAAGAAAGCCTAAAAAATGGTGAACACCCATTAATGGAGTGCGGCCTTGTGGAATTCGCAAATGATAATGGTTACGTCGATAATGAACAGTTTCATTTAACCGAAAAGGCAAAGCAGGAATTTCTTACGGATTTAAGCCTAAAATACCGAAGCGGCAAACGGGGGAAGGATTTCATCTTCGCAAAAAATATTGCCGCAAAGCAGCTTTATTACAGCGATAAGGAATCCGCACAGATACAACAATTAACCGTCCTCCTTGGCGAGGATAAATTCAGCGCCGTTCAAAACCGCCTAAAGGAAGGCGGTATGCGCGGCGGTTTTGCCTGTCTTTTTTACGGCCCGCCGGGAACAGGAAAAACAGAAACCGTGTATCAAATTGCCCGGCAAACAGGACGTGACATCCTGCCCGTTGATATATCGAAAACCAAAAGCTGTTGGTTCGGTGACAGCGAAAAAGCTGTTAAGCAGCTATTTGACCGTTACCGCGGCGTGGTAAAAGCGGGCGGCAGCGCCCCTATCTTATTGTTCAACGAAGCAGATGCCGTTATCGGAAAGCGTACTGAGATCGGCGGCAGTAACCCGTCGGTAGAAAAAACATTAAACGCCATGCAAAATATCATTTTACAGGAAATAGAAAACCTCGAAGGTATACTCATCGCAACTACCAATTTTGAAACCAGCATGGACGCCGCCTTTGAGCGCCGTTTCTTATTCAAAATTAAATTTGAAAAACCCGATATATCCGCGCGCCGGTCAATCTGGCAGACTATCATCGGCGACCTGTCGGCGTCAGACGCCGCCGCATTGGCATCGCGCTTCAATTTCTCCGGCGGCCAAATCGAAAACATCGCCCGCAAACGTACCATTGAAACCATTATTTCGGGCAACCTCCCTTCCCTCGAAACACTTATCAGTTTTTGCCAAGAGGAGATGCTGGTAAAGCAGGAAAACAAAATTGGATTTGGAGTATAGTGTGATAAACCTGTTGTAAGGAGCAAATAAATGTATAGGGCAATATTTTTTGATAGAGACGAAACATTGACGTATAATGATCAATCGGATATTAATATCAGGGATCAGAAAATTAAAGAATGGTCTGGACATCCATTTGTATTAACCTATGAAAAATTCATTGATACCTTTAAGCGTACCAAAATGCTGAGAGAGTCATTTAAAAATATCAAATCCCTGGAGGAAGAAAAAATATTTTTTTCTGAATTTATAAAATTATTATTAATAAACGAGGGAATTACGGAGAAGATCGATGAAAAAGCCAAAATATTGACAAAAAATTTATGGTTTTTTGAAAGAAAACTATTTCCGGAAACAATGGGAGTATTAGAATATTTTAATAAAAATGGTTATGAAATGGGTGTCATAAGTGATACCGATATTACTCTTGAAGAAACGTTGAAAAATGTAGGAATCGCAAAATATTTTAAGAGTTTTACATCGAGTGCTGAAGTCGGCGTGAGTAAACCCGATCCAAGGATATTTAATGCCGCATTAGACAAACATAATGTAAAAGCCGATGAATGTATTTATATTGACGATTATGATGCTGCGGTGAATAGTGCAAGGGAATTAGGTTTTACATCTTTTCTAATCAATAGGGATTTGAAGAATAAAGAAAAATGGAAAATAAAAAACCTAAAAGAAATAATTGAATATGTAGAAAAAGGAAAGTGGTAAATTCTTTAGACAAAAAAGATGAACCGATAGAAAATATCCTGAATCAGTGATACAGTAACGTGTTCAAACAATACTGGATAGACGGAACAGGCCCGCAGCGCCATGATGAAATCACAGCGCTGCAGCATGCCCCTACCTATTGGCTACGGAAGCTGACCAGGAACGATAGCGCCCTTTACAAAAGACACCCTGTAGTTGGCGGACCATTTCATCCGGGGTGGACCGGCGCTCACGGTCGATGGATTTTTCTTCGTTGAAAGGCTGGACCCGCTGCCGCACACCGGAAGGGCCGACCCTATACCCCTCGGTATGGGGATGTTCATCATCCCGGAATTTTTCCATAAAAGACTCCTTAGACCTAAGATTTTGGGCAGATCACTCCCGCCCAATCCATTTAGGTCCTTAAAGTCTGTTAAATCAGGTTGATGTTACGCCGGAATTCAACTAATCCTCCTGTTATAACCCCAAGTATACCGCGCCGGTCTATCAAATAGTGATAGAGATAAAATATTTTGAAAATTTTGTTATTTTTTTACATCTATCACTATTTGATAGACATCTGTGATATGTTAGAAGCACGAGTGATGAGCTATGATGGGCACTCCGGGGGGTTGGGAAGGTCGCATGGATGATATTTATCATAAAGGGATTAATTTTATGGGTATTAAACCAAAGGAGATTAAGATGAGGTGGAAGGAAGAAACTCAGCAACGGCCGCTTGGTCTTGATTTTATTATTGCAAGACATAAAATTCATGAGGCTTTTTGTGAAGGTTATATAAACTGGAATATTTATAATCTGGCTATAGAAAGGGTAGATAGAACTATGAACGGCGGATGGATGTTCAAGAAACTTAAACCGGGAGGTAAATAATGCCCAGCAAGTACTTGACATAAAAAGTTTTTTTGAGATATACTTGATTTAAAAGGTGGTATACGACAGATCGACCATGCCAAAATTTAGGTTTCAAACCTGGTTTTACCGGGAAAATAATAGTCGGGTGGACTTTAAACACTGGTAAGGAGGCGTATTATGACAAAGTTTTATAAGGGTGGGAGTACATCTCCTTCTGATATTATTGTCAATTTCAAGGACAATAAAGTTTACAAAGGAAATAGTTCATCTCCTTCTGATATAATAATGAACTTTGAAAAAAACTGGACATCTGAATTAACTCCTTTGCAAATTGTAATGATTTATCTGGTTTTAACAAATGAAAGCCTGGTTTGGTAAAACAGATTCTAGTGATTTTGGAGTAGAAACAGATGGCGATACTGCTTTCCGGCGACTTTCACGCCAATGCCGTTCAGGAGCTTACCAGGATCACGAAACGGACTCTTGTTACCAAATGGGGGCGGGATCTGTTTAATGAAATCCGGTATCACGTCATCCTGGGTGACGGCGGTTTTATGTGGCCGGGTAATGAAAAAGGAGACGCCTGTAACTACAAGACTTTAGCGTACAGGCCGTTTCCCGTTCTCTGCGTCATCGGGAACCATGAACCCATGCTTGGCAGAACCAATCTGTCTGAAGTTGATATTGGAATCGGCGAAAGTGTCCTGCTTGTCCGTGATAAAAATCCCTTTGTGGCTTATCTCAAGCGTGGTAAAGTCTATACAATCGACGGCTTCAAGTTCCTTGCCCTAGGCGGGGCATTGTCTATTGACAAGGCATACCGCAGACCCGGACTTAGCTGGTGGGAAGGAGAGTATTGGTCTTCTGCTGAAAAGGACGAGGTATTCAGATTGCTCAAAGGGCAGAAGAATTTTGATTATGTACTGTCCCATACCGGGCCGGACAGGGTTAACCGGATACTGTTTCAGGAGGAGAGAGGGGCGTATCACCCCAAGTTTTCTGACGAGGTGGCCGCTCTGAATGAGGCTATTGATGGCAAGATCGCCTGCAAGGGGTGGTTCTGCGGGCACTGGCATAAGGATAGACAGTATTTTGACGAGGAAATGAAACGGGAGTACCGGTATCTGTATGATACAACGGCGCTGTTGAGGGAGGGGGAACTAAA
>JAISQJ010000141.1 GCA_031274285.1 Treponema sp. | reverse complement strand
CAACGGAGCAGGGGGGATTCGCCTTCCACTCGCAAACATCCTGTTTGCTCGTTCCAGGCCGGGGTTTCTGCTAAACCCGCATCCGTGCGGGTTTGCCCTTGAAACCTTCGCCCCTGCTCGGCTTCTGCGGGCCGCAAAAACCTTTCGAATCCCCCAGTCTACCACCTTATCAGAACCACTGTCCGTATCTATACATTTTTGGCTGTATACACCAAGCCCAAAACGCTTTGCGTTTTGGACAACGGAGCAGGGGGGATTCGAACCCCCGATACCCTTTCGGGGTATAACTCCTTAGCAGGGAGCCCGATTCGGCCGCTCTCGCACCGCTCCAAGGATTATTTCCACGTAGTCAAACAAAAGCAGTATTAAACCATAGAGGATGAGGGGGTCTAACGTCAAGGGGGCTGATATGGGGGACTGGATCAGCCAGGGCATAAGCGGGATCATATCGGGTGAACTGAGGCGCCGGCAGGGAGGAAGATATGGACCAGGTTGAGGAGCGGATTCTCCGGCGGATAGGGGAAAACCGGGAGAAGATTTTACAGTTTGCCCGTGATATTTATACCCACGCGGAACTGGGTTACAAAGAGACCCGGACCGCGGCGAAATTTGAGGAGTGGCTGCGGGCCCTTGGGCTGCGGCGTGTTGATACGGCCCTGGCGCTGACGGGGATTAAGGGTTTTCTTGGCCGGGAAGGCGACGGTCCCCGGCTAGCCCTTATTGGGGAGCTGGACGCGCTGCGGATTCCCAGCCACCCCTTTGCCAATCCTGAAACCCAGGGGGCTCACTGCTGCGGGCACCATGCCCAACTGACGGGGGTGGCGGGGGCGGCTCTGGCCCTGGCGGACCCGGAGGTAGCGGCGGCGCTGGGGGGCGATGTGGTGTTTTTCGCGGTTCCCGCGGAGGAATACGGGGAGATTGCCTTCAAAAACCGGCTTCGGGAGGAGGGGAAGATCCGTTATGGCGGCGGTAAATGTGAGCTTATCCGCATCGGCGCCTTTGATGATATTGATCTGAGCCTTTGCCACCACAGCAGTAACGAGGGTTTGTCGGTGGGGAACGGCAGCAGCAACGGCTTTGTCTCCAAGGTTATCCGTATTTTGGGCCGCTCTGCCCACGCGGCGGCGGCGCCCCACCAGGGGATTAACGCCCTGAACGCCGCGACTCTGGGGCACGCGGCCCTGCAGTTTCACCGGGAAACCTTCCGGGACGAGGATTCGATACGGATACACCCGATTATCACCAAGGGGGGCGATCTGGTGAACGTGATCCCCGACGAGGTGGTGCTGGAAGCCCTGGTAAGGGGTAAAACCGCAGAGGCTATTCTGGACGCGAATTTTAAGACCGACCGTTCCTACAAAGCCGGCGCGGAGGCCTTGGGCGCGGGTTACGAAATTGAGACTCTGCCGGGCTACCTGCCCATGCTGCCCGCGGCGGCCCATCCGGCCCTGGTGGAGGCGGCCCGGACGGCGGCCGGCGGCACGGAACCCAGGCTGGAGGACCCGAAGGGACATAGCGGCGGTTCCACCGATGTGGGAGACCTTCAACATATCCAACCGGTCCTCAATTTTAATACCGGCGGTACCAAGGGGGCCTACCATTCCCCCCTGTTTGAAGTGGTGGACGAGGAGGAAGCCTACATCACCACGGCAAAGATCTTTGCCCTGGGGGCCTACCGGCTTTTAAAGGACCACGCGGCGGCGGCCCGGGAGATTACCGGGGCCTATAAGCCGGTTTTTACTCGGGACGCTTATGTGACCTTTATGGAGTCCCTCATAAAAAAAGAACGAAAGGAGGCGGGAACATGAGCGGGGGTGAAAAAGTGACCGCGATCCAGGAGGTCAGGCTGGCCTGCCGTCAGTTTGCTATGCTGTATTTTCAGTTTTGTAAGACCCTGGTGGAAGCCTTCGGCGAGGAGGGGGCCCTTCCCCTGGCGCAAAAGACGATTTTCCGCCTGTCCCTGGACCGGACCGACCGGATCCGCCAAAAGGCAGAGGAGGCAGGATTGGCCCCCACGGTGGACAACTTCGCGCGGCTTAACGACCTGCCCTTTGCCGCCTGGCAGGAGTGGACGCCGGAAATGGGGGGCCTCCGATGCCCTTACGCCGAAACCTGGGGGCAGTATTACGAGGATCACCCCTGGTTTAAGAAGTTCGCCTCCCTCTACTGCGATGTGATTGACACCACCAACATCGAAAATTTTTCCCGCACCACCTCTCACCGGATCACCGCCAATCTTATCTGGGGGGACCCGGCCTGTGAGCGGGAGTATTTTGAGAGCGATGCGGTAAAAAACGGGGTCTTTACCTACGGCTGCCGGGGCGAACCAGCCGCCGGAGGCGGCGAACCCTAGCGGTTGATAATCGCGGCCAGGGAAGCGGCGGTAAAGCCCAGGTGTTCGGCCACTTTGGCAGCGGGGCCGGATTCCCCGAAGCGGTCCACCGAGAGGATGTCCTCCGCCTTGGCCCAGCGTTCCCAGCCGCTTCTTACCCCCGCCTCGCAGCAGACGACCCGGACCCCGGGGGGGACCAGGGCGTTCCGGAGGGGGGCCGGCTGGGATTCAAAAAGCTCCCGGCTTATCATGGAAACCACCCGGATCTTCCTGCCCCCCGGCGCGGCCAGCTTTGCCGCTTCCAGGGCCAGGCCCACTTCGGAGCCGGTGGCGATGACGACGACATCGGGCCCGGCCCCTGGGGCCTCTTTTTTCACGATGTAGGCCCCGGTACGGATCGTATGCCGCCAGTCGCCGTCATCCTTGGAGAACACGGTGATGTTCTGCCGGGACAGGGCCAGGACCGTGGGGCCCGCCCTGTTTTCCAGGGCCATGACCCAGGCCTCCGCGGCTTCCTCCCCATCCGCGGGGCGGAGCAGGCGGACAGCGGGGATGGCCCGCAGGACGGCCAGATGCTCGACAGGCTGGTGAGTGGGGCCGTCCTCGCCAACAAAGATAGAATCGTGGGTAAGGACATAGATCACCGGCTGGCCCATGAGGGCGGAAAGCCGGAGGGCCGGCCGCAGGTAGTCGGAAAAGACCATAAAGGTGGCGCAGAAGGCCCGTAGGCCCCCGTGGAGCTGCATGCCGTTGGCCATGGCGGCCATGGCGAATTCCCGGATTCCAAAGTGGATATAGCGGCCCCCCCGGTCCTGGGGGCTGTAGACGGCGGCGGGGAAGCCCACGGCGTTGGGGCCCTTTAAGTCCGCCGAGCCCCCCACCAGATTGGGGTACCGGGCGGAAAGGGCGGAAAGGGCCTTGTTCCCGGCGCTGCGGGTGGCTACGGAGTCCCCCGCCTTAAAGGCGGGCAGGGTCGCGGCTACACCGGAGACCGGAGGGGCAGGGGCGGCCGCCGGGACCCCGCCGGGGGCGTGAAATGCGTCCCAATCCTGGCGCAGTCCGGGGTTTTCCTTTGACCAGGTCTCGAATTCGGCCTGCCAGGCTTCCCGGACCTTCTTCCACTCGGCCCGCTTGGCCTTAAAATAGTCCAGGGCCTCCGGCGCGGTGTAAAAATCCCCCTCCCCGGGGATGCCCAGGGCCGCACGGGCCGCGGCTACTTCCTCCGGCCCCAGGGGCGCGCCGTGGGCATCGGCGGTGTTCTGCTTGTGGGGGGCCCCCTTCCCGATAACCGACTCCAGGATCACCAGGCTGGGCTTGGCGGCCTCCGCCTTGGCCTGGGCCACCAGCCGGGCAATTTCCTCAAAATCGTACATGGAGCCCCGCAGAACCTGCCAGCCGTAGGCCTCGTAGCGTTTGCCCGCATCCTCGGTAAAGGCCAGGGAGGTGCTGCCGTCGATGGTGATGTGGTTGGAATCATAAAAAACGATGAGCTTGCCCAGTTCCAGCCGTCCCGCCAGGGAGCTTGCCTCCCCGGAGATTCCCTCCATGAGGCAGCCGTCCCCGGCCAGCACATAGGTGTAGTGATCCACCACCCGGCGGGAGGCGGTGTTGAAGCGGGCGGCCAGCATGGTCTCCGCCGCGGCGAAGCCCACCGCCATGGCAAGGCCCTGCCCCAGGGGGCCGCTGGTGGCCTCGATGCCCCCGGCCAGGCCATACTCGGGGTGTCCCGCAGCCCGGGAGCCAATCTGCCGGAAGCTTTTAATATCCTCCAGGGTCATGTCCTGGTAGCCGGAAAGGTAGAGCAGGGAGTAGAGGAACATGGAGCCGTGGCCGGCGGAAAGGATAAAACGGTCCCGGTCCGGCCAATCGGGTTTGAGGGGATCGTGGCGGAGGATTTCCCCGTAGAGGACGGCCCCTAGTTCTGCAGCCCCCAGGGGCAGGCCCGGATGGCCGGAATTGGCCTTTTGAATGGCGTCCATGCTCAGGGCGCGGATGCTCAGGGCGGTTTTTTCCAGGGCGGTACTGTTCATGATAACTCCTTAAAAAGGCGGCGGTTTGGCCGCCCCGCGTTGGTGTCGTTTATATGCAAGTTAGGAGGATGGTATCACAAAAAGCGGGACGCCGTCATTGCCAGGTCCGCTCCGCCTCCCGGATGGCGCCGGCGATGAAACCCTGGGAAGCCCGGGCCCTGAGCAGGGAGAGGAAAAGATCGTCCTGGCAGAGAAAGTTGATCTTTGAAAGGGTATGGAGGTGAATTTTGGGGGAGGCGGAGACGACGAGCAGTACCGTATGAACCGGCTTGCCGTCCAGGGCCTTCCAGTCAACCGGGGCCGAGGGAAAGCCGATGGCCACAAACTGCTTATCCGTATCCTGTATCATGGGATTCCGGGGGTGGGGCAGGGCAACGCCGCGGCCAATGCCGGTGGACATGAGGGCCTCCCGCTCCAGCGCGGCCTTGAGGAGGGCCTCCCTAAAGTCCCCTTCCGGCTTCCCGGCAAGAGCCCCGCAGGGGTAATTTTCCAGGCCCTCCAGGGGAATCAGCCGGACAAGCTCCGCAATCACCGTTTCCACCGAGTTTCCCGCCAATTCGTAGTAGATCCCTCCCCGTTCAACCAGGGTGGACAGGGGAATGTCTTGGTCCGTATCGATCATCGTATCGTTCATGTTCCTGTTTACTGGTCTTCGATCCGGCGAATCTTCGATCCGGTGGAAGCGCCGGCCCCGCGGGCGGCCTCCTGCACCGGGAAGGCCAAATCAAGGGCCCGGTTGCAGTCGTCAATATCAAAATAATCCGGCTTAAAATCCGGGCCCAGTTCCTGCCGGGCGGCCTGCCGTTCCTTGTCCGGCCCCCGTTCCAGGGCGGAAATGTCCCGGCGGAAGCGCAGGGGCCCCTCCATCAGCTCCGGGGGCGCCGCACTCTCCCCGGCCACACAGCGCAGGGTTTCATTATCTCCGCCGTCATAGCGGGGCAAAATGATCACCTTGACCGTCCAACTGGCCCCATATTCATAGGCCAGCTCGTTGATCCCCTCGCTGCAAAGCTCCCCAATCATCAGCATCTTCTCCAGCGCGCCGGTATTGGTGATGCCCCGGACAGGCTTGTCAATACTGAACCGGTAGTTAAGCCGGCCGGTCCAGTTAAAGGCGCTCTGGATAATGCGGTGGAGGTCCGCCAGCCGGAAATGCTCCGGCGCCGTTATCCGGCGCCAGACATTGGTGCCGCCGATTCCGGCCTGGATCATGCGCCAGGGATTGAATTTGCCGCCCTTGCTGGGATTCACCACCGAAAGATTGTTCCGGCGGTTGGTAGTCATGGCCTCCTCAATAAGCTCCTTAATTTCATCGTAGGTATCGATCATGCTGTCCAGGGAAGAATCCATGGCCTCAAGCTCGTCCTGGGGGAGCGTTTCGTTGGCATCCAGGTCTTCCAGCACCGCGGCGGCGTGATTCTGTATCTGGGAAAGCACGATATAGGTATGGGTGGGCAGGGCGGAAGGCTCCACCCCGCTTTTCTTCAGCCTGGCGTAGAGGTCGATTACCGCGGTATGGAGTTCCCCCACCCGCTGCCGGATGGGCCCCATGGCCTGATCCGCAAAAAAGCTGTAGTGGGGCTTAAATTCCTCGTAGGTGTCGGCCAGGTACGCATTGAGGAGCTTCGATTCCCGCTCCTCAAGCCGTATCACCGGGGGGACGACCCGTTCCAGGATGGATGAACAGTCTTCCTCCCGGCGGAAAAGGGCATCCCGTATATAAGACTGGATAACATATTCGGAAACGGGGATCTGGCGGCGCAGGAGAATGTTCTCCACCACGGTTTGATCCGGGGGCAGTTGGCTGCCGGAGATGTAGCTTATATCGGGAATCTCCTTGCCGGCGTACCAAAACCGGGTTTCAATGCCGTAGGGAACGGTTTCTATCCGGTCCGTCTCCTCGTAGATAAAGCCTTCCAGGGAACAGGCGGGAATATCCCACATCCGCTTGCCGCCGTACCAGTAGGCATAGGCCAGTTGTTCCTCGGTGGATGATCCGGGACCCAAAAACTCAAAGGCATCCTCAAAGCCCCCCTCCGCAGCCTCTATCCATGCGTAGATGTCCGCCCGTGACCACATATCCTTGGCTACCTTTTCCAGATCGAAGCTCCCCTCCTTCCAGTCCCGGCAGCGGACCACCAGATGATCGCCGGGCACAAAGGAAATTTCCCGGTACACGTTCCGCATGTCCAGGGTTTTGATGGAGACCTCCGGGGGGTCCTCGTAGAGATCGCTGTTAAAGGCGGCCTCGTTCTCCGGGTTGTCCTTGGCCACGTACTGGGGGGCGTATTCCTCTCCAAAGAGGGAATAGTAGGGGTAGAATTCGTCCGGCGGCCCCTCGGTGGTGGTGAAAGGTATGGGCTGCCCCTTCCAGAAAAAGCTGTACTCATGGGGAAGCAGGGCGGGGTTGGCAAAGGGGATACAACGGTGCCCCGGTATAAGGATTCCGTTGAGGAGTTCCAGCTTGGAGGGGTTGATGACAAAGGGAATCGACTCAAAACAGCCCCGGCGGGATACCCAGCGGCGGGAATCTACCTGGAAGGCCAGCTTGCGGGAATTGAGTAAGGACGAAAGCTCCACCCGCAGCCGTCCGGCCTGCTTGGGGTCCATCATCCTTATGAAAGAAATAACATCGTCCAGGTTAAAAGGCTCAGATGCACCGTCGAGAAAATCATAGAATGCATCTTCCTGAGTGACCGTCATTTAGTGTTAAATATAAGCCGAAAGGGGGGAAAAGTATACACCGCCCCTGTTTTAGGCCCTATCCTTCCGCTCACTGTGGATTGCCGCTCTTGAACCGGGCGGACCACCGGGGGAAAACCGTGTGGAGAACCTGCAGCAGCTTTTCCATGTCCCGGTTTCTCATGGTCTCAAGGATGCTCCGGTGGTCCCTGGCCGCATCGGCGATGCTGATGGGGCTAAGCTGGTCCTGGAGAACCTGGAAAAAGAGTTCCAGGCTGACTTCCCCAATCTTGATAACATAGGGGTTATGGGTGCAATAGAGCACGGCCTGGTGGAAGTTTAGCTCATCCTGGGCTTCCACCGGCGTGTCAGGAGGCTGTTCCTGGAGCTTCCTCTCCAGGGCCATTACCGCCGCTTCCACCTTCTCAAGGTCCCCCGCGGCAGCCTCCTTCATGGCCAGTTGGGTGTAGGCGGTCTCAAAAAGCTCCCGAAACTGGACCAGATGTTCCGCGGTCCGGGGCAGCAGCATTAACTGGATTTCAAAGGCATTGGCCGCCCCCTTTTGGCATGCGTCGCAGACAAAGGTGCCCTCCCCCTGCCGGGATTCCACGGCCCCCATGCTTTCCAGCATCTTGATCGCCTCCCGAACCGAAGAAATACCCACCCCAAGCTTGCCCGCAAGCTCGCTGGCGCCCGGAAGCCGGTCCCCAGGGGTAAGTTCCCCCCGCATGATAGACTCCTTAATTTGGATCAACACCAGATCGGTTACTTTTTCTTTCCTCCGAATGGAAGTTAAGTTCATTTGCGGCTGCGGCACAGGGGACTCTCCTTAGGTTAACGTTACCAGTATATCAGATTATCCGAATATATGCGGTAATAAATGCAAATTTGACAGCCAAGGCATAGACCAAAACCTGGCGGCGGGGTGATCTTTTTGGCCCAAATGGGTATACTGGGCTCCTATGTCAGATGCCGGAATTGTAGAAACCGGGAAGATCTTCCCCGTTGCCATAGAAGACGAGGTTAAAACAGACTACCTCAACTACGCCATGTCGGTTATTGTGGCCCGGGCCCTGCCCGATGTGCGGGACGGCCTTAAGCCCGTACACCGACGGCTCCTCTTTTCCATGGATGAACTGGGGCTCCGCCCCAATGCGGCGACCAAAAAGAGCGCCCGTATCGTTGGGGATACCATGGGAAAGTACCATCCCCACGGAGACTCCGCCCTCTACGACGCCCTGGCCCGTATGGCCCAGGACTTTTCCCTCCGCTACCCCCTGGTGCACGGCCAGGGGAACTTTGGGTCTCTGGACGGGGACCCCCCGGCGGCCATGCGTTACACCGAGGCTAAACTCTCCCGGGCCGGGGACGAGATGCTCCAGGACCTGCGCAAGGAAACCGTAGACTTTGCCCCCAACTTTGACGAAAGCCTTAAAGAGCCGCTGGTCCTCCCCGCGGCGGTCCCCAATCTGCTGGTAAACGGCTCCAGCGGTATCGCCGTGGGCATGGCCACCAACATGGCCCCCCACAACATGAACGAGGTCTGCGATGCGGTCTGCGCCTACATCGACAACCCGGAGATAGACATTGAGGGGCTCATGCGCTTTGTCCAGGGGCCGGACTTTCCCACCGGCGGGGTTATCTTTGGCCGCCAGGGAATCTGGGATGCCTGTAAAACCGGCAGGGGAAAGCTCCTGATCCGCTCCCATTTCACGGTGGAGACCCTCAAATCCGGCAAGGAGCAGATTGTCTTTACCGACGTTCCCTATGGGGTAAACAAACTGGCCCTGATAGAGAAGATCGGCGCCCTGGCCAGGGAAAAGGCCATTGACGGCATCGCCGCATCCAACGACGAATCCGACCGGGAGGGGATCCGGATTGTGGTGGAACTGAAAAAGGGGGCCATCCTCAAGGTGGTCCTGAACCAGCTTTTTTCCAACACCCAGCTTCAAACCACCTTCGGGATCATCAACCTGGCCCTGGTCAATGGGAAGCCCCTCTGCCTTAACCTGAAGGAACTTATCCGCTGCTTTGTGGAACACCGGGTAGAGGTGGTTACCCGCCGCACCCGTTACGACCTGCGTAAGGCTGAGGAGCGGGCCCATATTCTGGAAGGGCTGGTTATCGCCCTGGCCAACATCGACGAGGTGGTGGCCATCATCAAGGCGTCCCGGGATGTGGCTACGGCCCGGCTCAAGCTGCAGGAGCGTTTTGCCCTGTCCGAGGCCCAGTCGGAAGCTATCGTGGATATGCGGCTGGGGCGGCTGACCAGCCTGGAAATCGAAAAGATTGAGCAGGAACTGGCGGAACTCAAGGTACAGATCGACTATTTTAAGTCCCTCCTGGCGGACGAAAAGAAACTCCTGAACCTTATCAAGGACGAAACCCGGATCATGGCCGAGCGCTACGGCGACAAACGGCGTACCGAAATTGTGGCCGGCGAGGTGGAGAATATCAACATCGAGGACCTCATCAAGAAAGAGGAGATGATGATCCTTATCTCCAACCTGGGTTACGTGAAGCGGGTGCCCGTGTCCAGCTACCGCAACCAGGGCCGGGGCGGCAAGGGCATGCAGAGCGCCAAGCTGACGGAAGACGACTATGTGAAGCAGATATTTGTGGCCTCTACCCACGAGTACATCATGTTCATCACCAATGCGGGCAAGGCCTACTGGATGAAGGTCCATGAGCTTCCTGAAGGGAGCCGGACCAGCAAGGGGGCCCATATCAAGAGCCTGCTCACCGTTTCCCCCAACGAGGATATTACCGCCATTGTGGCGCTGAAGGACTTTAGCGATGATCCGGCCGGCAAGGGCGGGGGCTGCTACCTCTTTATGGGGACCGCCCGGGGAGTGGTCAAGAAGGTGGGGGTAAGCGAATTCTCCAACGCCAAGACCAGGGGGATCATCGCCATCAACCTGGACGAGGGGGATAAGCTGGTCAGCGCCCTCCTTACCGGCGGCTCCGACGAGGTAGTCCTGATTTCCCGTAAGGGCCAGGCCCTGCGGACCGGGGAGGACCAGATCCGCCCCATGGGGAGGAGCAGCCGCGGGGTTTCGGGCATGAAGCTGGACGATGGGGACGAGCTTACGGGACTCCTCAAGGTGGTGCCGGAGGAGAAGATGCTGATCCTCTCCGAGTACGGCTACGGCAAGCGGGTGGACTTTTCCGAATTTTCGGGCCACGGCCGGGCCACCGGGGGCCAGCGGATCTACACGGTGACGGAAAAAACCGGGGAGATCGTGGGCTGCGTCAACGTACAGGACGGCGAGGAGATCATGTGTATCACCAGCCAGGGCAAATCCATCAAGCTTAAGGTTAAAGACATCCGGGTCATGGGCCGCAGCGCCCAGGGGGTGCGGATTCTAAGCATCGATAAACCGGACTTTGTCATCGGCCTGGACCGGATTGTAAAGGACGACGACGCATAGCCCCTGGCGCCATAGTCCCCCTGCTATAGCCCGCCGGGAGGGAGCCCCTCATGCCGCCGGGGGCTTGCCTGCCAGGATGATCCCCCCGGCGAATACGGTAAGGGGGGCCACCAGGACCAGGCCAAAACAGCCCACCAGGGTATGCACCACTTCGGAAGAAACCCAGACCATGTTGATCACGTTTTCCATGGGTATCCCCTGGGCAATAAAGGTCATGATCATGGCGGTGTATTCCGCGGAATAGGCCAGAAGCAGGGTGGTGGACATGGTGCCCGCCACATGGCGGGACACGGAAACTCCGCTCTTGATAAGGTTGACGCGGCTGATAGCAGGGTACTGCTTCTTGATCTCGTCCATGGCGCTGGCAATGTCCATTGAAAGGTCCATCATGGCCCCGGAGGAGGCGAGAAAAATACCGGAGATAAAGAGGTGGGTCAGGTTAAGGTGGGTGTAGCCGGAATAGAGCAGGGACTCCGAAAAAGGCCGCACCGCGCCGTGGATCTTGAACCAGTAGGTAAAGAAGAAGGCTAGCGCCGAGGTTAAGAGGACGCCCCCCATGGCGCCGGCAAAGGCGGTAAGGCCCCGCCGGGTAAGCCCCCCTACCAGGAAGATGATCACGGCGGTCAGCAGGGCGGTCAAAATGACCGATGCAAAAATGGGGTCCCAGCCCCGGAGCATGGCGGGAAAGAGGATGCGGATAAGGGCCGCCGCGGTAAACACAAAGGAAATAACAATTTTTACCCCCATCCATCCCATAATAAGTATGATAAACAGGAAAAAAATAACGCAGAGCGCAATCGTTTTGCCGGTGCGGTAATGATCGTAAACCTGGGCATGGCGTATCCCCCCTTCTTCCGAAACGCTCAGGATCACCAGCGCCGAGTCGCCGGGGGCAAAGACCTTGTCCAGTTCAATCTTACCCATCAGGTTGTTGGAGCCGGAAAAAACCTCTCCCTTAAAAGGGCCGGAGCGAATCTCCACCTCAAGCTGCTGTTCCCCCTGTTTTACCGGACCGATATTGAGGAGCCGTTCGTTGTTAACCTTGATGATCTTTCCCCTGGCCCGCAGACTCCCCGCGGTTTGGGAAGCCCCCTCAAAACCCGTGGGGAGGGCAAAAAACAGGAGGGTAAGGAGAAAGGAAGCCAGAACAAAGATGATGTCCCGCCTGGTTTCCCGCCTTGGGCCCACGGGACCCGGTTTAAGGATCGCCGTATATGTTTCTCTTTCCATTAGGCTGCTCCCAAAAAAATGCCTACCCGGCTGGAGGATTGCCGGATAGGCGGATTCTTAGCCGTTTTTTAAATTAAAGACTTAAATTCATGGCGGAGGCCATTTTTTTAAAGATGTCGGTGTTGTCGTAGTAACCGCCAAAGAGTTCCTGATGGACCCCCATGGCAAAGGTGGAAACCGGAACGCCGGTGTGGGCGTAGGAGGTCCAGCCTATGCCAGCGGTCTGGTTCATGATCTGGGTGATCTTCACGGTCAGCGGTTCGTAGCCGCCGTAGAGGAGATACTGATCTTCCGCCACGGACCGTTCTATCTCGTCTCCCATGGAACGCTGAAAGGCAAATTCAAGCTGTTCCTGCTGGAATTTGGAAAGGTCGTTGTAGTCCAGGCCGAAGGCGTCTTTGATCTGGGGGAGCAGATCCGCCAGCTTCGCCTGGGCCTTGGGGGTATTCCTCTTGTAAGGGCTCAGGACCTCCTGGTTAAAGGCGATGAAGGACTTCTTCTGCAGGGCCACCCGGTCAAAGAAGGTTTCGTACTGGGTCCCCGCAAAGCCGATGGTCATGCCGCCGGTCTCATGATCCCCGGTGATAACGATAAGGGTGTCCTGGGGATGGGCCTGGGCAAAATCGACTGCTACCTTGATGGCGTTGTCAAAGGCGATAACATCGTTGATGGCGGCCCCCGCATCATTGGCGTGGCAGGCCCAGTCAATTTTTCCCCCTTCGACGGTGAGGAAGAAGCCCCGGTCATTATCCGATAGCAGTTCGATCCCCTTACGGGTATAGTCCGCCAGGGAGAGATCGCCGCTCCGGCGGTCCAGCTCGTAGGGCAGGGATCCGGAATCCTGCAGAGTCGCATTGATGGCAAGGACCTTTCCGGCTCCGGGCCTTAGGGCATTAAAGGCGTCCCTGGTATTGATATAGGTGTAGCCGGCATCCCGGGCCATCTGGATCACATCAGCCTGATCCTTGTCTTTGCCCGTGGGCTGTAGGAGGCCGCCCCCGGCGAAATACTCAAAGCCGCTCTTTACCATCTGGACTTCGATATCGTAGTAGTTGCTCCGGGAGGGCACCTTGGCAAAGAAACCCGCGGGGGTTGCATGGTCCAGGGTGACGGAACTTACCACACCGACCTTCATCCCTGCCTCGTGGGCGTATTCCGCAATGGTTTTGAAACTCTGCTTTTTGGCCGGGTCCATGTTGATAACCCCGCTTAGGGTCTTGTTCCCCGTGGCAATGGCGGTTACCGCGGAGGCGGAATCGGTGATAAAGGTTCCCGCATCATAGGTGGTGGTAAGGCCCGAAACCGGAAACCTGGTAAAGCCCAGCTTGGTAATGCTGATGTCCCGTGACGAGCGGGCGGTGGTGTAGACCTCGGTAGAGCTGATCTGGGCCATGGCCATGCCGTCGCCGATGAACAGGAACACATACTTGGCCCGGCCCTGCGGGGCGGTGGCGGTATTCTGTTCCACCTGGGCCTTGGCCCTGGCCGCCGCGGGCATGGCCGCGGCAAGAGCGAGGAGCACCACAAGGGTCATTTTCAATTTTCTCATAAAATCCTCTCCTTGATTCAAGATGTAGGTAAGTTACCAGGACTCTGTTAAGATCCCGCAAAGGACGGGCAAATGCGCGGTTAATTCTTTATCCCCGGCCGCTTGCATGGGGATAGCTGGCAAGACGGGGCAAATATTACTAGGATCATGGGAATGCGTGAAAACCTTCGTAACCTGAAAGCCCCGGACCTGGTCATTGCGGTCCTGGGCTTGGCCCTGGTGCTGTTTTCCGCCCTGCGGGTCTATGCCCCTGGGAGCGGCGTTCCCAGGGTGGTGGTGGAAGGGGAGGGCCGCCGCTGGGAGTTTCCCCTGGACGCCGGGGAAACCCTTACCGTCGGGGGTCCCCTGGGGGATACGGTGGTAGAACTGCGGGGAAGCCGGGTCCGGGTTCTGTCCTCCCCCTGCGCCGGACAAACCTGTGTGGCGGCGGGGGCCATTCACCGTCATGGACAGTGGATCGCCTGCCTCCCCAACCGGGTGATGGTCCGGCTTGAGGCCAGTGACCAACAGGAACTCGATGCAGTCTCGTGGTAGGGCCGGATCGCTTTGCAATGGGGAGACGACCGCCGATCCCAAGGGGGAGGACACCCTGGTCTTGCTGGGGGCCCTGTGCCTTTTCCTTGCGGCCCTGGAATACCTTATCCCCAAGCCCCTGCCCTTTATCAGGATTGGGCTTGCCAACCTTCCCCTTTTGCTGGCCCTGGACATCCTTTCCCCCCGCCATTTTGCCCTGTTAACCTTGCTAAAGATCGCCGGGACAGGGATCGTGGGGGGGACCATTTTTTCCTATGTGTTCCTCTTTTCCCTGGGGGGGAGCGCCGCCTCCGCCCTGGCCATGTACGGCCTTGGGGTCCTCCGGCGCCGGGGACCAAGGGTTCTGCGGCCCAGCCTGGCGGGTATTGGAGCCGCGGGGTCGCTGTGCTCCACCGGGACCCAACTGCTCCTGGCCCGTTTCCTTATCTTTGGGGAGGGCGCCCGCTACCTTATCCCCCCGTTTCTTGCCATGGCCCTGGGTACGGGCCTTGCGCTGGGGCTTTTCTGCGAGGTTTTTTGCGGCCGCTCCCGCTGGTATGCCCTGCGGGTCAGGGGCCCAGGGGGCAGCGGGCCCGGCCTTGGGAGCCCGGATTCTGGGGTTAAGCTTGACCCACAGTATATACGTATTGAGAATCCTCAGGAATTTTTAATTACCAAGGCGCCGAAGGCGCACAAAGGGAACTTCATGCGGCGGGAGGACAATCGCCGTAACCGTCGCGCCCGCTGGGATGCCCTTTTTGACAGCCGGGAGCTGGCCATCGCGGGGTTCCTGGGGGCCCTGCTCTTCCTCCTCAATCCGACAACCGCGGGCCGGGCCCTTCAGTTCGCATTTTTCTGGTTCTGCGCCTGGGCTTCGGGGAGGAAAAACAGGCCCCTCCTTACCCTACTGGTCATGGCGGGGGTGCTTTTGGTGAACCTCCTGGCCCCCTACGGCAGGGTGGTGGCGGAGTTTGGCCCCCTGCGCGTCACCACGGGGAGCCTTGTATCGGGCCTGCGGAAGGGAATCACCCTGGAGGGGCTCCTCATGCTCTCCGGCGCAGTTATCCGGGGCAGGCCATTCGGCGCCGGGCGGCCCGCCCGTCCGGGGCGGAAGGCCGGATTGGCCGCCCTGGCCGCCGGCTTTTTCCGGCTTTTGGGGGAATCCCTTGCGGTCTTTGCCCTTATCGGCGGGGGCCAACGCGTCCGCCCCGGACACCTGGCGACAGACCTGGACAGGCTGCTCCTGAATCTGGATAGCCTGCCCAGGGAAGACAGGGCCCGCCCCAATCCAAGGACCGATGAAAGTCAGGCCGATGGAAGTCAGACCGGAGGAAACCGGGCCGGCAGACCGGAAAACCAGGGGGCCCGCGGCCGGAGAAAGGGGCGGCTGCTCCTGGTCCTCTCCCTCCTGGCCGTTGCCGCCCTAACCCTGCTGCCCGCTCTGGTACCGTAATTTATCTATTCCATTTATTAATTCCTGCATTTGTGCCCAATCAAGCCTAAATCCATAGGTATGTCTTATAAAATGCCGCATGGACATATAATCATTCAGAACCATTTCGATTTCTTTTCTGAATATTTGTTTATGGTTTCATCCAATTTTTTTTACCTCGCCCAGGGAATTGAGAAGTTCAAAAAAGGTATTATTTATATCAGACGCATCATGGGTTTTCCCGGTAACCATTGATCCAAATAAATAGCTGAACAACCTTCATTTTTGAGATATGTTACAGCCGTTTCAACGTCATTTTGATATTTTTGGGGTATATTTACTACTTCCATACTATCATTTTATACATTTCTATAAATATTGTCAAGTATTCTTTATGCATTTTTAGGCAAATTTTAGCGCAATTGCACATAACTCTTTTGCTTTTATATTTATTTTTTACAACAAATTCAAAGTTTTTTGCCCCATTTGTAAACCGCCTTCCCGGTGCCTTTGCGTTTACCCTACCGGTTGCCAGATGCTGATTTCTACCGTACCGTCCGCGTTTTGTTTTACCGTCGCTCGTACGCCGTTTGCGCCGCGAGCGTCTTGCTGGGCGGTGTTTTGCAGATGGTATACCTCCTCCATAATCGGTTTCCAATTATCATCGTTACCGGTTTGTTCTGTAGCCACTTCTTTGGCAATTGCCGTAAGCTGCCGCTTCATGTCGGCGAGGGCGCCGGATCCGCCTTGCAGGTAAATGGTTAAGTTTATGCCCTCATCCGAGTAAGAAGCCGTAGTGCGGGCGGGCTGGTTAAGGTTTCTGAGGCTTGCGGTATATTTTCCTAATACCGCTGTGGAAGGCCAGCCGGTGTTAGCGCCCGGAAGCTGTAGGGTTTG
>JAISQJ010000137.1 GCA_031274285.1 Treponema sp. | reverse complement strand
CGGTACACCTCCACGCTGAACTTGTTCAGGTCCCCCCGGTAACGGGCGATTGAAAATTCCACCGGGCCGGGGGTGTCGTCGGAATAGGCCACGGTTTTTACCAGGCTTACGGCCCTGTTTTTGGCAATCTGCAGGAACTCCGCTTCCTTCTTCGGGGCGTTAATCGCCTCAATCTCACGGTGCACCCGGATCACCCTGATCCGGTACCATTTTTCCAGCGAGTCATAGAGGGAATTGACGGAAAAATCAACGTCCATGAGTTTTTGATACTGCTCAAAGGGCAAAAAGGTTTCCAGATACACCAGGGGCACCCCGTCCACCAGGCGGAGGCGGCGGAGGTAGATGAGGGGCGCGTCAAGGGACAGGGCAAGATGCTCGTTGGCCTCGGGATTTCCGTACAGTTTTTTTATTTCCAGCACCCTGGTCTGGGGTTTCAGGCCCTTGGCGATCATCTCCCGGTTAAAGGATTCCAGTTTGCTGAAGAACCGTTCATCAACCTTGGGCTTGGAAACAAAGGTCCCCCTGCCCTTGTAACGGTTCAGGTAGCCTTCGGTGACCAGTTCGGTAAAGGCCTGCCGTATGGTGGGCCGGGACACCTTGAGCAAGGCGCAGAGTTCGCTCTCCGGGGGAAGTATATCCCCCTCCTTGATGGCGGCGTTCTCGATTAAGGCAAGCACCTGCTTCTTAAGCTGGTAATACAGGGGTATGGGAACATGCTTGTCAAGTTTTACCGATTCAAAGGCCGATTCCATGGCTGGCTTTCTCCCGTCGAGTCACCATTATACCCCTCTTTGATCTTTCTGTTAATGACCCCATTTCGGATTATCCATCATCACCGGTATTCCGCCGGGGCCCTCCACCACCAGTTTGCGGTAACCCCTGGTTTCGATGGTGGCGTAGTTATGCCCCGCGTCGGCCCGGAACACATAAAAGGAGACCAGGGGAACCTTCCCCGTGTTGACACTGCGGTGGGCGTAGCGCTTGGGCACATACAGGGCGTTACCGGGGATCATGGGGTGCAGCGCCACATCCCCCTCGGGATTTTCCAGCAGCATGCAGCCCTCGCCGGACAGGGTATAGTAGACCTCGGCGGTTTCGAGCACCGTGTGGAAATGGCCCTTGGTCATAAAGTATTCGTTCCCCACTTTTCCGGGATAGGTAATGGAGGTGCCGAAGGCCAGATCCCCGGAATCTTCCGGGGTTCCCAGTTCATAAAATTCGTATACTACGGGGTCACCCCCGGCCACTTCCCGCTCAAAGGCTTCGGCGTCCGCGTACATGCCCTTCATCTGGGACAGCCTCCGTTTTGTGGAGCCCGCCCTTTGGGAAAGTCCGTCGGTGACGGAAAAATCCAGCAGAAAACCCCGTGTCCAGTCAAAATCCATGACAACTCCTCCTTTCGATTCGTGCGCCCTTACTTCGTCTTTGCGATATCACTCAAATTTTCCAGGACAGGCCGGTCAATTTCAACATTAAATACCTCGGCGATAACCTGGGTCCAGCCATAGATAAAATAGTTCCATCCGTCTTCCACATGAAGATTCTTTTCCTCCCGCTGGGCCTCCGCCTGGCGCTTGAAGATCAGGTCCCCCCGGTAGTTGATCTCCCAGACCAGGCTGTTCCGCGGATAGGAAACCGCGCCGGTGGTGGGGGAACCGGGGGCGTCCTTGCCGAGGCCCGTGGCGTTGACCACCAGCGAAAAGGGCGGAAGGGCGGCGATGGTCTTGTCGTTGTCCGCCGCTGCGGGGTTATGCAAAAAACGAAATTCGATCTTATCATTGCTGTTCGCAAGGGCGGCCTCCGCCGATACCAGCCGCTCCCTGCTGCGGTTGGCGATGGTGATCCGCCGGGGCACGTTGTCGCCGAATTTTTCCTGCGCGAAATACAGGGACATGGCCAGGGAGCTGCCCCCGGCCCCCAAAAGCAGCACCTCGCCGCCGTGATCCTTCCAGAAGCCGGAGGGTACAAAGGATTCCAGCGCCAGCCCGCTTGAGATGGGGTCCTTCGCGTGGGCCCGGAACTTGCCGTCCCGTTTTGAAAGGGAAGAAACCTCCCCCAGCTTTTCCGCGAAGGGATCGATATACTCAAACATATCCCGGCAGGCCTTGAAGAGATCCAGCTTGTGGGTGGTGACCAGGGCCCCCAGGGAAAGGCCGTCTTTCTTTAAAAATTCCGCCACCCTGCGGTACTCCTCCGCCGGGGCGTGAAGGGGCAGATCGATGCCCTTTATTTCCGCGTCTATGTTCAGAGCCGCCGCCCACCGGGGAAACACCTTCATTATGGATGACTGACCCGTGGTAACCCCGATAAAGTAAAAAGCGGGGTTCGCGGCCGGCTCCAGGTTCTGCATTACGATCCTCCTCCAGATGTCAGTATGTACTGACATTACAATATCCCACCCGTTATTAAAAGTCAAAGGGTATTGTGAAAATATCAGGTATATGATAATATGTAATAACATTATGATATTACGGGGATCCGCATGAAGATATTGATCACCGCCACTTCCCTCGGGGCCGACAGTCCCGGACCTGCCCTGGAGCGGCTCAGGGGTTTTACCGCCCAATCCGGCGGGGAACTGGCCTTTAACCCCCTGGGAAAACCCCTTTCTGAGGACGAGCTTATCCCCCTGCTCAGGGACTGTGACGGGTATATCGCCGGCCTTGATTTTGTCACCAAAAAGGTAATCGGTTCCTGTGAAAAACTAAGGGTAATTTCCCGCTACGGCTCCGGCGTGGACAGGGTTGACCTTGATGCCGCGGGGGAAAGAAACATTACGGTCTGCAATACGCCGGGGGCCAACGCCCAGGCGGTGGCGGACCTCGCCATTGCCCTGGCCCTCTCCGCCGCACGGAAACTGCCCCTGCTGGACCGCAAGACCCGGGAAGGCCACTGGGTCCGCTCCACCGGCATCGAGCTCTACGGAAAAACCATGGGCATCCTCGGCCTGGGGGCCGTGGGCAGGGGAGTGGCAAAACGGGCCCAGGGCTTTTCCATGAAAGTCCTGGCCTACGATCCCTATATCGACGCCCGCTACGCGGAGGAACACCACATCACCGTTTCGGACTTCGATACCCTCATAGAAAACGCCGAGGTGATAAGCCTCCACCTGCCCCTGAACGACAAGACCCGGCGCATCATTTCCGGGGAGGTGATGAGCCGCATGAAGAAGGGGGCGATCCTCATCAACACCGCCAGGGGCGGCCTTATCGACGAGGGCGCCGCCTTTGAATTCCTGAAACAGGGCCATCTGGGCGGCCTCGGCATTGACGCCTACGAGGAAGAGCCCCCCAAAGAGTCCCCCCTCTTCGCACTGGACAATGTGGTGCTGACCCCCCACACCGCGGCCCATACCGCCGAAGCCACCGCCAACATGGCCGCCATGGCGGTACAGAACCTTATCGACGTGCTTTCGGGGAAACCCTGCCCGTATACAGTGAGAAGTGAGCACTGATGATCGGCACCGTAACGGGGGACATACCGCCGGAGGACCTCGGCTTTTGCCAGTGCCATGAGCATCTCTGGATAGCCGGCTATTCCGGCACGGTGAATCCCGATCTCCGCATCGACGATCCCGAAAAGAGCCGGGCGGAGCTGGATCTTTTCAGGCGGGCCGGCGGCTCCGCCCTGGTGGACGCCCAGCCCCTGGGCTGCGGCAGGAACGCCTCCGTACTAAAGGAACTGTCGGAACAATCCGCTGTCAAAATCATCGCCTCCACCGGTTTTCACAAGATGATCTACTACCCCGAAGACCACTGGGTCCGTACCGCCGGCGCCGACACCCTGACCCGCCTTTTTCTGGAGGAGCTCTCCGAAGGCATGTACGCCGATGGGGACGACGCCTTCCCCGCCGTACAGACCCGCTGCCGGGCGGGGCTTATCAAGGCGGCCCTTGACGCGGGCACATTCAGCCCCTTGTATGAAAAATGCTTTTCCGCCGCCGCCGAGGCCGCCAAAGCGTCCGGCGTCCCCCTGATGGTACATATCGAAAAGGACTCCGATCCCCTCACCCTGGCGGATTTTTTACGCGCACAGGGCCTGGCCCCGGAGAGGCTGATATTCTGCCACCTTGATCGGGCCGTGGCGGATACCGCCGTACACCGGGAACTCTGCCGCCGGGGCATCTACCTGGAATACGATACCATAGGCCGCCCCAAATACCACGACGACGAAAGGGAAACGGCAATCGTTACGGAAATGCTGGAAGCGGGATACGGGAAACAAATCCTCATGTCCCTGGACACCACCAGAGCCAGGCTCTCAAGCTACGGCGGCGGTCCGGGCCTAGACCACATACTCGTCCGCTTTATCCCCCTGCTGCGCCGCCGCGGAATCCCGGAAGCGCAGATACAGGCCTTTTTCAGGGAAAACCCGGCGCGGGCGCTTGGGCGGAAGGGGAATTAGAATCAAACAATTTTGCCGCCCCCGCGCGTTCCCTGCTATAAACGAACGATCGAGCCGCTGCGGATCGATTCGTTGCCGGCGCGCACGATGTCTACCGCCATCATGCCGTCTTTGCCGCCGACCTCCGGTTCAGTGCCGTTCCTTATGGCT
>JAISQJ010000127.1 GCA_031274285.1 Treponema sp. | reverse complement strand
CCAACCCTTGCCGTGGTCCCCGTGGCCCCGGGCGTTCACCGTGCCGTCCACGGTCAAGACCGCGCCGTCCTTTAGCCCGAGGGCCGCGCCCTCCGCCGTCAGGTCAAGGGTAACGCCGGTGGGTACGGAAAGCGTAACGCCCGCGCTCACGGCGAGGGCGGTTTCGAGGCTTACACCGCCCGAGAGCGTAACCGTACCGCCGTCCGCCTTCGCGCTTCCCGCTTTGACGGCGTTGAAGTCCGCCGCCAACCGCGCCGCCGCGGCCGCGCCTCCGGTTGCGAGGCCGGCGCAGGCCGCAAGCACAAAAAAAATGGCGGCAATAAGGGCCGCCATCATAACCGCGTTGAAAAAATGTTTTGTTTTCATTCTTGCTCCATACTAAACTAAATCAGGATAAACGCATAGAAACAAAAAAGAGGAAAATTTATAGCAGCGGCCATAATCTTCAGTCCGCGGAGCCGGTCAGGATTTGCTTTGCAGCAGCAGGCCTTTCTGCTTGATCCCGATGAGGGGGATGAACAGGAACAAGAGCGTCAGGGCAACGGCGAGGCCGGCGATGATTCCCACGCGGTAGGGAGCGCGGAATCCTTCGGGAGCGGCGATGATGTAGCTGGTTACGACGACGGTCATAAAGGCCGCGGGCAGCAGGGTGATCCAGTAGCACTTGCCGGTTTTGGCAAGATACGCGCTGGCGGCCCAGAGCGCGATGGCCGCTAAGGTTTGGTTTGACCAGGCAAAGTAGCGCCAAATCATGTTGAAGTTGGCGGTGCTTGCGATGGCGAACAGGACCAGGGCGAAGCCGGCGGTGAACAGCGGAAGGGCTATCACAAAGCGGTTCTTAATGGGCTTCTGGTCGAATTTACGGATATCCGCAATAGCAAGGCGGGCGCTGCGGAAGGCGGTATCCCCGGAGGTGATAGGGCAGGCAACGACCCCCAATACGGCAAGCACGCCGCCTACCGGCCCCATAAGGTCGATAGAAACTTTCTTGACTACCACCGCGGCGGCTCCGGCGTTGGCAAGGCCTTCCTGCCCGCCGAAGTGGGCCATAGCGGCGGCGGCCCAGATCATCGCAACCACTCCCTCGATGATCATGGCGCCGTAGAATACCGTGCGGCCATCCTTTTCCGACTTAATACACCGGGCCATAAGGGGCGATTGGGTCGCGTGAAAGCCGGAGATCGCTCCGCAGGCTATCGAAATGAACAGGAAGGGGAACAGGTGCATCCCCTTGGGATGCAGGTTTTTGAAGGCAAACTCAGGGACCTGCGCCATCTCGCCGGTAACAAAGAGCATGATGGTAATGCCGGCGCCCATGATGAGCAGCGCCGCCCCGAAGAGGGGATAGACCCGGCCAATGATCTGGTCAATGGGCAGGATCGTGGCAATGATGTAATAAAAGATGATAAGCCCAAGGGCAGCATAGTATACTAGGCGGGACCCCTCGGCGTGGGGGATAAGGCTGTCCAAAACCTGCGCGGGGGTGGTAACAAACACCACTCCCACAAGGACGAGGAGCGCTATCGAGAATACCCGCATGATCCACCGGGGAATATCCCCCAGATACTTGCCGACGATTTCCGCGATAGTCGCGCCGTCATTCCGCAGGGAGAGCATCCCGGAAAAATAGTCGTGCACCGCGCCGGCGAAGATACAGCCGAGCACAATCCAGACAAACGCCGCAGGTCCCCAGAGCGCCCCGGCAATGGCGCCGAAGATGGGTCCGGTACCGGCGATGTTCAGGAACTGAATAAGCACGGCTTTCCAGGTGGGGATCACCACAAAGTCAACCCCGTCATTAATCCGCACCGCGGGAGTTTGGGTACCCGGATTAATCACGAAGAGCTTTTCTATTACCTTGCCGTATACCGCGTATCCCAGTATCAGTACAAGGACGCCAACAATGAAAGAAATCGTGGAGAACCTCCTAATCGGCGTACCCATTATAGCCCCAGGCCGGGGTCCCCGGCAATATTACCGGCGCAGACGGCTGCTATACAGCCGGGACGTTTTATGTTATTGGTAACCGTATGAAGGACCGTATCTTTCACTATATCGAAAACAGCGTTCCCCTCCTCCTGGAGCTTGAGACGGAACTGACCAAACGGCCCGCCGTTTCCCCGGAATCCGGGGGCCGGGGGGAACTGGACAAATGCGAGTTCCTTGAGTCCTGGCTTAGGGCCCGGGGCCTTGATCAACTGGAACGTTACGACGCCCCGGACAGTAGGGCCCAGGGCGGTGTGCGGCCCAATTTGATCGCTACCCTCCAGGGTAGCGACGCCACCCTTGAGGGGGGCAACACCACCCCTGCCGCTGTACCCGGTGGTGCCGCTGATAGCGGCGGCGGGACGCTTTGGATCATGAGCCACCTGGACGTGGTGCCCCCGGGGGAGCTTTCCCTCTGGGCCGGCGATCCCTGGACAATGGCCCAGGCCGCGGAGGGCTCCGGTTCCCCGGGCCGGCGGATCATCGGCCGGGGGGTGGAGGACAACCAGCAGGGCCTCTGTTCGTCGGTGCTGGCGGCCCTGGCCTTAAAAGAGGCAAAGGTCCTGCCCAAACGTAAGGTCAAGCTGCTTTTTGCCGCGGACGAGGAAAACGGCAGCGCCTACGGCATAGACTGGCTTATCAAAAACCACCGGGACCTCTTTCACCAAGATGACATGGTCCTTATCCCCGACGGGGGGGACAGCCGGGGGGCCTCCATCGAAATAGCGGAAAAAAACCTGATCTGGGCCCGGTTTAGCACCCAGGGGAAGCAGGCCCACGGCTCCCGGCCCGACCAGGGGGCCAACGCCTTCCTGGCGGCCTCGGACCTGGCCACGGCCCTCCACTACGGGCTTTCACAAAAATTCTCCGGCCGGGACCCCCTGTTCGAACCGGATTTTTCCACCTTCCAGCCCACCAAAAAAGAGGCCAATGTCCCCAACATCAACACCATCCCCGGAGAGGACGTGTTCTGCATGGATATGCGGATCCTGCCCCGGTATCCGGTCAAGGAGGTGCTGGCGGAAATAGACCGCATCATCGCGGGTATCGAGGGGAAGCACGGGGTAAAAATCTCCTACACCACCCCCCAATGTATCGAATCCCTGCCCACCGCCGCGGAGGCCCCCCTGGTCAAAAAACTCTCCCGCTGTATCGAGGAAGTATACCGGGTCACCCCCAAGCCCGTGGGCATCGGCGGGGGAACCGTGGGGGCTTACCTGCGAAACGCGGGTATCGATTCGGCGGTCTGGTGCCGCATCGATGAGACCGCCCACCAGCCCAACGAATACGCCCTGATCGACAACATCCTGGGGGACGCCAAGGTCATGGCCCTGCTCATGCTGGCCGGGTAAGCCGACAGGTAAATATTCCTGGACCCAGCCCGTGCCGGAACTCATTAGCTCCATCGACAAGCTGCCCCCCTGTCTGCGTGATTCGGTAAGGCCTGAGGAACGGGCCTTTGTGCAGGGGCTGGAGGCGGCGGGGCGGCTCCCCTTCGCGGTGAGTCCCCACTACGCCTCCCTGGCCCGGCCGGATGCGGAGGACCCCATCAGACGGCAATTTTTCCCGGACCCACGGGAAAGCCTCTCCGAAACCGGCCCCTTTGCCCTGCCTGACCCCCTGGGGGAGGAGCGCTACCGGGTAAGCCCCCGCCTTATCCACCAATACCCCGACCGGGTCCTGCTTTTGGCCGGGGGCGCCTGCGCGGGGTACTGCCGCCACTGCTTCCGCCGGGTCAGGATGAGCGGCGGTATGTCCTTTATTGCGGAAGACGAGCTGGGCCCGGTCCTCTCCTACCTGGGGGTGCATCCTGAAATTCGGGAACTCCTGGTTTCCGGCGGGGACCCCTTAACGGCCCCGGACGAAGAGCTGGAATCCCTTTTCGCCCAAGTGCGGCGGCATAACAGGGCCCTGGCCCTCCGGGTCTGCACCAGGGTCCCCGTCACCGATCCCCGGCGGCTGGACGCCGGCCTTATTGAACTGTGCCGCCGTTACCGGCCCCTGCGGTTTTCGGTCCATATCAACCACCCCCGGGAACTGTCCCCCCCTACCCGCCTGGCCCTGGAAGCCCTGGCAGGTGCCGGGATCCCCGTGCTGGTCCAGACCGTACTGCTTAAGGGCGTCAATGACTCGGCAGCAACCCTCAGTTCCCTGTTCCGGGAATGCCGGGGCCTGGGCCTCCTCCCCTATTACCTTTTCCAGCTTGATCTGGCCCCCGGCGCCGCCCACTTCCGCGTGGCCCTGAGGCGGGGCCTGGCCCTCTACCGGGAATTACAAAAAGCCCCGGCGGGGGCGGAGCCGCCGGTCTACGCGGTGGACCTTCCCGGCGGGGGCGGCAAAATCCCCCTTTCAGAAGAAAAAATCGCCGGGGAGCGCGGGGATGCCCTCCTCCTCAAAGCCCCGGACGGCAGCCTCTGGGCTTATCCGGCCGGCTAAGTCCCTTTCCCGGACCTATGCCTGCGGGCGGAAATTTTCCAAACAGGCCCCCATTATTTTTTCCAAAATGATTGACTTTAGTTGGCAAAATCCGCATTGTACCCTTTAAGATTTTAGTACCAGCAGTTTTGGAGGTAGAAGAAACAGATTGAAAGGGAGCGATGTGGTGGTCGAGGGAATATCAAAATCCTTCGGTGACTTTAGGGCTTTAAACAATATCAATTTGGCCATCCAGGGGGGCGAATTCTTCTCCCTCCTGGGGCCTTCAGGCTGCGGTAAAACGACCCTGTTGAGGATCATTGCGGGATTCGAAAGTCCCGATGCCGGATCGGTACTCATCGATGATATGGATGTGCTTCCCCTTCCCCCAAACCGGCGGCAGGCCAACACGGTGTTTCAAAATTACGCCCTGTTTCCCCACCTTACGGTCTTTGAGAACGTGGCCTTTTCCCTGCGGATCAGGCATGTCCCCAAGGACCAGGTGGACCCCAAGGTTAAGGACTACCTTAAGCTGGTCCAGTTGGAGGGCCACGCCCAAAAAAAGCCCAACCAGCTTTCCGGGGGCCAAAAGCAGCGGGTCGCCATTGCCAGGGCCCTGATCAACGAACCCCGGGTTCTCCTGTTGGACGAGCCCCTCTCCGCCCTGGACGCCAAGCTGCGGCAGCACATGCTCATCGAACTGGACCAGATCCACGACAAGATCGGCATCACCTTCATCTACGTGACCCACGACCAGCAGGAGGCCCTCTCGGTATCCGACCGCATCGCCGTGATGAATCAGGGGGATGTGCTCCAGGTGGGCAGCCCCCACGAGATCTACGAAAGCCCCGCCACCGACTTTGTGGCCCGTTTCATCGGCGAAACCAATCTCTTTGACGCCGAAGTCACGGCGGTGGAAAAAATCGGCCAGCCCCTGCTTCCCTCCCTGGCGGAGGGGGATACGGAATACATGGCGGAGCTGGAAGTCCCGGAGCTGGGCAAAATCAAGGTAACTACCGTGGACGAGGTGGCCCCCGGCCAGAAGGTAAGTTTTACGGTGCGGCCGGAGAAGATCGTCATCTCCAAGGAACGGCCCAGCATCAAACGGGGGGACATCAACCTGTTCCAGGGCACCGTGGACGAGCCCATTTATTCGGGATTCCAAACCAAATTCTACGTAAAGGTCCGCGAAAAAACGCTTATCAGGGCCTTTAAGCAGCACGCCAAATATTACGACGAGGGGCCCGACATTGTCTGGAAGGACGATGTCTTTATTTCCTGGAGCGCCAACGACGGCTATATTGTCGAGGTAAAAAAATCATGACGGGCTTCGTTCTTTACGGCCGCACAGGCGCGCCGGCCGGCCAAACAGGAAACCCGCCTTCATGAGCGCCGCTTCCGGTTCCGGGAGGCGTAACTACGGCCCGCTGTATTCATCGCCCATGGCAATCTGGTTCACCGCCTTTTTCCTTGCCCCCCTTATCATCATTGTGGTTTACAGCTTTCTTAGAAAGGGACTCTACGGCGGGGTAGAGCCCTATTTTTCCCTGGATGCCTACGGGGACCTGGGTAAACACAGCTTCCTTGTCATCACCGTCCGGACCGTTCTTACCTCGGTGGCCGCCACTATTATTACGATCCTTATCGCCCTGCCCTGCGGCTACTACATGGCCCGCAGCCGGAACCAGACCTTCCTGCTGCTCCTTATCATCATCCCCTTCTGGACCAATTTTCTTATCCGGGTCTTTGCCTGGATGAATATTTTGGGGAACAACGGCTTTTTGAATGAATTCCTCATGCGTATCGGCCTTATTGACGACTACCTGCATTTTCTCTACAACCAGCGGGTGGTGGTGTTAGTATTGGTGTATATGTACCTTCCCTACGCTATCCTCCCCCTCTTTTCCACCATCGACAAATTCGATTTTTCCCTGCTGGAGGCGGCCCGGGATCTGGGAGCCACCAAGCCCGTCTCCATCCTCCGGGTCCTGCTCCCCAACATTAAGAGCGGCCTCTACACCGCGGTGCTTTTCACCTTTATCCCGATCTTTGGGGCCTATGCGGTGCCCCTGTTGGTGGGGGGCAAGGATTCCTACATGCTGGGGAACTATATCGCCGATCAGCTTTCAAAATACCGGAACTGGCCCCTGGCATCCGCCATTTCCATGGTTCTTACCGTAATCACCACCGTGGGAGTTATGCTGATGATGAACCTCCAGCGCCGGGAGGCAAAGGCCCGGACCGATGAAACAGGAGCCGCTAAATGAACATTAAGCATGTGGTCCGCAGTGTTATTACCTCCCTGCGGCTGGGGGGCTACGCCTCCGAAGCTTCCCGCCACGCCAAGCGGGCCATCCGCCGGTCCTTTTCTTTTTCCCAGACCGTCTTTATCGCGGTCATTGTTTTCCTGTTCCTCCCCCTCTTTGTGTTGATCCTCTACTCCTTTAACGCATCCAAGGGCATGGGCTGGACGGGTTTTTCCTTTGTTTGGTACGAACAGCTTTTTCTCCACTCCCGGGGCCTGTGGCGGGCTTTTTGGAACAGTATTCTCATCGCCCTTACCTCCGCGGGGACCGCCACCGTCCTGGGGACCTTCGGCGCCATCGGGGTGGCATGGTACCGTTTTAGGACCCGCAGCTATGTACAGATCATCTCCTTCCTCCCCATGATCCTGCCGGAGATTATCATCGGCGTATCCCTCTCTATCTTCTTTGCGGGGGTAGGGATAAAACTCGGACTCCTTACCATTTTTATCGCCCACACCACCTTTAACCTGCCCTTTGTGTTTCTCATGGTCATGGCCCGGCTGGACGAATTCGATTTTTCCATTATCGAAGCCGCCAGGGACCTGGGGGCCAATGAGGGCCAAACCCTCCGCCGGGTGACGGTCCCCATCTGCATGCCCGGCATCGTCTCCGGTTTTCTTACCGCCATTACCATTTCCCTGGAGGACTTTGTGATTACCTACTTTGTGGCGGGCCCCGGTTCCTCTACCCTGCCCCTCTACATCTATTCCGCCATCCGATTCGGCGTATCTCCGGTGATCAACGCCCTTTCGGTGGTAATGATCCTGGGCACCGTGCTGTTAACCTACACGCTTAGGAATTTTCTAAAATATATCGCGGCAAAGTGATGCCGGGCCCTTACAAAACCATGCATAAAAAACCCACAGGTTTTTTATATAAGAGCCGGTTCCAAAACCAACCCGGCTCAACCACCTAAGGAGGTTGAAGATGAAAAGGACACCAAACAAAGTACCCGTATGGGGGGCCGCGCTGATAGCGGCGCTGCTGTTCCCCGCCCTCGGCTGGGGAAAGGGCAGATCGGATCAGAACACGCTGTATATCTACAACTGGACCTATTACACTCCGGACTCGGTGATCGAGAAATTTGAAGCGGAATACGGCGTTACGGTGATCTACGATGAATTTCCCAGCAACGAGGATATGTATGCCAAGATAAAGGCCGGCGGATCTGACTACGATATCGTATTCCCCTCCCAGGACTTCGTCTCCATCATGATTAACCAGGGCATGTTTGAAAAAATTGACAAGTCCAAGCTGTCCAACCTTAAAAACGTCGACCCCGCGGTTTTACAAAGGGCCAACTACGATCCCAACATGGACTATGCGGTGCCCTACTACTTCGGCGCCGCGGGGATCGCGGTAAACACCGCCAGGGTTCCCGCGTTTGAGCGGAGCTGGTCAATTTTTGAGCGGAACGATCTGCGGGGCCGCATGGTCATGCTGGATGACATGCGGGAAGTGATGGGGGACGCGTTGAAATTCCTGGGCTACTCGGTGAACACCAAAAACCCCTCGCAGATTAACGCGGCCCGAGATCTTATCAATAACCGGTGGAAGCCCAACCTGGTTAAGTTCGACGCCGAGGCCTTCGGCAAGGGTTACGCGGACGGGGAATTCTGGGTGGTCCAGGGCTACCCGGAGGTGGTCTATGAAGAAATTGCCGACAACGAGCAGCTCAGGCGGGACACGGTCTTCTTTATTCCCCCCGAGGGCGGCCCCTCCTACATCGACAGCATGTGCATCCTCAAGGGATCAAAACACATCGACCTGGCCCATAAGTTCATCGACTTTATCCACCGGCCGGAGATCTACGCCGAATTCTGCGATTACTTTGGCTTCCCCGCCACCGCCAATATCCCCGCCAGGCAGTTTAAGAAAGGGGCTTCCCACTACAATGCGGAAGACCTTACCCGCACCGAATTAAAGTACGACCTGGGGGAAGCCCTGGATCTGTACAACACCGCCTGGGTCGATACCATCCGGCTGGGAGATTAACGCGGGGAATTTTGCATTTTTGCCCTTGCGCTTCGCAGGGGCAGGCTTTATTCTTGATCAAGAGAGTTTTACATGGCTGTAAGTGAAGAAATTCAAAACATCGCACAATCTATCCTTGGCAGTGTGGATGCCGAGGCGATTTATCTTTTTGGTTCTTATGCTTATGGAACACCGACAAAAGACAGTGACTATGATTTTTATGTGTTAATTAAAGATGACTCCCCAATAAAGCCAATAGATGTGATGGAAAAAATTTATTGCAATTTTAATAGCTATGGAAAGTCTGTTGATATTCTGGCTAACTATAAAACACGTTTCAAAGAGCGAAGCGCCTTTGCGACACTTGAAAGAAAAATAGTCAGGGAAGGGGTGTTGTTGTATGAACGCCCTTGACATTGTAAAAGAATGGTTTGATTCGAAGGGGGGTTGAATACCCCGCCCCTTGGGGCGGTTCAGAATCCCTCCGGGCAAGTTGGCGGGGTAGAAACCTCCCCCGTATAAACCGAAAAAAGTCCGAAGGACTTTTTTCTTCTCGACCGACGAACCCCGCTGCTCTGCGGCGGGGTTCGTCATTATGCAAACAATGATCTAATCGCGGCTTCCCGCTTAAAAGTTTTACCTCACACCCGCGTAATAAACCAGCCGATAATGCTGCGGATTTTTAAGCGCATGGCAAGGCGCGTAAACGCGTCTTGCCGCCCGGAAGCAGACGGACGGATGTCGTACAGCGAGCGGATACGGACAGCCTTGCGGGCGGCTTCTTCGCCGATCCCCGATAGGGGCCCCGATAGGGGCAGGAAGATACTCTTTGCCTCACCCCCGGCGATGTCAAAAAAATTGTCGGAGGGGTTTCCCGCGCCGTCCGCCCCCACAAAGACATGGCGGGCATAGCGTTTGGCGCGGATAGTTACTTCCAGGCCGCCGGCCGCCGGATGTAGTTCTGTTTGCAGTCCGGGGTTTTGCAGGCGGGCCTTTTTATCGGCGGTCAACAGATAGTAACGCTGCGAAACGATCCGGCCCTTTTGCAGGAGGTCCAGACACAGGGCCGCATCGCGCCTGCCGGACGCGACGCGCCTACCGGAAGCGACGCGCCTGCTGTCTGCCTTGAGGCATTTCGCAATGGGCAGCGTTGCCACAAGGCCGGAGGCTGCGGGATGGACGGTGACGTTTGTTTCGCCGGCGGCAATATTTCCGCCGCCCAGGCTTACTACCCGCCAGGCAAGGGTCCCCTCAAAGGGGGTGGGTACATCGTTTGACACATACACCTTCGCCGCGCCGGCGCTTATGCGGGCAGATACACAGACCGGCGCGTTAAAACGGCGGGATTGGTAGTACACGGCCTTGTACTGTTTTTCGTAATCAATGCCGGCCCAGGAGGATGTGGGCCAGCAATCGTTAAATTGCCAATAGAGGGAACCGTTACACCGGCCCATGTTTTGCCGCCAGAACTCAGTGGCATACTGCACCGCCTGGGCCTGGGCAAGCTGGGTCAAATAGATGTACTCCTCCGTGGTTGCAGGACGGGGGTACCGGGCCAAAAGGTAGTACAGCATTTTTTCGTTGCCGCCGCCTGATTTTTGATGGGCCAGCATATCAGCGTCCAATAATCCGGGCTGCGGTACATCAGTAAAACTACGGATGCACCGCAGGGATGGCAGGGATTCCAGGCCGTACTCCGAGCAGAACCGGGTGGGGAATTTGCGGAACGCGGTAACCGGGGACAGGCCGTGCCACACCTGCCACAGATGGGTATCGCCGCTTGAAAAATTATTGGCCCGCCGTTGTGGAGAACCGGAGGAAGGGGACCCCGGCCAATAGGCCGTTGTTTTGTCATCTTCCTTTACCCAGGCCGGCAGGGTCTCAAAGAAAAATTTATTTATTGCATTGGTTAAGGTTTTGTCTTTACGCCACAGAAGGGACATAAACAAAACCTCATTATTGCCGCACCAAAGGGCAAGGCTGGCGTGGTGGCGCAGGCGGCGCACATTGCCGGTTACCTCGGCCCGCACATTTTCTAAATAGAGCGCATCGTCAAGGGGATAGGCGCTGCAGGCAAAGGCAAAATCCTGCCATACCAAAATGCCGTTGGCATCGCACAGATCGTAAAAGGCATCGCTTTCGTAATAGCCGCCCCCCCAAACCCTCAGCATGTTCATATTGGCCTCTTTGGCGCTTGCTACATAAAAGGCCAGGGTTTCGGCGGTGGTGCGGGTTATAAAACTATCGGCGGGAATCCAATTGGCCCCCTTGGCAAAAACGGGCACGCCGTTTATCAAAAAACGGAAATTGTTGCCCCATTGGTCTGCCGAGGTGTCAAGCGTAACGGTACGAAGGCCCACGCGGCCCTGCCAGGTGTCCAAGAGGAGCCCCGGCTTCTCAGGCGCGTCCGGGCCCGGACGCTCCAGCCACACGGTGACCGTGTACAGGGGCTGGGCGCCCAGGCCGTTACACCACCATAGCCGGGGGTTGTCAATAATAAGTTCCCCATGGGCGGTCATGCCGGAAAATTGGGCCGTTCCTTCCCAGCGTTCACTATCGGGGCCTTCTACCCGCCAGCGCAGCGCAAGAGGGCCCTCCGCGCCCAGGGGCGCCATATCGGCGTCTATGCCTAGGCGCACGGAATAGGCTCCCTGCCGAGGCGGCACGCGGCCCCCGCTGTCCGGTTTTTGATGTTCCTGCGAAAGGCGTACCTGGCCAAGGCGGGCGGCGCTGCGGGCTTGCAGACCGATGGATCCGCTGATCCCCGCGGGGGGCAGGGCGGGACCCCAGTCCCAGCCAAAGTGGCAGGGCGCCTTGCGCAAATGGGGAATCCCCGGCGTCCCCATACCAATACCGGCCAGGGGCCGCTGTGCGTGTTTTTCCCGCAGATACGGCAGCGGGCTGCGGAAAATAATCTGAATTTTGTTTTCCCCCGGCTGCAGATATTCTTTTACGGGGAAGCGGTAGCATCGGTACATATTTTCGGTGCGGGCAATTTCAACGCCGTTCAGGGTAAACACCGCCAAGGTATCCACCCCGTCAGCCAGCAAATCCACGGAGTCTTCTTCCAGCATTTCCCGGGTCACCTTAAAACTGCGGGAATAACTATAATCCCGGTCCGCCGTCGCCGCCGCTTCTTTTTCATTACGGCCCCAAAAGGGATCTTTAATAAGACCATTTTCTAATAAGTCCAGATAGCTGCAGCCGGGGAGGCGGCCGGTCACCGGCGGGGCCCCCTCCCATTGAAGATCCCAATTTCCATGCAAGGACAGGGACTGCATATTTATCCCCCTACACCAATACTACGAAAATATTTTCGGCAATTGAGCCTGTGCCTCTTCCCGGCCAAGCTCACCATTATTGACCTTAGCCATGACCTGCACATAATTATCGCGCAGTTTGTAACCAAAGAACAAGATTAAAAACCCGCCGCTAACACCGGCGGCCGGAACAATGGAGATAAGGATAAACAGGGCATTGATAACTTCGGGGGGCTGCACCGCGCCTGCACCGTCAATAAATCCTGATAGGCCCAGCACGAACATGCCAAGGGCCGCCGACATGGCGGAAATGGCCTTTACCGTAAAGGTTTGCAGTGACACCGACACCGCCGTAATATCCTCCCCGGTTTTGTAGCGGCCATATTCCGCGCAGTCCACGATGAACAAAATAATAAAGGTACCAATGAACATGAGGGAAGTGGTTCGCAGGATAGAAAGAATCACAAATACCGCCAGGTTGGAATACCCGGTAAAAAATATACCAAAACAGGTAACAAAGGCCACGGCAAAGCAGATAAGGTAGACCCTAAATTTATCCACCCGCCTGATAATGGCCGGGGCAAAGGCCGTGAACAGCACCGAAACCAGAAGGGGCACCGTAGTGATAAGGGGGATCCGCTGGGGGCCGCCCAGGCAGTGGATGGCAAAATACCCGGCAATGGTAGAGGTGGTGTTGGTGATATTGGTAACAAGAATTGCGGCGCAAAGGATAAGCAGGTACCGGTTCTTTCCTACGGCCCGGACAATTTCTCCCAAGGCCGGCGCTTTTTCCTGGGAATCCGCATTATGTATCCGTTCCTTTGCGGCAAATCCCAGGGGAAACATGAACAAAAAGGCCGCCGCCGCCATCAGGGCGGCGGCGGGAAACCAGCCCCAGGAGGGATACAACAGGGGCATCACCACCGTTACCAGGGCGGCGCCGATCATGGTAAATAACCGGCCCCGGCCAATAACGCTGTTACGCTCGGCCACCTGGCTTGTCATCACGCTTACCACTGAAAAATAAGGCACATCGCATATGGTGTAGCTCATGCCCCAGCAAATATACAGCACCGCAGCCAGGGCCGTTTTTATCGCCGGAGAAAAAGCGGCCCCGCTCCCGGTACTTCCGGCGGGAAGGGCAAACAGAAGCACGGTAAACCCAAAAATAAGAACCGGGGATATTTTTAGCCAGGGTTTGTACTTACCGCCCTTCAGGCTGCTTTTGGCGACAATAACGCCAAACATGGGATCGTTTACCGCATCCCACACCCTGGCCACCAGCAGGATAATGCCCACCGCCGCCGCGGTAATGCCTATATCGGTTAAGAATATTTGCAGAAAGCTAACCATGGTGGTGTAGAAAATGATCTGTCCAAAGGAAAAACCGTAGTACAGTACCCGTTCTTTCTGTGTGGTTTGCCACACAATCCGCTCTCCTGCCATAGTGCCCCCCTATTACCGCCGGGCTTTTTTCAACCCGGCGCTGCCGATAAGAACACCCCCAACAAAAACCGCGATCCCAATGATGTAAACCCCGATAAGGGAATACAAAAAGAGGAGCAGGGAAATATCAAAAGATACGATCCGTACCAAAGACGAGCGGGCGATAAGGGCAGCCCCCAGAAATACGATTCCCCCTGTAATGGCACTGGCAATAAAGGCCCGCCGTCCCGCGGCGGCCAGCATGGCGTTAAAGGATTCCCCTGATGGAATTGAGGCGGTAAGGAAAAGCAAAAACAGCAGGACAAGACCTGATAAGGCGGTACTGTGCAGCGCCAGACCAAGGACCCCGAATAAACCCAAAAGCCCCCAGAGGGCAAATTTATTTTTCATAAAGCTCCTCCCAAGGACAGATCGCCTTTATACAAATCACCAAGAATCTTCGGCCTTAGAACCCCGGTCCACAGGGTATAGCCCTTTGGATTAAGGTGCAGACCGTCGTTCGCAAAAACATCAGGTTTGGGATTTCCGTCCCCGGTCAAAAGGGCGGCGGCACAGTCAATAAAAAAGAGGTCCCTATCCTGTTCGGCCATTTGGGCCACCAAGAGATTACTACGCCGGGCCTCATCCCAGACATGCTGCCGTTTGAAAGAGGGGAGGATCGAAATATAGTACAGCGGTACCCCAGGCAGTTCCCGGTGCAGCGTCTCGAACAGAGCGGCCAGTTCTGCTGCCACTTCGTCCCCGCTCATACTGCCCTCCCCGCCATGTATGTTGTTGGAGCCCATTTGCATTATAACCGCCCGGGGGGCAAAAGGCTTTACCAGGGCGGAGATGTGTTCTACCCAGAACGATACCCTCGTTCCCCCTATGCCCACATTCACCGTGTGCAGGGGTCCCAGATCCGCTTCGGAACTGCGCCAGTACTCTATGATGGAACTGCCGATGAGCAGCACTTCGCCCTGGGGGTAACCCCGCACATCGTAGGGAAGCCGCTTAAAATAGCCCTGCACATTATAAATATTGCGAAGGAACAGGAACCACCCGCCCAGGCAGGCAACGATAATCAACACGGCGGAAACCACCGGTACGATCCATCTTATCTTCATACCATCCTCCTTTCGTATCTTATGGTTCTGATTCTTCTTGCATTTTGGGGCGAAAAAACTATAATAGTATAAAGATAGTCAGAAAACTTCAGGATTTATCAGGTAAATATGGCAAACGAAAAAGCAGGGCGGGAAGCCAAGCGTTCTTTGGCCAGCGGTTTCCGCCACCACGACTACGCCTCCGAACAGCGGTTGATGACCCTCTTGCTGCGGGAAGGCAGGGCGGAGTGGAAGGACTCGACCCTCAACCTGGACACCTACGCCGATGTGCTGGCCCCCACGCCATTCCGGGCCATGCAAAACGGGGTGATCTGCTTTATCACGGTGATCAGCCGTTTGGCCATCGCCCTGGGGGTGGATTCTGAACAGAGCTTTTCACTGAGCGATTATTTTGTTTGCGAGGTGGAACGGAAAAAAACCAAGGCCGGGCTGAACGCCTTCGTCCAGGACATCCTGCAGGGATTCTCCGCCCTGGTGTATGCCCAGGACATACGGGGCCGCTCCCTGCATGTTACCCGGGCCATGCGTTACATCCGCTCGCACCTCTACGACCCATACACCGTTGCCGATGTAGCCAGGTACGCCGGCCTAAACCCCCGGTATTTTTCCGCGGTTTTCAAGGCGGAAACGGGTCTTGCCCCGTCCCAATATATCCGCAGTCAAAAAATGACCGAGGCCGCCGCCCTGCTCCGGCAGGGGGACTACAACATCACCGAAACGGCGGAAATTTTTGGGTACTGCAGCGTATCTTATTTTTCCGGGGAATTTAAAAGGGTCCATGGGGAAAGTCCAAAGCGCTTTTTACGCACCGGCCCCTCACCCGCCCTTACGGCCAACCGTTAACCCTGCTCCGGCTGGGGAGACTAGCGGCAGAGTCCTAACGACCCATTGAAAGGGCGGTTTCGATTTTGTTGAGGAAGTCCTTTTCTTCGGTTTCACCTTTCAGGTAATCGGTGATAAAGAGCCGTATCACCGGGGGAAAGGCCTTCCAGTACCGTTCCGGCCAGGAGCCCAGTTCCTCCCTCAGCTTCCGGTCTTCCTCCTGGTCCATGGTTCCCTGGGAAAAGGCCGTAAACTGGCCGATCATGGACCGCAGGAGATCCTCCGGCAGCGCGGCAGAAGCCCCCCCGGCGCCATTGCCCCCGGCGCCGCGGCCTCCGGGGGCGGCCTTTTCCGATATCCATGCGCCGGTCAATTCCTCAATCTGCTCATCGTTTAGCTCCGGCGCTTCCTGCCTGATAATCCGTACCGCCATGTCCCGGACCGAGTTCCTAAGCCCCTCAATGGCCCCGCTGATGTCAACTTTGGTGGAAAGCTCCTGGGCCATCTTGTGGGGGTCAGGCAGATTTACCGCCCCCCCGAACATGGTAAGCTCCCTCCGGCGGCGCACCACCGCCGCGGCCACCGCCTCTATGGCATCCTCATCACAGCGATTCAAAATAAAATCCAGGGTTTGTACCAGTTCGGGGGTTTCCATGCCCTAGATTAGCACGGATACGCCTATTCAACCTACCGCGGGACAGCGCGCTGGTACTATAAAGATACTCAGGGCAATTCCAACAGAACGCTTAGTTTCTTCATCCTTTGTGCGCCTTAAACGTAAAGCGTTAAAAAGCCCGGACAGCCCGGACTGAGTAGGTATTATCCTTGTGGTTGCCGTCCTGGTAGCCATCGCTGAACCACTGAACCAACGCGTCAAAATTATCGCTCTCCGACGAGGACCAGTAGCGCACAGCATCAAACCCGCCCAAACCATTGGA
>JAISQJ010000093.1 GCA_031274285.1 Treponema sp. | reverse complement strand
AAAAGGCAGCCCGGCTCTGCTTCGCAACCTGGGTCTCGAAGCAGCCCTGGTCTGCGTAGCAGACCTTTGCTGTTCAGCATCTCCGATGACGGCCAAGGCTTGCGAAGCAAGCCCGGACTGCACGAACACGGCGGTGACGGCTTTGGTATGCGGACCATGCGCCAGCGGGCGGCAATCCTGGGGGCGCATATTGACTTTATCAGCGTGGAGGACAACGGCCTTATGGTGTGCGTTAAAATACCTACCCCCCCCCCCACCCAAGTCAAATCGAAGCAAATCCAAAGGATGTATCATGAACAGTATCGTCATCATTGAGGACCATCCGGTCATGCGTAAAGGGCTGGCCGCATGGTTTGCCGGAACCGGGCGCTGGCAGGTTTTAGGCATCGCCGCCGATCTCGCGGAGGCCAGAGCTCTGTTTTCAGAGGCGGCGGCGCTTCCTGACATACTGCTCCTTGACATCCGGCTAAGCCCTCCGGACACGGAAGACGCTATGGGCCTCGATCTTATCCCCTGGCTGCGGAAACGGTTCGGCAAAACGCCCACGGTAGTTGTGTACACCCAGTTTGACGACTACGCCCATGCCAACGCCGCCCTGGGCTTCGGCGTCCGGGGCTATGTCTGCAAATACCGGAACGAGGAAGAACTGGAAACCGTCCTCCATGCGGCGCTGGAGGGCAAGGTCTCTATAGACAAAGCTGTGGAACCCAAGTTGCAAAACACCGGGGAACCCCGGAAACTCCTTACCCGCCGGGAAGCGGAAATACTGGGGCACATCCGGGAGGGCAAAAGCAATAAACGTATCGCCGCCGCCCTGGGTATAAGCTCCCGTACCGTAGAAAACCTCCTTTCCCGTATTTACTTCAAAACCGGCATTGCCTCACGCACCGATTTGCAGAAAATATAGAGACGTAAGTAGTTCTACCTACAAGACCCCCAAAAAATCTTGTAAATATAAGTAGTCACACTCACTACAAATATTTTTTTATATGAAAGAATAATCAACAATCAAACGGCGGGAAAGACCGCACAAGGAGAACGTAAATGAAACATATTTACAAAGTTTTTGGGATTATCGTTCTGGCGTCGATAATCGGGATGTCGCTTACAAGCTGCTACACGCTGTTCAACAAGAATGAGGCAAAGAAGGCGGTAACATTCCAGTCCCAGGAGCCGGGCGTCGAGTTTGAGCTTTACAAGGGAAATACCGTGGTTGCCCAGGGGAAAACGCCGTATGTGGTTGAATTGGGCGCCAGATTCTTTAACGGGGGGTATACGCTCAAGTTCAAAGGCTCGGACGGTACGGAAAGAACCCAGACCGTGAAGGGGAAGGTTACGGTCAGCGCGCCGGATGTAGTCTTCCTGGCTCTGGATTCTGTTAGTGTATTCTGTATTGTTATCGATCTCATAACAGCATCAGGCAAACTCTGGACCATGCCGGCTGTCATCAACCTTCAAACCGGCGGCGCGGTTTCGTATAATACGGGCGGAGAAGGACAGGTGACCCTGGTCTCAATAGCCGACATTCCCGCTGACATGCGGCAGTACCTCGTCCCGCTGCCGGAAGGTTCCTACCAGATGATCACGGAGTAGCATCCACGAGGAACGTTTGAGCATGGTGAACGCAAGGGTGACTGTCATCTTAAAGGGTGACTGTCACCGTTTCTGGGGGAGGAAATCATGGGAGAACGAAGAGAGTATACCAAAGCGTTTAAGGAATCGGCGGTAGAGATGGTGGTGAGTTCCGGGAGGAAGTTCAAAGACGTAGCCGGGGAATTGGGGATCAGCCCCGAGAACCTGAGGCGGTGGAGGCGGGAAGCCGAGGAGGAGGAGAGGCAGGAACCGCAGCAGGCCTCCCCCGGAAAAGAGAACCAGCAGGACAAGGAGCTTGCCCGGCTGCGGAAAGAGGTTGCGGACCTCCGGGAAACTAACGAAATCCTAAAAAAAGCGGTGGCCATCTTCAGCTCGAATATCCTCCGGTAAGCGCAAAAGATGACGGTCGTGGATTTTGTAAAGCATCAGTTACCCCCCCCCCCCCCCATTTCTGTTTCTTTTTGTATAGCCAAAGCCGATCCTCCCCTATCCGGTAATACCGCCGAATCTATTTTCCTCCGTAATTACCCCCGGGGTAAGCTAATTTATATTCAGGTCACTAACTTGCGGGTGTATATCCGCAATAGCTAAACTAAGGAGTGTTTTTATGAAAAACAAACTCTTTGTATTGGGAATGTTAGTAACGGTGCTGGCATTAGGCTTGGTTTTTGCCGGTTGTGATCCCGGCAATGGCGGTGGTAATAGTAACGTTGGCACGCTCATTATTAAAAACGATGTGAACATAACTATAACGGTTGAAATAAGAAATGCTGGGAGCGCGCCTAATGGAATTTTATCGGGTTTGGGGGAAAAAACAATTCTCCCCGGCGAAGAAGCCACATGGACTCTTGGGCTGGACACAGGACCCGATTGCTGGTGGGGTATATCGGTATATTCAGGTACTGATACTGATGGTACTTGGATTTATGATAATGGCGCTTATGATGCTTTCTGGGGTGGTGGCACACAAAGATGCATCTTTGTGTGGGAAGGTGCGCCTTATAACACATATAATCTGAGAGAAGATGATTAAGGGGCGACGCTGTTTTTAGCAACGCAAAGTGGCCGAGTAGAACCGAGCGGTCACCCGCCCGGAGCCCTCGCAAACCCGGACATGCCCAATTTTTGGACCACAGGCCCGCGGCATCCGGTGCCTCTGGTTAAAGTTTCACTCAGCAATTAGCAAACACAGCGGTGTCTGACACCATTTTTTCGCTCACCAAGGGGCTTGAAAAATGAGATTTTTCATCGGTTTAGGTCCGGCCCAGGCCCAGGTAGTAGGTTTCAAAGGATTCGCCGCGGCAAGCCGCGGGCTTAAAGGCCCTGGCCGTGGAAAAGAGTTCCCGGATTCTTTTAAGGAGCCCCGCGGTATCCCCGCCCTGGAACACCTTGACCGCCAGGCCGCCTCCCTTTTTCAGGCCGGCCTGTGCGTAACCCAGGGCCGTTTCCGCAAGTTCCAGGGAACGAAGGGTATCCACCGCACGGCTGCCGGTGGTTAGGGGGGCGGCGTCGCAGATCACCAGGTTGTAGGGGCCCCGTTCCAGGAGAGCCTCCCTGGTTTCCATCGCCGTAATATCTCCCTGGATGAAAAAAAAGTTCCCCCCCTCAAAAAGGCCCTGGTCATAGCGGCGGGAAAGGGGGGAAAGGTCCGCGGCCGCAAGAAAGCCCGTACCGGCCAGTTTCCGCAGGGTGTAGAGAGTCCAGCTCCCCGGCGCGGCCCCCAGGTCCAGCACACGGAAACCCTGCCGGGCCGGACCGGGGATAAGGTGGAATTTTTCATCCATCTCCTTGAGCTTGTAGACCGAACGGGCGGGGTAGCCCTCTTTTTGGGCCCTGAGCGACCAGGCATCCGGCTTTTCGTAGTTCGCCATTTGCTATAATCTTGCCCTATGGATGGGGAGCTCGGCCAGAGGCTGGAGAAGATAGAGGCGGTTTTGGATACGTGGCTGCCCCAGGCCCCTGGGCCTGAGTGGGTATCACGGGTATTCCCCGGTCTGGAAGGCCGGGTGGCGCCGGAACTTCTGGCCAGTCTGACCCTGCCCTGCCGGGACCTCCTCTCACGGGGGGGGAAACGCTGGCGGCCCCTGCTGATGACCCTGATCTGCGAAGCCCTGGGGGGAGGGGAGGCGGCCCTGCCCTTAACGCCCCTGGCGGAATTCTGTCACAATGCCAGCCTTATCCATGACGACCTGGAAGACTCCTCCGACCGGCGGCGGGGCCAACCCGCGGTGCATCTTATCTACGGCGTCGATACCTCCATCAACTCGGGGAGTTTTTTCTACTTCCTCCCCCTGGCCTGCGTTGATACCTGGGACGCCCCGGCGGAGCGGAAGGAACAGGTCCGTGCGGTTTGGGGAGAGCACCTGCGGCGGCTCCACCTGGGCCAGGCCATGGACATTCACTGGCACCGGGATTTTAATTCCCTCCCGGATTTAGAGGAGTATTACACCATGTGCGGCCTCAAGACCGGCTGCATGGCCCGGCTTGCGGCGATCCTGGGGGTCCTGGCCGCGCTGCCCGGCGGATGGGCGGAAGCGGCGGAGCGCATGGGGGGGGCGGCGGAAAAGCTGGGAGTAGGTTTTCAAATTCTGGATGATGTAAAGAATCTTACCACCGGGCTTCCGGGCAAAAACCGGGGGGACGATGTGGTGGAAGGGAAGAAGAGCCTCCCGGTACTCCTCTATTTGCACGGCGGGGGGGATGGGGAGGCCGACCAACGCCGGGCCCTGGTGGGCCGCTGTTTTAGCAGGGCCAGGGCCGGGGGAACTGCCGTCCCGGAGGTGGAGGAGCTCATCGCCGCCCTGGCAGGGGCAGGGGTTTTGGAAAAGTCCCGGGAACAGGGGCTGGCGCTGATACGGGAGGGGATGGAAATCCTCGGCTCCCCCCCCCTGCGGGAAGAAGGCCGCCGGCTCCTGGCGGGCTTCGTTGATCTGATACGTTAGCACTTCGCGCCTGAAGAAGAGGTAGGTGATGGACAAAATGTTGGAAACCGAAATATGGAGCATTGCCCGCATTGATCAGGGGAGTGCCGTGCTGCTGCGGCCCCTGGGCATGGACCTGGTGGTCCCCATCTTTATTGGGCCCCCGGAGATGCATGCCATTCTCGTGGGCCTGGGGAATGTAAAGGTTAAGCGGCCCCTTTCCTGCGATCTTTTTCTGGAAATGACCCGCCAGTTAGGGATCCGGCTGTTCAGGGTGGAAGTCCATGAGATCCGGGAAGATATTTTCTATGCCCGGATCTTTCTAGTCGGCAGGGAATTCTCCCTGTCAAACCCCCTCATTATAGAAAGCAGGCCCTCCGATGCCTTTGCCATGGCGGTAAGGGAAAAATGCCCGGTTTTCATGGCCTCCAGGGTGCTGGACCGGGTGGGGATTCCATCGGATATCTTTGTGGACGGGATGGATGACGGCGGAAAGGCGCCGCCCCTTTTCCCGGATGGGGAACCGGAGAAGATGCCGCTAAGGCACAGGTTCCAGGGTGAAAAGCCCCTGGAGGAGCCCCGCAGGGAACAGGATAAGCCCCTGGCCGTCAAAAGGCGGCGGCTCCAGGCGGAGCTTGAGAGGGCGGTGGAAACGGAGGCCTATGAACGGGCCGCGGAAATCCGGGACCTCCTAGTGCTCCTGGACCAGCAGATAGAGCAGGAACGGCGGGGAAAAGAAGCCCCATAAGGGAACCGTTAAATTACCGGGCTGTAATGCCGATACTTTTATGATAGGATTGGCGGGAATGTTGAAACTTTTAACAAAACATGGGGAATCGATTCGCAGCCTGCTTTGGTGCGGCCGCCTGCTGGTACGGCTAATCCTGATTGCGGCCATGGTATATTTTTTCCCCATGGGAACGCCGCCCCCCGTCAGGCCGCAGGAAAGCGCAGAGGACGGGGTTGGGGGCGGCGCGTATCCCCAGGATGGAAGCCCGGTCGACTTTGAAGAAGGGGAGGCGGACAGCGACCCGGCGCTGGTGGGCATTCCGGAACCTGAACTCTTTTCCAAGCCCCGAATGCTCCTTTCAAGTTCCTACCGGATAGAACGGGGGGACATGATCGGCGGTCTGGCCCGGAAATTCGGCCTTAACCAGGATACCCTTATCTCTTATAACAACATCAAAAATACCCGGTTGCTGCAAATAGGCCAGTTCCTTAAAATTCCCAACCAGGATGGCATTCTCCACACGGTAAAACAGGGGGACACCCTAAGCGGCTTGGCGGAAAGGTACCAGGTGGAGCCGGAAGCCATTAAAACGGTGAATGAACTTTTTTCGGACACCATTCACCAGGGGACCGAATTGTTTATCCCCGGCGCCCGGCTTGACTGGATAAACCTGCAAGAAATTAATGGCGACCTTTTTATCTGGCCCATATCGGGATATATCACCTCCCCTTACGGCTACCGGAACAGTCCCTTTACAGGGGTCCGGCAATTCCATTCGGGGATAGACATCGGCGCCGTCAGCGGCACTCCCATTAAGGCCGCCATGTCGGGCCGGATAATTGTGGCCGGGTGGAGCGATATTTACGGAAACTATGTGGTGGTAAGCCACCATTCAGGATACCGGACCCTCTACGGTCACATGAGTCTGATCCGGGTCAAATCCGGGCAATACGTGAGCACCGGCCAGCGCATAGGGGATGTGGGCAGCACGGGTTTAAGCACCAATCCCCATCTGCACTTTACGGTCTACAAAAACGGCGTAACGGTAAATCCCCGGACCTTGATGAAGTAGGCCCAGGCTGCTAGGAGTTTGTTGCGCTTCGCGCTTAAAATGGTATAAATATTCACGATAGTGAATATTTATACCTTACAAACTCCGAAAGCATGCCCATTGATCGGGATTTTTTTCATATTTATGCAAAAAATCCACAAGTGCAACAGGCTGCTAGGTAACTATCTTTTCACCGGGCAGGTACTTTTGCAGAATTCCCCGCAGTTCGCTAAGAATAATCGGCTTGGCAAGAAAATCGTCCATCCCTGCCTGTATAAACTCTTCACGGGCCTCGGCCATGGCGTTTGCCGTCAGGGCAACAATAATGACCGTACTGAAACGGCCGCCCAGGGCCCGGATGACCCTGGTGGTATCCAGGCCGTCCATGCCGGGCATCATGTGGTCCATAAAAACAATGTCATAATCTATCTGCTTTATTTTTTCGACCGCTTCCTGTCCATCGGCGGCGGTATCCGTATTAATACCGTACTGCCTTAAAAGGCCCTTGGCCACCGCGAGATTTACCGGATTATCATCTACCACCAGAGTCTTGGCGTTTATGACCTTGAAAGGCCCCTCCCTTTCGATGCGGCTTTCCGTTTTAAATTTTTGATAGTTTTTCTTTCCGCTCAGTATGCCGGCCAGGGTTGTTATCAGAATGGGCCGGTTTAGGGCATTGGGTATACGGCTGTCATATTTCTCAGGCACTTCTTTAAGGAGCACAAATTTAACATCCGTCTGGTCAAAAAATTCGGCAAGCTCCGCCTTACCGGAAGTGTCAAAAAAGACATGGGTAAAGCCGCCGGCCTTAAGCAGTTCCCGGACATGGCTAATCTCCACGCATACTTCCCCCGGCACCTCAAGGTTTTTCAAAATATTCCTAAAGGCCTCGGCGTTATAGGAAACAGGCTCGTAGCAGAGTACCCGCATGATCTGCGCGTGTTCCACCTTCACCAGCTTCCCCAGGTGCGGACCGGCGCAGGTAATATAAAAAGAGAAGGTGGAACCCTTGCCGTAAACGCTTTCCACATGGATAGCGCCGTCCATCAATTTCACCAGCCGGCTGGTTATGGCAAGCCCCAGGCCCGTTCCTTCAATGCTCCGGTTTTTATGGGTATCGAGGCGCTGGAATTCGTCAAACAGTATGACCCGGTCTTTTTCCCTGATGCCTATTCCCGTATCGGTGACAGAAAAATGGAGTTTATAATCGCCGGATTCCATAAATTCCGGCCAGACGCTTAGGTGAATATGACCGGAGGGGGTAAATTTAACCGCGTTGCTCAAAAGATTAACCAGACACTGCTTTAGCCGGACCTCGTCGGTATTTATAAGGGGCGGTACCTCTTTTGAAATTGCAACGGTAAAGGCAAGACCCGCATCGGAGGCTTTAAGGCTGACCATATTTACCGTATCATTGATAAAAGAGGCAAAGCTAAAGGGCCGGGGAATAATTTCCATCTTCCGTGCGTCTATTTTGGTAAAGTCAAGAATATCGTTAATGATGGTAAGCAGGGAAAAGGCGGCCCCCTTAATGGTATCTGCCCTGGCCATCTGTTCCGGCTCCAGGGGATTGGCAAGCATAAGATCGGTCATGCCGATGATAGCGTTCATGGGGGTCCGTATTTCGTGGCTCATGTTGGCCAAAAAATCACTCTTGGCCCTGGCCAGGGACTCCGCTTCGTTCTTTGCCTCCATCAACTCGGTAATATCATTCCATTCAATATGGCGGGAATATTTCTTTTCTTCCAAAAGCGAGGACCGCAGCATAAAGTACCGCGTCTTATCTCCCAGCACGACTTCAAAATTCTTGGCCACATAGCCTTCCTGTTCCATAATTTCCTGGAAGTTCATCCTAAATTCCCCCGGAGGGAACAGATCCAGAAAAGGTCGGCCCTGGGCATAGTGCTTTTGGGATATTCCAAGCCAGGCGGCAAGAGAATTACTGATATATTCCACTTCGGCGTTTTCGCTTATAACCACCATGTAGGCGGGGGTTGTTTCCAGAACAGTCTCAAAGGTATGCCTGGACTTTTCAATATTCGCCACCACCCAATGAACAAGCCGGGAATTGGTGTAAAGCAGGATACCGGTTATGTCATAGATAAAAAATTCAATTGCGCCCTGATACCAGGGAAATTCAGGACCCAGAACATTGGCCCCGAAAAAAAACATGGGGATCCCCAGGACAGCATTGGTAATACCAAGATATATCAGCAGCCCCCGGGGATTCTGATAGGAAAAGCTGATAACCTCAAGGATTATAAGCAGGACAATAAGCGTCCGATCTCCGCCCGCTACCAGGGCAAAAATCATCCCCGCCCCTGCCATGGCAAGGGGTATAAGATAGGATTTGGTTGCGGGGCTGATCTTCGAGCTAAGGCCCAGGCATACCAGAAACAGAATCTCCGCGGATGCCGCAATAAGACGGCCTATCCGCTCGGGACCGGGAGGAAGAAAAACAAAACAATAAACCAGGGCAATGACGGCATGAACAACAGCGCCAAGGCTGATAATCAGCCATTGAATCCGGCTGGTCAGCCAGGGCCAAATAATATTAGGGGCGGCCATGATTTTTAGGCGGGCCTCCGCTGGCCGTCATGTCCGCCGGGGCAGACGAAATCCAGGGCCTGGGGAACAACCTCGTATTCCACCGCGGCGTCATAGAAATGTTCCCCATCTATGCAGATATGCATAATTTTATCCGAAGATACAGCCAAGGTTTTACCCCGGAAGTGGGATATATAATGGGGCCATTTGTGGTAACGCCCCTGGGCATAATCCACGGCTAAACCGATAAGTTTGGGACCTGCCACCGCCTGCACCAAATAAATATCCAGGAGCCCGTCATCGGGCTGGGCTTCCGGGGCCGGACACAGGCTTCTGGTTAAGTGCGGCTGATTAGCTATTAATATGCTGATATAATCTCCGTTCAAGGGCATTCCATCAAGCACGACCTGGTAAGGCTGGACGGTTTGTTTCCTGGTGGCGTAATAGGCGGCTAATACAAGATAGATACCGCTGCTGCGCTCAAGCCAGCCGGGTACATAATCCATATTTTCCATAATACGATCCCCTTTCCGGGCCGCAAGCGCCGGCGCCCCCATAAAACCGGCGCAGATGCCGTAATTATTCCCGCATCGTATAAGATCAAACGAAGAAACCCCGGAAAAAACCAAATTCCTAAGGGAATAGAAGTGCTCCATCTTTTCTTCCCCAAAGTAGTGTAAAAAGGCATTGTCTATGCCGAAGGGCCAGGCCGCTACCTGCACATTGGGCATCCCCACCACCCCATTGATAACTTCCATAAGGGTCCCCATGCCCCCCACCGCATAGACCCGCACCATTTTGTCCACGGTGGAAACGTAACGGCGGGCAAAACCCATCGCATCCCGCCTCCACCGGGTTACATGGATATCGTATTCAATCTGGGGGTAATTGGCAAAAAACGTGCGTATCTCGGTACATACATCGTTTATCCGTCCCCTAAGAAAAAAGGCTTTAGGGTTGATAACAAAAAGATGCCTCATGCCAGGGCTTCCAACAGAAGACTCATTTCCTGTTCCGCCTCATCGTAATCCATACATTCCAGGGCATCGGCAATTTTTTCCAGACTCTCCGTGATCCGCTGCGGGGATTCTTCCCAAAAATATTCCAAAAGGGAATTGATGATCCGGCCGGCCCGGTCGGAATTAAAAAGCCGGGAGGCTTCCAGGGCATCCTTTAGGGAGGCGATCAATTCGGGAATGTTTCCGGGGCCCCTGGAGGGAATTTCCCGCTGTCGGGGAATGGCGGCAAGCCGCCCGATAAAGAGGGCAAATTTTTCCTCAAAGACCGGATAACCCTGGGCGCACTGGGCGGCCTCCCCTGCCTTGGCGGCAAATTCCAGGGCCTTGGCCTCGTCGCCCAAGCCAACGGCCCCAATGGCATAGAGGGCGCCCTTGATGCCGTGAATCTCGATGGCAAAGGCCGGGAGATCCTCCCGGTACAGGGAACGCATCTTCTCTAGCTTTCCCGCAAAGGATCTGGCGGAAATCCGCAGCAGGTCCCCGTACTGTTCCGCGTTACCGCCGGAATGGAACAGTCCCTTATCCACGTCCAGCCCTTCGATTGCCCGGGCCGCTTCCAGCGGCGTTTCCCGAATCTCCGCCGCGGGGGGAACTTCTTCCTCGGGCAGAGGGGCCGCAGGCTCCCCGTCATAATACGGCTTCCCCGCCGCTTCCCGCTGGGTGAGTACATAGGAGACCGTTTGGGAAATGAAAAGCAGAACCGCATCGCCGTGAATCAGAGGGCCCGTTTCACTGTCCCCCTCCATAATGACATAAGCCCGCAGCTTATCCGCGGCCAGGAAGGGGAGGATGCAGAGGGATTGAGTCTTCTCCTCGGCAAAGCTGACTTTCAACTGCCGCATGACGTTAAGGTTCATGGAAATATACTTTCTGTCCGCAAGCAGGGCCAAGGCTTGGCGGTGAAATGAAAAAATCTCCGCGCCCTCCTTCTTCAAACCCGATCCCCGTTCATAGGAAGCCAAAAGCCGGGCATTTTCCCCGGAAACAAAGACCAGGGAAGCCTTGTGGACCTTAAAATAATCGCTGATAAGCGGAATTACCTCATCAAAAACATCCTCCACCCGGTCATGCTGGTAGAGGGCCTTGTACAGCCGGGTATAAATGTCCAGCAATTCCTGGGACCTGTTCTGCATGGCGATATACAGCTTGAACTGTTCCACCATGCGGTGCAGGAACCGGATCATGATCCCAACCTCCCCCCTGGACCGGGATTGAGGTATCACCACATCAAAGTTCCCTTGGCTTATGGCTTCGCACGCCAGGATCAGATCGTGTATGGGTTTTGAAATGCTCTGGGCAAGGTAGAGCAGGGATGCTCCAAAGATCAGCAAGACAAGGACAAGGGAAACAACAATGGGCCCCAGCAGGGGATCGAGGGCCTTCCTGGCATCGCTTTCCGGCATGGCGGCATACACATACAGGGTCTCGTCAAATCCCGCCAGCCGTACCGGCACAAACCAGGTAAGGGCCGGAGCCTGCAGCAGGGGGCTGTATTGGCCGGACAGGTACAGTTCCTGATTGGCGGCAAAGGCTTCCCGGATCTTTTCAGGGTTGGGAAAGCCCAGTTCCTCCAGGGTCTTCTCCATCATATCGGTATCCCGAAAATACCGTAGGATGCCGTTGGGGGTAAACAGGGCCGAGACCGCGCCGGGGATCAGCTCCGGTCCCAGCATAAGATCGGTTAAAAGAATATCCTGCCCCACACAGCCGATAAACTGACCATCCCTCATGATTGGAGCCGCCAGGCTTATACTGAAAACCGGCCCCTCGCCCGTACCGTAATCCCAGGTGGTCTCGTAGTCGGTACTTATATCGATAAATGGTTCCTTGGTTAACTTGGGCACAAGGTACCAGTAGGACTCGGCCATGTCCTCCAAAAGGGTTTCATCCATGTCGCCGGTTTCAACAAAACCTGAACCCTCCCTGATGTAGGATCGCATATACCGGCCCGAAGTCTCCCCCGGATATTCCCCCCGGTGATTTTCATCCCTGCCGTCAAAGGCGTTAGGTTCAAAGATCAGCCAGGAATTGTAGACCGTCTCGTTACTAAAGCTGGCAATGATCACCTTTTCCCCGCGGGACCGGGCATCGGGGAGGGCCGGATCGATAAGCTCCAGTTCCGCCGCAGCGATCATTACGGAAAGCCTGGTATTCTCGATGTAGCCTTGGAATCGTACCTCGTTAAACCGGGCGAGATTCCTAACATCAAGCTCCACCTGGCTTATCTTATCGTTAAAAATAGATCGCAGAATAATGGCGGCCAATATGGTGTAGATGATGAGAAAGGGAATCACCGCAAAAAGGAATATTTTTGACCAAATAGTGTTCTTCACATCCCCGGCCCCCTCCTGGGCCACACTGACGAGGATCTATTTGAAAAAATTGAGGCGTCCATACTTGTGCCACTTACCGGAACTGCGTTTATTCGCCTCGTCAACCAGCTTAAAAACATAGGCGGCAAAATTTTCATCTTCCCCCGCCTCCTGGGAGGAAAAACCCAGGGCCAGGTAGGGCTCCGCCGCGGATGAGGCCAAAAGGCCCTGGGCAAGGGCCCGGAAGGCGGCGGCCGCGGGGACCCCCAGCAAGTCCGCCTGGTCGTCACGGCCGGAGCCCATATCGGGAACCACCAGGGCAAGGGTGCCGGCCCGCCGGGCCCGGAAGATTCCTGCCAGTTCCCGGGCCAAAAAGAACCAGCCTTTGATGTGATCGTTTACCAGAATTTCGATGTCCAGGGGCAGGAGTTCCGCAACGGGCCGGCGGAGGGAGGGGGGGGCGCAGACCAGGATGGCCTCGTCAATGCGCTCAAGCTGATGTTCTGCGGAAAGGACCAGGGTACGGGCGCTTATGGGGCTCCCCGGATTCCAGACCAGGGGGATAACCGCGGAACCGGGGTCGCCGGATTCTTGGGGGGGATAGGTCCCCTTGGGAATACTCCCCCGGCTCTGCTCCGAGAGCCGGTTGGGGAGCAGGGCCTGGGCAAAATGCTCCACCCGCTTTGCCGCCTGGGCCGCAATGGCGGCGCAGAGCAAGGAATCGTTCCCCACGATCAGGATTCCCCTTGTCATAGGTCCAGTATAGGGCTTGCCGGGTGAATTGCCAAGCATAGGCCGGGGCCACTCAGGCCGCGGGAGCAAAAAAAAGCCCCGCCGGGGCGGGGCTTACGGAAGGCGCTTGAAGCGCCAAGGGCGGCGCTTTCAAAAACTCAGGTTTGTATCAGCAAGGTCTTGGGATCCAACTTGAGGGCCATGGCCGGAGGGTTGTAGACATCCCGGTCCTTGGAGACCGAAAATTCGATGTGGTCCCCCCTGGGTTCCAACACCACCACGGAGTCCACCAGGTCCACAAAATCCTTTAGCAGCACGGGGATGTTTTGCTTGGTATACTGGCCGTTGCTCTCGGGGACGGTGCAGCTATACCACACTTCCAGACCCAGATTTTTGGCAAATTCTTTTATAGCGGCAATCCGCTCCCGGTCCATTTTTGAAAAATCAAAGCCGTCGATGATCAGGTACTCGGCCTTAAAGCCCCCCTCCACGATCATGGCCTTTAGGCTCCGCAGAACCTGGTCCCCGGTTACCCCGTCCTGGCTAAAATTCATCAACACCCGGTTCTTAACAATCTCGTCCTTCACCTCCCGGGCATTTTCCAGGTTCTTCTTCCGGATAAATTCGTCAAAGATATCCTCGTACCAGGCCAGCACATAGCCGGTATGCTGGGAAAAGGACACATGGATCACCTTTTTATCCTGCAGCAGCTTATCCAGGGCTATCTGAACCAGTACCGAAGTTTTCCCAATGCCGCTGGGGGAGGCGATAACGCCGATTTCACCGGCCTTTAGACCGCCGTGTATAGATTTTTCAAAAATCCGCATGGGACTGCGCTGAATCAGTTCACTGATTATCACTCTCATCCTCCAAAAAAATTATACGGCCCTTAGGTTTAGTCCCAAGCAAAACAATCTCCGGGCCTTTTACCTGGCGCGCCGCTTTTCCTCGTATTCCTTGATCAGGGCCTCGGATATACTCGCGGGAACCTTCCCGTACTTCTGGAATTCCATGGTGAACTCCGCCTTACCCTGAGTCAGGGAACGCAGCGTCGTGGAGTAGCCGAACATCTCGCTCATGGGCACATCGGCTTCCACCCGGCAGAAAGCGCCGTCTTCGGTTGACGAAGAGATAAGTCCCCGCCGCTGGTTCAGAGAACCGTAGATATTCCCCTGAAACTCCGAAGGTCCTTCAACTGAAACCTTCATGATGGGCTCCAGGATACAGGGCTTGGCCTTGTTGTAGGCCTCCCTAAAGGCCCCAATGGCCGCCAGTTGAAAGGCAATGTCCGAGGAGTCTACCGGATGGCTCTGGCCGTCGTTGATGGTGCAGCGAATGTTCACGATGGGGAAACCGATGAGGGACCCCTTCTTGATAGCTTCCTTGAAGCCCTTGTCACAGCTCGGGATAAACTCGTTGGGAATGGCCCCGCCCTTAATGGAGTCCACAAATTCGTAGTCCCCGCCGTCCCAAGGCTCCATAAAGCCCGCCACCCGGCCGTACTGGCCGGAACCGCCGGTCTGTTTCCGGTGGGTGTAATTGAAGTCCGCCCGCTGTTGTATCGTCTCCCGGTAGGCCACCTGGGGCATGCCGGTTTCCACCTCGCACTTATATTCCCGGCGCATCCGCTCGATATAAACTTCCAGGTGCAGTTCCCCCATACCCTGAATAATGGTCTGGTTAGACTCCGGGTCCACGTAGGTCCGGAAGGTGGGGTCTTCCTTGGTAAAACGGTTCAGGGCTTTGGCCATCTGGTCGGAGGATTTCTTATCCTTGGGATCGATGGCCAGGGAGATGACCGGCTCCGGCACATACATGGAGGTCATGGCGTAGTTAAGCCCGGTCCCGCAGAAGGTGTCCCCGCTGGCGCAGTCGATACCGAAAAGGGCTACAATGTCCCCCGGCACCCCCTCGCTGATGTCCTCCATGCTATCCGCATGCATACGGACCAGCCGCCCCACTTTGAACCGCTTGCGGGCCCTGGTGTTGGTCAGCTCGTCCCCCTTCTTAAGGGCGCCCTGGTAGATCCGCACGTAGGTCAGTTGTCCGTACTGTCCATCTTCCAGCTTAAAGCCCAGGGCCACCGTGGGGTTCTTCTCATCGGAGACCAGTTCCTTCCGCTCCTCGTTGTTGTCCAGGTCCAGGGCATAATTCTTAACCTCGGTAGGATTGGGCAGGTAACGGGTCACCCCGTCCAACAGGCACTGGATACCCTTGTTCTTATAGGCCGAACCCACCATCACCGGCACAAACTGCTCCGCCAGGGTCCCCTTGCGGATGGCCTGGTGGATAAGTTCTTCGGGGATGGCTTCCCCGGCCAGGTAGAATTCCGCCAGTTCATCGCTGAACATGGATACCGCATCGATAAGCTCTTCCCGATATTTCTCCGCATCGGCCTTCAGATGGGGGGGAATCTCCGCGCTGCGAAGTTCCGTCCCCTGATCGCCGTCAAAGTAGATGGCCTTCATGGCGATCAGGTCCACCAGGCCTTCCAGCTTGTCCTCCAGACCGATGGGAATCTGGATCATCACCGCATTGAGCCCCAGCTTCTCCCGCAGCTGAATCTTCACCTTAAAGGGATTGGCCCCGGTTCGGTCGCACTTGTTCACAAAGGCGATCCGGGGCACATGGTACCGCTTAAGCTGCCGGTCCACGGTGATGGACTGGGACTGGACCCCGCCCACGGCGCAAAGCACCAGCACCGCCCCGTCCAGAACCCGGAGGGACCGTTCAACTTCGATGGTAAAGTCCACATGTCCGGGGGTATCGATCAGATTGATGGTATGATCTTTCCATTCAACCTGGGTAGCGGCGGACTGGATCGTGATACCCCGCTCCCGCTCAAGCTCCATGTGGTCCATGGTCGCCCCCACCCCGTCCTTGCCCCGGACCTCGTGGATGGCGTGTATCTTATTGCTATAAAAAAGGATGCGCTCGGAAAGGGTGGTCTTTCCGGAATCGATATGGGCGCTAATCCCAATGTTACGCATCTTGGTAATGTCGATGCTCATCTAATCCTTACTCCTTTTACGTGATCCGCTAAATGTCTCGAATTGTCATAATATAGCAAGGTTTTCAACGTTTTTCAAGGTCCCCTGACCGGGGGGGCCGGAACCTTAGAAACTACGGTGATAGCTGCCGTTCAGGTTTATCAGCAGCGCAATGGCAAGGGGCCGGTTGTTTTTATCGGCGTTACTGCGGTAATACCGGCCGTCACGGCCGCCCAGGGCAATGGGGAAGCCCAGGGAAATATCCAGGTGGGGCAGGGGCGAAAAGGACAGGCCCGGCAGGAGGTAGGCGGTGTTCGTGTCCAGGGCCCAGCGGCCTGTCAGGGCAAAGCGGAGGTTCCCTATCCAGCGGGGCCTAAAGACCAGGTTCAGCGCCGTATTCAGGCCGGGGATAAAGGGAGAAGATTCCGCTTCTTCCAGTTCGGTTTTTGGCTTAAAGTAGAAGGCGCTATCCTCCCCGTTCCAAAAGATCTCTCCGTTCACCGTAAAAAGATCATCAAAAAAATCCTGAACAAAACCCAGGTTGGCGGAAACGCTGAACCCGGCCCCGCCGTCATGCGGCATGGCCCCCATGGTTTCAACGTACAGCTCCGTATGTTTAACCGTTGTCTTCACCGAAACGGTACCCCGCAGGGGCATGTCCTCATGGTAGAAAAGGCCCATATCTATGTCCGCCCAGGTAAAGGCCAGGTTGTACTTGCCCCCATACCCAAGTTCACTGAAGCCCGGCGTAGTACCGCTCATAAAGCCGGGGCGGGTAAGGACCAAAAGCTGCAGGCCCCCGATGCCGATGGGGACATCCGCTTTAAGGATATAGGGTTCCCCCCAATCGGCCCTGCCGCTCCGGGGACTCCCCCCGGGGACACGGGACAGCAGGTTGGCGGCGGGGAAGTTGGGCGAAATCCCCCAGTTGTGGCCGAATTTCCCTACCCTGAAAAACACCCGCTCGAACATGCTGTAATCGATAAAAAGATCTTTAAGGCTGATGTAGCTTTGATCGGGGATCGAAAAGGCAATGGAACTGTGGGCCCGGAGAACATTCGAAATCCGTACATCCAGTCCCAGGTAGGTGTTTAGATTAACCCCCAGAACATAAGAATACTCCGGGTCGTAGGCGGCGGCAAACCAGGGGGCCTCGCTCCAGCCGGGGGCAAAGCCGCCGTTTGCGCTGTAGGACAGATCCAGGGAAAGAGCCGATTGGCGCAGCAGCTCCGCAAGCGGGCTGCCGCTCCCCGCGGCCGCTTCCTTACCGGGCGGGGCTTCCCCCTGGTCCGATGCGGCGTCCTCCTGACCCGATGCAGCGTCCCCCTGACCCGATGCAGCGTCCCCCTGGACATCTTCCCCGTCAAAGAGGGTATCAAAATCCCAGTCCAGGGGATCTTCCTGAGCCGCCGCGGGAAACGGAGTCCCCAAGAGGAAAAGGCCCAGAAAAAGGAGGACCGGAAGGGAGATCGCGGCCGGGGGGACTGGGTTAGGGGAAGGGAATTTCACCTGTTCACGGACTCCAAAAAGGTTTTTGAATAGGTGGAATCGGGAATCCGCTCAAAGGTAGGTTTGTTGATGGTTATCTGGGTCCGCTCATTGACAAATTTCCCATCAATGACCGCCCCCGTAAGCGCTTCCTCAACCAGGACCCGCTTGGGGATAAAACGGTCATTAATCCGGTGATAATCGGGAAAGGCGCTGGTCCGCAGAAGCTGGCCGGAAAGACTATAATCCTCCGTCTTGCGGACCAGGCCGTCTTCACTAATCCAGATTTTCATCCGGGGATAGGCCACTTCGGTGGTCACCGCTTCCAGGGTAAGGAGCCGGCATCTAAAGCGGCCCAGAACCTCATCCTCGCCCCCGATAATCCGGTAATCCTGGGCCAGGGTAGACCGGGTAAAGTCCGAATTGCGGGCATTGGTATTTTGAAAACGGTCAGAACTGGAGCTGGTATTAAAGCGGCGGCTGTCCGGGTCATAGAACCAGAGGGTCTTTCCCTGTTTCAGATAGCCCTGGCCCCGGCTGACCGCGGGCTGCATGATCACAATCACGTAGGTTTCGATACTATCCCTGCGGAAAACCCCCGCCACCGTGGTGGAGCGGCTCTGGCCCGGCTTATCCTGGACAATGGTATATTCGGCGGAAAAATCCGTATCCAGGTAACTGGCAAGCGCATCCGCCCGGCGGAGGATCTCCAGGTCAGTCAGCGCATAAAGGGCGCCGGCATGTGCCAAGAATACCGCCATGCATACGATGGACGGATACCGCCAGCGGGGAAAAACCCTCCGCGGAATTCCGAAACTAAGCTTGAACACTAGCGGCCTCCCCTCAGCATATCCGGCAGAGGTTCCCGGGACGATCTATAAACCGGTACCGCGGCGGCCAAAAAAAGACTGGCAAAAACTGCCAGAATATTTGCCGCCACGGTGCGGGGCAGATACAGGGCGCCAAGCTTGCCGTCTTCCAGGAATATCTCAAAACTGGGAAACCACGTAAAGGGAACAAAGGTAACAAGCCGGTGAAAGAATAACGCCAGGATCATCCCCGCCGCCAAAGAGGCCAGTGCCAGGCCAAATGTTTCCAGCATCAGGATAAAGCGGATATCCGCGCCGTAAAAACCGATGGTCCGCATGGTTCCCAGTTCCCTGTACCGCTCGTGCAGAATAAGCCGGTAGGTTACCAGGGCGCTTACCATCATGATAACAAGCATCATGATGTAAAGAAAATAGGTGACAATATTCAGGGCATCTAAAAGGTCTGCCACCTCCGACAGATAGACCGGAATAGTAATAAGAAAAATTCTAATGCCCCCATGGGGAGCCGTAGATTCCCTTATAAGCTCGTCCCGGTTATGGACGATGGGCCCGGTTTGGATACGCTCGCTCAAGTATGCCTGGAGCAGGGTCCGCTTCTTTTCCACATCCCGCTGATCCTTGATAAATATTCCCATGATCGAGCAGTCTTCATCGGCAATAAACATCAGGCGGTTTAGGATAACCCTGTCGATATACACCTTATAGTAGCCAAAAATGGTGGCATCCTCCACAATGCCCCCTACGATAAAGGTTCCGGTATTCTTTTGCCCATAGATGGTGTTTACGCCCAGGGTCAGGCTGTCCCCGGCCCGTATATTCAGCAGGGCAGCCACCGGGGCGGAAAGATAGATGGTATTTTCTCCCGGCGGTATATCCAGCCGCGCCTGGTAGTTAAGGCTGTCAAAATAGGAAGCCTCGACATCCCAATCAACGCCGATAACATACTTTAGCCTTACGGCGTTTCCGTTGAAATACACCACCCCCTCTTGGGGAAAGTGGGTCCGCTCCACCACCAGGGGACTCTCAAGGTGAACCGCTTCCATGGCCCGGTAAATCTCCGCCTTGGCATTGGCAGAAATATGGCGAATATCCGAAAGATCGTGGTCATAGCCAACGGCCACGATATCACCGGCGTAGTGATCCTGGGCGGAATTGTACACGTTGGCGTACATTTTATCTTTTACCGCGCTCAGTATGGTAACAATCCCAAACCCCAGGCTTATGGCAAGGAACAAGAAAAAATAACGGCGGCGGTAGCGGACAAGGTATTTAACGGAAAGAATTATTAAGGTGAAGAACTTCATGCCCCTGCCTTGTCTATCCCCGCCGGACGGCCACAACCGGATCGATGCGGACTGCGGTCTCCACCGGAAAAATTGAAGCGGCAAATCCCAGTACCAGGGCTACCGCGAAAGATGCGGCGGCTACGGGGGGAATAAAATGCAGCGTAAGGGCGGAGCCGCCGAAAAGGGAGGCGATCAAGCTGTTGCGAATTTCAAAGGCCGCCATGTTTGCCCCATGGATAAACCAGGTCCCCGCCAGCACCCCCAGGGCTCCCGCAATAAGGGAGAGCATAAGGTTTTCCCCCAGAATGAGGGACCGGATATACCCGTCCCCGGCGCCGATGGCCCTGAGGGTTCCAATTTCCTTTGTCCGCCTAAAAACCGAAATTAAAAGAATATTTACCGCGGCAATGATCCCGGCGGCACTCATCAGGATAATGCCGCCATTGAAAAAACTCTGGACCAAGAGAAGCGTGGTAGCGGAGGTTCCCGCGGCGGTCCGCCAATCCACCGCAGCGGCGCCCATGGGGTTAATTTTCTTGTTCAGCGAACTTATTACCTTCGCCGCCTCCGTTCCCCGGTACAGGCGCAGGATAATAAAATTCCAATCCCCCCCGGCGAGGGACCCGCTTTCTTCCCTGGAAAAACCGCCCAAATAGGCCGCCAGGGAATCGGGGTTCATCTCGCCCTCCCCAGTAAGGGCCGCAGACGGGGGATCGGGGGTTTCGAGTCCGAAACTTTCCCCAAAAAGGTCTTCCATGGGGGCGTCCAATAAACTCAGGGCCCCCTCATCGGCCTGTACATCGGAAGAGGCGACCTGGATACTGGCAAGGATCCGGGCGGTCTGGGGGTCGGTAATAATGATCTCGTTCATAAGAAGTCCGGGATTCTTATAGCGGAAGATTCCCCGCAGGGAAACCTCCCTAATTTTGAAACCCACGGCCCCGCCGGCGGTAAGAAGCAGGGGGGTCCCTATTTCAGGATAGACCCCGGTGGTATCAGCCAGTTCCTGGGCCCGCTCGGCGGTAATCATGGCCCCGTATTCACCGGGCTCTAGAAAATGGCCCTCCTCCAGGATAAGGCCGGGAAAGGCATCAAAATAGGTGGCGCTGTCCACGCCGCAGATAAGGGCCATAGAACGGTATCCAAATACGTCAAGATAGGCTTTGGTGGAGACCTGGCTTGTTACCCGGCTGACCCCGGCTTCATGCAAGGCGATGTTCCGGATATGGTCAAAGGCCGGAAGATTAGGGATCGTAAAAAATTCATCAATAACCGGGACATTGGCGCCAAAAAGATTCATGGTAACCGGGGAAATTTTCTGGAGGACCACCTCGCCGGTAAGGCTGTCAATGTAAGCGTCCTTCATGCCCTGATCCGAGCTGCCGATTATGGTATTACCGATAAAAAAAAGAAAGGTAATGGAAGTGATGAGAAGAATAACGAGGAAGGAATTTTTTTTGTTTCTCGCTATGTTTTTAAAGGCAAGAGCATGAATACCCAAGGTTTCCACCGGTAACGTCATCCTGCTGCTAATAAGGCCCAATCACCGGCGCTGCTCCATCTCGATAAGTCCGTCCCTCAAAAAAATTACATGATTCGCCAGTTTCCAAATATCCGGATCATGGGTAGAAAAGATAAAGGTAGTCCCCTCTTCCCGGTTGATGCTTTTCATCAGTTCCAAAACCCGCTCCCCATTGGCGGAATCCAAATTGGCGGTGGGCTCATCGGCTATGACGATCCGGGGCTGCGTAACCAGGGCCCTGGCAATAGCCACCCGCTGCTGCTGGCCCCCGGAAAGCTCCGTCGGCTTGTGGTGGTGCCGATCCTCCAGGCCCACCTCCTTTAAGAGGTATTCCACCCGTTCCCGGTTTTCCTTCCTGCCGCTCTTTTTCTTCCCAATGGTCAGGGGAAGCTCCACGTTCTCAAAAACCGTAAGAACGGGCAGCAGGTTAAAGGACTGGAACACAAAACCGATGTATTCCCGCCGCATCCGGGCCAATTCCCGGCGGTTCAATGAAGCCGCTTCCCGCCCGTCTACTTTCAACGTACCCCCGGTGGGGGTATCAATAAGGCCGATGATATTCATCATGGTGGTCTTCCCGGACCCGGAAGGCCCGGCCACGGATACAAAATCACCGGCGCTGATGTCAAGGCTTATCCCCCTAAGGGCCTCGACGGCAAGCTTGCCCATGGGGTATACCTTTGTCAAATCACGCAGAGATACTAACACTTCATACCTTAAAACTCAGCTTTATTTCTCCGGTCTGCTTGTCAAATTCGATTTTTTGATCTTTGAAATTAAGTTCCGCGCCGGTGGACATTTTGAAAAGGCCGGCGAGGAACAACATGCCGTTGGACAAGACCTGCTCAAACTGTTCGGCCTGTTTTTCCGGCAGGGCCGCGGCAGCGGGCGCCGGGGTTTCCACGGCTTCCGCCGCGGCGGCCTCTTCCTGCTGATTGATGAGGGCTTCGAGCTGGCGGATAAACTGGGAACGGCCTTTGGTCGAAAAATCCACATAGTTGATGGCGCTGCCTTCGGAAAGGACGCCCTCAAAAAGGGTCTGTTTTACCAGAAGCCCCGCGGCAATATGCTGTTCAATGGAATTCCGGGAAATGAGGTTGTAGATCAAAAGTTTGTTGCTTTTTTGGCCCAGCCGGTCTATACGGCCGATCCGCTGATTTTTCTTTGCGGGATTCCAGGGCAGCTCAAAGTTGACCAGAATATCCGCCGCCTGGAGGTTAAGCCCCGCGCCCCCCGCTTCGGTGGAAAGAAAAACCTTACAGTCCGGATTTTGCTCAAACTGCCGGATCAGCGCCCCCCGCTGTTTAACCGGAATTCTACCGTTCAGTTCCGTAAAGCCCACGCCCTTTTTCCTGAGCATTTCCCCGATAAGCCGGTGGGTTTTTATCCATTCGGAAAAAATAATTATTTTGCGGGGCCTGTTTTTAATGTCCAGCTTCTCAAATAAAATATCCTCAAGCTCCAGCAGCTTAGGGGAATCCCTGGTAGCCTCGTCAACCAGATACGTTGAATCGCAGACCATCCGGGCACTGGAAAGGAGCAGGTTGAGCTTTTGCAGATCGTAGGGGGTAAGAAACTTTTTTTTGATAATCTGCGCAATGCCTTTCATATAACTGGCGTGGTACTCCTGTTGAAGGGGCGAAAGGTTCACCGGCACATCCTTTTGCTGGACATCGGGAAGCTGGCTCAAAACTCCCTGCTTTTCCCGGCGTATCAAAATACCCGCCAGCAGGGCGTTCAAATTTTGCAGATCGTAATAACCGTTGATCTTATTCGGTTTATCCGGATCAAAAAGGCAGTGCTGATAAGAAAATTCCCAAAGGGGTCCCAGATAATGGGGATCGATGGCATTGAGGATTGAATAAATATCAATAAGCCGGTTTTCAATGGGGGTGCCGGTAATAACCAGGGTATGTTTTGCCTTGAGGCGCTTCACCGCCGACGCGGTTTTTGTTTCGTAATTTTTAATTTTTTGCGCCTCATCCAGAATAAGGAAATCAAATTCCGCCCGGTTAATAGCCTGGCTGTCCCGCAAAACGGTTTCGTAGTTTACCATAAAGAAAAAATAATCCGGTGACCGGTACTGTTTTTCCCTTTCCGCCGGGGGGCCTGAAAGGATGAGGGCCTTTTCGCCGGTGAATTTTTCAATCTCCTGCTTCCATTGGGCTTTTAAGGTCGCGGGGCATACCACCAGGGTCTTTCTAAATCCGAAGATCTGTTTTTTCAGGACCGCGGCCCCAATGGCCTGGATGGTTTTACCCAGGCCCATTTCATCGGCGATAATGGCGGCCCGGCGGTAGAGGGCAAAATTGATGCCTTCAACCTGGTAGGGGAAAAGTTCCGCCTTGATGACTGAAAAATCCGGCGGCGCTTTTTTTCGCAGATCCTCCAGCATCAGATCTTCGTAGCGGCGCTCAACCTTTTCCCGCACTTCGGGACGCACACAAATACGGTCATAATCCATGGCGCTTTCGATAAACTTTAAAAAAGACGGCGCCTTGCTTTCATCGATAAAGGATTTATTCTTAAAATATTTGAAGATCAGCGCCTTTTCATCGGGCGGCATTTCATGGGGGTAATACCAGCTTATCTTATAATCGTTAAGGGGGTCGCAGTATATTTCGATAAAGGGAAAGGTTTTATCCAGTTTATTATACAGGGCTTTATTGGCTTTGATCTCCGCAAAGGCGTACATAATATGCTTGGTGGTGCCCAGCTTATTACAGGCCGCGTCGGCGCTGTTGCTGTAGCCGGTTTCATGCTCAAAATCCCGGAGAAAGACAGTATACTTTACCCCTTTTTCATTGGTCAGGATATGGTCGCCGTAAATATTGGAAGCCCAGCGTATCCGGTAGGCGGCCTTTTCCGCCTTTTCCCGCCGCTCGTCAAGGACCCGCCGTATCATGCCCTCCCGAGTGTACTTTTTATACTCAGTTTTTTCTTGCGGGTCCAGGCGCTTGAGTTCTTCCTCATAGGCCAAAAGGCAGGCGTAGCCATAACGGTTCCAGGTTTCCCTCTTGCCGTTTTTTGCCGGGCTTATCTGTTGCTTTTCCTGGTCAATAAAAAGGCTGTAGGGTATATCTTTTTTTTCGCCCTTTTCATCGTTGAGGCTTAAAAGAAATTCTACCGCCGCCGGTGATTGGGACAGGAGGGTACAGCGATCTTCCTGGTAGATCCGTTCACCCTGCTTTATTTCAGAGGCGGATAAATCCCGACGGACTTCCTTAAGGAAAGAAGCGATCTTTTGTTTCATGTCAGCCCCGGGGGTTTTACTGGGGAACACGCGCACTATCTCCTTTTGTTTTTATGAAAGATACTGGCATTGCATACTAGCATTGATAACAAAAGTCCGATAAGCCCTTAGCAGCCTATCACGGTTATGGAACCGGCGCTGGTCCAGGTGAGCCGTTTTTCCCAGGGGCTTTCCTTGGTTTGGGGGCGGCGGTCAAAGATGACAAGGTAGGCGGGGGCGCCGGGCGCTTTACTGTCCCGGTACCGGGCGATCTGTTCCAGGCCCTTGGCGCTCACCTGCTCCGGGCTTTGCCTTTCGTGTATCAATTTAATTTCAATGATGTGTTTGCCGCCCTGGTATTCAACATATAAATCTATCCGGCCCCGGCCCGCAGCGTACTCCCGGTCTATACGGCCACCGCCGTTTAATATCCGCTGCAAAAACGCCATTAAGAGCAGGTGGGGGAATGCTTCCGTGTAGTCCGACTTTTCCTCCCACAGCTCTGAATTCTCCCGCCAAAATTGCTGGAACTCCTTTAACAGGGCGTCCATATCCAGGGAGCCG
>JAISQJ010000007.1 GCA_031274285.1 Treponema sp. | reverse complement strand
GCGGTCTCGACCGGGAAGAAATATGGGGGGCACCTCCGGGGGGCACCATATTTTTCCCGGCTGACAGGACCCCCGGTAATTTTTTAAGGCGTCCTGTCATGTTAAACTTAGAATTCCTGGAGGCTGTGGCGCTTTCCTTATCTTCCTTCCGCGTCTTCGTGTAAATTCTTCATTCCTTCGTGTAACTCTTGGCCTTTCCTTGTACGCCTTGCATTTTTCGGTTGTTTTTTCAAAATCAGACGCCTTCGCGGGTCAAGTTTTGCCCGGCTCATTAAAGAGCGGGGTGGAAATGTAGCGTTCCCCCGTGTCGGGGAGGAGCACCACCAGGGTCTTCCCCCGGTTTTCGGGCCTTTGCGCCACCTCCAGGGCGGCAAAAGCCGCTGCCCCGGAAGAGGCCCCCACCAGGATTCCCTCGCAGCGGGCTATTTCCCGGCCCGCCGTGTAGGCATCGGCGTCCCGGACCCGGATGATCTCGTCATAGACCCTCGTGTTCAGCACCGTGGGGGCAAAACCCGCTCCTATGCCCTGGATGCGGTGGGGGCCGCTCCTCCCCTCGGAGAGGAAGGGGGAGCCATCGGGCTCAACGGCGATTACAGTGATCCGGGGATTCCGGGATTTGAGGAATTCCCCCGTCCCCGTGATGGTTCCCCCGGTACCCACCCCGGCCACAAAGATATCCACCTTGCCGTCGGTCTGCCGCCATATTTCAGGCCCCGTGGCGGCAAAATGGGCGGCGGGATTCGCGGGGTTTACAAACTGGCCGGGGATGAAGCTGTCGGGGGTTTTTGCCGCCAGCTCCTCCGCCCTGGCTATGGCCCCCCGCACCCCCGCGGCGCCGTCGGTGAGAACCACCTCGGCCCCATAGGTCTTGAGGAGATTCCGGTGCTCCACGCTGGTGGTTTCCGACATGGTAAGAATGAGCTTGTAACCGCGAAAGGCCGCCACCGCGGCAAGACCTATGCCCGTATTGCCGCTGGTGGGTTCGATGATCGTATCTCCCGGTTTTAGAAGGCCCTTTTCCTCGGCGTCTTCTATCATGGCCCAGGCAATCCGGTCCTTGACGCTTCCCGCGGGATTGTAGTACTCCAGTTTGCCCAGGAGCCGGGCCTCGAGTCCGTGGAGGCGTTCCAGCGCGCCCAGCTCCATCATGGGGGTATTGCCTATGAGTTCGGTGATGTTTTTCTTTATTTCCGACATAAGGTTCCGCCTTTTTCTGTTTTACTCCGGGCCTCGGGGAAAATCCCGCCCCATGGAGGCTTTCCCAAAACTGAAGTTTTGGGAAAGCCTCCGTTAATACTTCCACTTGACCAGCTTTTTCCTGAGTACCCCAATGAGGGCGTTAAGGATGGTGATCACCACGGCAATGAAAAATATTCCCGCAAAAGCCTGGGTGTAGTTGGCGTAGTCCAGGGATCGTTTGATATAAAACCCCATGCCCCGGTCGGCGCCTATCATCTCCGCCACGGTCAGAGTCATCACCGAGATCGAGAGGAACACGGTAAGATCGTTGATGATCAGGGGTATCGTATAGGGCAGGATGATGTTGAAAAGCATGGTCCTGGTTTTAACGTTCAGTATCTTTGCCGTATTGATGATCCGCTGATCTATGGTACCCACCCGGTTGATCATGTTCATAAAGAGGCTCCAGAAGGTTCCGCAGAAAATGACGAGGATGGAGGCGCTGGTAAAGGTGGGCATCATCACTACCAGGTAGGGGCCGTAGATCATGGCGGGAACGGTGCTGAGGGCCTTGGCTATGGGAAAAATGGCCTTTCTGAGCCGGGGGACCCAGCCTACGGCAATACCGAGGGAGATTCCCAGCAGCAGGGAGGCGCCAAAACCTGTCAGCAGGAGAAACATCGATCTGAGAAACCCCGAAAGAATAAGCCGGTAATCCCGGACATAGATGAAAAAGACATTTTCCGGGGCGGGGACAAACACAAAGGGCAGGAGGTCCAGTTTGCTGACGGCCAGCTCCCAAAGGGCCAGAAAGCCCAGCACAATGGCCCCCACATCCCGGGCCGCCTGACGGCCTTCCTCCCGGGCAAGTTTGTACTGAAAGAACAGCCAGGCAAAAACAAGGACCACTGTAAAGGGAACGGGACTGTACATTCTCGTCCGCAGCACCATGCGGCCGGGCAAAAACAACGCCGCCAGATGAATGATAAAAAACAGGGTGGGCACATTAAGAAACCGCGCCCCAAGGCTCAGGGGAATTTCATCTTCCCTGGGGGTTTTCACAGCACTACCTCCTCGCCGCCTATCTGCTCCGTTACATTATGGTAGAAAAGCCCCACGAGGCGGGCCCGGAGCCGGCGGTATTCCGCGTTGTCGTAAAGAGACTCCTTGGTCCGGGGCCGGGGGATGTTTACGGGAATATCGTGGGATACCCGTTTCGGCTCCATAAAGAGTATCCGGTCCGAGAGCAGGAGGGCTTCGTCAATATCGTGGGTCACAAAGACTACGGTCTTTTTTTCATCGCTCTCAGCCCAGAGCTTGAGGAGCAATTCCTGAAGGATCACCCTGGTTTTGGCGTCTATGGCCCCAAAGGGTTCGTCCATGAGGAGTATCCGGGGATTAACCGAGAGGGCCCTGGCAATGGCGACGCGCTGCTGCATACCCCCGGAGAGTTCCCCCGGCAGTTTGTCCATGAAGCCGCTTAAACCGACCCGATCCAGAAATTCCTCCGCCACCCGGTCAAACTGATGGCCCGCAAGATCATGCCGCACCTGCTTCATCCCAAAAACCACATTCTGTTTCGCCGTCATCCAGGGGAAAAGCGTATACTGCTGGAACACCACGGCCCGCTCCGCGCCCGTCCCCTTGATGGGTACCCCGTCAATGAGTACGCGGCCCGAAGTGGGGGAAATGAGCCCTTCCAGAACGCTGAGGAGGGTACTTTTGCCGCAGCCGGAAGAACCTATGACGCAGACAAATTCCCCGTCCCCGATGGATACGGTAATATCCTCCAGGGCCAGAAATTCTGTCTTCCCCGTGGTGTAAACCAGCCGCAGCTTTTCTATTTCTATCGTGCTCATCCCTTTTCCTAAAGGTTGAGGTTGTTAAACTCAAAATCCCTGGCCAACTGCCGGTAGAAAGGATCATCCGGGTAGCGTTCCAGAATATTTTGCAGGGCATCCTGGTAGAGGGTATAATCCAGCACATCTTCCACGGCTAAACCCAGGGGAATGTAGTTGTGCTCCTGGAGGGTCGCGTAGACATCCCGCACCCGCCTCAGGTCCGGATCGGGGTGGTAGGTACGGCCCGCGCTCCGGTCAGGATCGTAGAGGGCGTTGCGCACAAAATCAGGCTCCTGGCTTGACAGCCGGGCTATGAGGGCCACCGTATCATCCGGCTTTTCGACAAACTCCTTAAAGGCCCGTATCTGGGCCTGGAGGAATTTGACAAAGATGCTGCGTTTTGTCTCCAGGGATTTGGTGTAGGCCGTTTCCCGGCAGCAGACATAGTTGGGATACATGGAAGTCATGGGAAAAAGGATAGTCAGCCCCAGATCCTCCACAGCCTGGCGGTACTCATAACTGACAAAACCAATGTCCACCTGCCCCTTGCGGACCCCTTCAATGATATTGGGATAGTTTTCAATTTCCACGAAGGTAACATCCTGATTTTGGGAACTTGCGTCGGTGTTCAGCCCTATCTGCCCCAGGGCGAAACGGGACACCATTTCCGAGGTGGAAAGCCGGACCGTGCCCAGCCGCGCCCCCCGCCAGTCCTCCAGCCGGGCGTATTTCGCACGATTCTCCGGCCTGGTGATGGCAAAGTTGCCGCCTGAAATGGTGCCCCCTATTACTTTGACATCCGCTCCCTGGGCGGCGTAACTGAGGGAAGGAATGATCCCGGTCAGCATGATGTCCGCCTTGCCTATGCTCAGCGCCTCAATGGCCCCGGAGGCGAGGATGATGAATTCCGGGTCCAGGCCCTCCTCCTCAAAATAGTGGCGTTCCCGGGCAACAGCCACAATGGGGATGGTCAGCACATTGGAGTTGTAGATAATGGTCATGGGCTCCGCGTCCGCCGCAACCGTCTTTTTGGCGCAGGAAAGCGCCAGGGAGCCCAAAAGGACCGCCAAGAGCGGGAGGGCAAGGCCCGCGGGATTAAAACTACTTTTCCGGTTTTTCATTTCTTACTCCTCATCTTTTTTTGCGGGAGAAAAATCACCCGCCGGAACTTTGCCGCGCTTCACGCGTGAACAGAATAACTATTGCGCCTGGCCCAAAACCCCGCGCTTTTGGCGCGCCGTTACTTGGTTTCGGGACCCTTCACTTGTAAACACCTGTTCCGGCAAACTCCTGAAGCATACGCAACGCGCACAACAGGCCGCTAGAAGTTGACGTTATTCACCTCATACTCCGCGGCAAGTTTCAGATAAACAGGATCATTGGGATACCTGGTCAGAATATTGTCCAGCGCATCCTTATAGATAGTGATGTCCACAATATCCCTCGCTTCAATTCCTGTTCTCTCTATGTAGTTGTTTTCCAGGAGGGTTTGATACACACTGGTAACCCGCCGCAAATCCGGGTCGGGGTTAAATATCCGGTCCGCATTGGTTTCAGTGTTGTAGATCACGTTATACACATAATCCCGCTCCTGCGATGAAATCCGGGCAAAAAGATCGAGAACTTCATCCGGCTTTTCCAAAAAATATTTATAGGCGCGGATCTGGGCCTGGTGGAATTTTACAAAAATACTGCGCCGCTCTTCCACGGCTTTCGCATAGGCCGTTTCCCGGCAGCAGACATAGTTGGGGTACATATGAGTCATGGGAAAAAGAACATGAAGCCCCAGATCAACCGCGGGCCTGCGGTATTCGGAACCGATAAAGCCAATATCCACCTGACCCTTGCGCACCGCCTCTATGATGTTTGCATAGTTGTCGATCTCGACAAAGGTAACATCCTGGCCAAGATCCACCCCCAGGGGGCCCAGGGCATAACGGGAAACCATTTCTGAAGTGGAAAGCCGTACCGTCCCCAATCTGACCCCGCGCCAATCCTCAAGCCGGGCGTAGCGCTGGGCATTTTCCGGTTTGGTAACCACAAAATTCCCCCCCGATGCGGTACCGCCGACCACTTTGACCGCCGCGCCCTGGGAACCGTAACTTAACGAGGGAATAATGCCATTCAGCATAATATCGGCCTTGCCGATGCTGAGCGCCTCAATGGCCCCTGAAGCCAGAATAATGAATTCCGGGTCCAGGCCCTCCTCCTCAAAATAGTGCAGCTCCTTGGCAAGGGTTACCAGCGGACGCGCTATAACATTACTGTCATAGATAATCGTGATATGTTCCGCATCCGCTGCGGCTGTTTTTTTGGCGCAGGAAACCGCCGGCAAAGCGGACAGAAGCGCCAGTGCCAGCAGGGCCAAACCCGGCCCCGGAGTGATAAAGCTTTCTCTTTTCATATTCACCTCCTTGTCTTTTTTGGGGGCCCCACAAACGCCCCGCATAAGCAGGGCTAGCTAACGGTTACCTTCGTCTCGCTGGCCAGGGCCTTTTCGGAGAATTCATTTCCCAGCCCCGGAAGTTCCGGTATCGCGAAACGGCCCCTGACAGGCTGGTAGTCGTAAATGCAGAGCTCCTGGTTGGACTTGAGCAGGTTTACCCGGTGATGCTCGTGGATTACGAAGTTGGGGATCGCCGCCTCGAAGTGTATCGCCGCCGCCGTGGAAAGGGGGCTGGCGCAGACATGGGCCTGGACGCTGACATCATACACATAGGCAGCGTCCGCGATCTTTTTCCCTTCGGTGATGCCCCCGGTGTTCCCCAGATCGGGCTGTATCACCTGGACGGAGCTGTTCTCGAAATAGGGCGCGTACTGCCAGCGGGAATAGACCCGCTCCCCGTGGGCTATGGGTATGCCTATGCGGTCCCCTA
>JAISQJ010000095.1 GCA_031274285.1 Treponema sp. | reverse complement strand
CAGCCATACGCTCGCGTATGCTGCGGACACGCTTACGCGCGCCCGCTCCTTCCTCCGACCGCAGACTTCCGCCCGCGGCCTCCACTCCCCTTCCCTAAACCCTGCCCGGCCTAAACCGGGTAAGGTTGTTTGCCAAAAATCACCGGCCGTATTCGAAAGCCCTTGGGGGACCTTCCCTTGAATACAGCCTTCTTTCCGCCCGGGGGCGGATCGTCTGGAGACCATACCACACCTTGATCACTTGGTCAAGGTGTTTTTTCAAAAATTCGTTGTTTTAGGTGTTTTTCAACCTGCCGGACAATGGGCCCTAGCAGCCTGTTGCACTTGTGGATTTTTTGCATAAATATGCAAAAAATCCTGATCAATGGGCATGCTTTTTTAAGCGCGAAGCGCAACAAACTCCTAGGGAGCGGGTTTGCGGCGGTTTTCCAGTTCGCTTTCCCGTTTTTCGATGGCCGCCTTGAGGGAAGTTAGTTCCGCGAGGATGTTTTTTACCGCCGGCTCCGAGGGGACCACCGATTCGGCGCCCTCTTCGCCCAGAAGGCGGTAGACTTCGTTCCCCAGACGTTCCAGGAGCTTCCGGCCCTGGCCTTCCATCTGTTTGATTTCCAGGGTTAGTACCCCCCGTTCCCCCAGGTCCTGGGCCTTGGCCCCCGCCTTACTCAGGAATTCTTTGGAAACCTGGGCGCCCTGATCCAGCAGATCCCTCATTCTATCGCTAAACGCCATAAGCATTGCTCCCCTAAACCATAAGATTAAGGCCAAAAGGGGCCTTATGCAAGGCGCAGGAGCGATGTTTCGGGCCGGTCTAGCATGAGGTTGAGGCACTGCACCGCCGCGCCGGAGGCCCCCTTGCCCAGGTTGTCAAGGCGGGCCATGAGCAGGATCTGTCCGCCGCCGCCGGTGATCCAGATTTCAAGATCGTCCCGGCCCGCCAGGGTGTTGGAGGCCAGGTCCGGGGGGGTCCCGTCCATTACCCGGACGAGCTCTTCGCCCCGGTAGTAATCCGCGAAGAAATCCCGGATCTTACCGGCGTCCAGGCCGGGTTTTAGGAATTCCTCCGTGCCCAGGGTGACGGAAACCAGCATGCCCTGGTAAAAGTCGTCCACGATGGGGCAGAAAAGGGGCGGCTTTTCCAGGGCCGCCAGGGTCTGCATCTCCGGCAGGTGCTTGTGCGCCAGGCCCAGGGCATACTGCCGGGGGGAAGCGTAGTCTTCCGGCCGCCGGGGGTCCTGGTATGCGGCGATCATGCTCTTGCCCCCGCCGGAATACCCGGTAAGGGAGTGGCAGTGGAGGCGCAGGGAGGGGGATATGAGGCCGCCCTGGACCAGGGGGACCGCCAGCGCGAGAAATCCGGTGGCATGGCAGCCGGGGACCGCTATGCGGCGCCCTCCCCTGATCCGATCCCGGAGCTTGCCGGCGCCCTCCTTCAATTCCGCGAAGCCGTAGACCCAGCCGTCCTGAGTCCGGTGGGCGGTGCTGGCATCGATGATCCGCGCCTGCGGGGGAGCCGCGGCAACGATCTCCCTGGCGGCCTCGTCGGGGAGGCAGAGGATGGAGATGTCGGCCCTGCCCAGGGCTTCCAGGCGGCAGGAGAGGTCCTTGCGCTGTTCCCCGGACAGAGTGACCAGCTCGATGCCCGCCTCCCCGGCCAGGCGGTCCTGGATCCGGAGGCCCGTGGTTCCCGCGGCCCCGTCGATGTACACATGGCGCTTCATGGAGAGCATTGTGGACAGAGGAGGGCGCTTGTGCAAGGGAGGGCTTTCGGTAACATTTTAAAATGAGGCATTTCGGGAGGGGGGTAGCCCGCAACGGAGTGCGGGCGGAGGGGGGCCGGAGACCGGGGGTTTAGCTACGGAAGGCGAAAGCCGGAGGCTTTCGCCAAATTGACCGCGGTAGCAGGCCCCCCTTCCGGCTGCCTTTTGCTACTTCCGCCTGATGCCCAGGATGGTGAGGTCGTCGTACTGCTCGTCTTCGCTGACGTGGGTGTAGTACATGTACGCGTCGTTGCCGGGGTTCTCCCGGGTCCAGGAGCAGTAGGTCCGGTACTGGAGGAAGTGGTTCTTGAGGAAGAGGTCGAGCTTTTTGTCCACCAGCACCCGGCTCTCCTCCCCCGCCCTGGGGTCCTTGTAGCAGCGGAACATCTTTTCCACCGATACCAGGGCCATGATGGCTTCCTCCACCGTTCCCCGGCAGCCGGTAAAGTCGAAGGAAAGGTCCGCGCCGTTTCCCTCCGGGTTGTGCCACTTGTGGAGGGTGTAGAGTTCCCGGTTCATCACGGCGTTGATGATCTCCTCCACCCGGCTTGCGCCCATCTCCTCGTCCTCCTGGCCTACCACATGGTTGCCGTGGGGGCTGCCCGGGAGGGCCTCGCCCTGGGAGCAGGGGATTTCCCGGAATTCCGTATTTCTGAAGCGGCGCTTCGCTTCCTCGATGCCGTCGGTGTAGAGGAAGAGGATGTCCCCCCGGTCCAGGGTCATGGTCTGGATCTGGTAGCCTCCCTTGGCCTGGATCATGACATTGGGGAGCACCCCGGTGGCGGGAGTCTCCTGCAGGGTGAGGATCTTCATCTTCCGCTCCGACGCGTCGAAGTAGTGGACGATGTTGTCCCCGGCGTTACAGAAACGGAGGATTCCGGTCTGGGAATCGAAGAGGCAGAGGGTAAAGGCGGCGAAACGGCCTTTGAAGCCCAGGGTTTCGATAAAGTCGTTGATGTGGTAGACCAGCTCGTCGATGCGCATGCCCTTTTCGCCGGGTTTCCACTGCTTGAAGTGGTTGAGGAACATGGTGGCCACCTGGATCATGATCAGCGCCGCGGGTATCCCCTTTCCCGCCACATCGCACTTGATGATGGCGTAGTAGCGGCCGTTCAGGTCCTGGTAATCGAAGTAGTCCCCGGAAACCCCCTTGGCGCCCTCGTAGTAGCCGAAGAATTCCGCATACGCGGTTTCCTGGAAGCCGACGCTGAGTTTGTTTCCCTGGCTGTCCAGTTCCAGGGGGATGAATTTTTTCTGGACCTCCTTTCCGATGGAGAGGTCCGAGGCGGCAATGGCGGCCTTGACCAGGCCCTGGGTCATTTCGTTGATGGTGGCCCCCAGGACCGCGATCTCGTCCCTGGTTTTAATGCCGATCTCCAGGCCCGCGAGGCGGGATTTGTCGTCGGTGTCCCGGATCTGCTCCACGTGGAGGACCAGCCTGCTGATGGGGCGGATGATGAGGGAGGAAAGGGCCAGCGCGCCCAGGGTTCCCATGGTAAGGGCGGCCAGGGCCACCAGCAGGATGATCCGCAGCAGGTCCCCCTGGTCCCGGGCGATCTGATCCTGGATGGAGTCCAGGGAAACCTCCAGCCGGATGAGGCCCCGGAAGTACCGGTCCTCCTGGCCCTGGCGGTAGAGTACGGGTTTGAAAAAGATGAAGCGCCGGTCCCCCTGCCAGTCCATGTGTTCCGTGTCGAACCGGGGTTCCGAGCCTACTTCCCGGCCGATTTCCGTGAGCGCTTCGGTAAGGCGGGTGGTAAGGGAGCGGGTGCTGACCTGAATATCCGCAAAACGCCGCCGGCTCTCCGGGTCCAGGGCGTTGGAGATGGCCAGGCCCTCCCTGGTGAGTTCCGACACGGCCCGGGAGAGTTCCTCCACCTGGTCCCTGGCGCGGCGGTTCAGTTCGCTGCCGATGTCCGGGAGCCGGGGGCTCAGGATGTCCTGAAGCCGGGAAACGCCGGGCTGGAATTCGGGGGTATCGATCTTGGAGAGGAGATCCGGGTCGTTGCTGGCCCATACGTGATCCTCGAATACGGTTTCCCCGCTTCCGTAGCCGGTGATGGTGACGTAGCGGGCCTCCGGTATGGCGGCCATGTGATCCGGGAGGAAGCCCAGTTCCAGGGTGTCTCCCAGGGGCAGGTAGACCCGGACGCTGGAGGCCAGCCCTTCCAGAAAGACCCGGGAGCGGCTCTGGAGGCCCTGGAGCAGGGTTTCTTCCTGGGTTTTGGTCATCATGTAGTAGAGGGGTACGGAGACCATGGCTACTACCAGCAGGACCAGCACAATGGTGAAGGAGGCTAGTTTGAAGCGGAGTCCCAGAACCTGGCGTTTGACGGCGGTGAAGCGCCTTTTCTTTTCCATGGGTAAGAAATCTCCTTTGATGAGGGCTTGTATTTCCAAGCGGGCGGACCGGGAATCGGCCAAGACGCGGCCTATGCCCCAGAGGGTAACGAGAATCCCCCCCAAAGAGAGGGCAAAGAAGGCGGCGACGAGGGGTAGTTCGCTGCCGACAAGATGGGTGGAGGGGGATTCCCTGAGGGCCCACCGGGGTTCCCAAACCCGGCTGTGGTCCCCGTATTTGACGGTTCCGGTGACCTCAACCTGGACCGGGGACGGCGCCAGGGCGATTCCCCGCAGGGGGTGTTCCACTCCCAGCCGGTAGGATCCCGGATCGACGGCGTCCAGGCGGAGGCCGGAGATCTCCCGGTCCGAGTTTACCCGGTAGTCCCCCCGGCCGGGGAGGAATTCCCAGTCCCAGGGGGCCCGGCCGTCCCGGTCCAGGAAGACCCGGCTTACCTGGCCGTCCCGGGAAAAACCCCGGCCCAGGACCCGTATTTCCATGATCCCCTGTTCGTCCCGGACCAGGTCCAGGGCCGTGATATAGGTGCGGGGAATGTACTTGTTGGTCTTGAAGAAGATTCGTGCGGGGGCGCCCAGGTTCCCCGCCAGGTCCGCTGCGGCCAGGCTGAAGGCCCACAGCCCGTCGTCCTGGTTGTCGTAGGAAACGGATAGTCCGGGGGAGGGGCTCAGGCGGTTGAGGGGGGGAAGCCGGGGGAAGCGGGCTGCGGCTTCCTGTTCAAGGGCCTCCCCCGCCAGGTTTTCCAGGGGGCCGGGGGGGCCCAGGTACTCCAGATTCCACACGTAGCCGGAAATGTCCGGCTCCGGGGGGGGGACCCATGCCAGGCTGAAGGTGTTGGAGGCCAGGAAGCCGCCGGCCCCGGTTTCCGGGGGGATGAGTTCCGGCGCGGTGGGGGGGGTGGTATCCCGAATATACGCTACCCGGCTGGGCCGGGACCAGTTTCCCAGGGTGTCCCGGGCGATGATGCTGAAATACCAGCTTCCGTCCTCGCCGGCCTCCAGGTCCAGGGTCCGCGGTCCGGGGGAGGCGTGTTCACCCTGGAGGCTTTGCTCCGGCTCCGCTTCTTCGTCCCGGGTCCAGAGCCAGGAATACCCGGCTATGCCCGCGGGGTCCTCCGGCTCCCCCCAGCTTACCTGGACCCGGCCGGCCCGGGACCGGGCGCCGGGGCTGAAGTTAAGGGCCCTGAGGGCCGGGGAAGGGGCCGAATAGTCCGGCAGGATGCTGAAGATCCGGCTTCCCTGCCGGGAATTTGACTGGTAGAACAGGGAGATTCCCTCCGGCGAAACCACGGGCCGGACAAAGGCCAGATCGTCGCCGGCGCCGGAAAGGTCCTGGTTGATCCAGGTTACCCCGTTATGCCGGGCCAGGTAGGCCCGGTTTACGCCCCGGCGGTTATCGAACCAGACGATCCCCGCCTCCCCCCGGAAGGGGAAGGCTATGGGGTTGTTGCAGTAGGCCTCCTCCCGGTTGACCTGCTGGACGGGTCCGGTAATGGCGCCCTGGGGGCTAAGCGCGGCGCTGTAAATCTGGGGGGACCCGTCCCGGTAGCGCCGCTCCCAGACCAGGAGCAGGGTAGTTCCCAGGGAGGCCAGGAAAGGCCGCTGGTTATCAAAGTACGGGGCCTCGCCCCCGGTTAGGGGGTCCCGGAAATCCGTGAGCAGCCGGGCCGGAGTCCAGCTTAGGCCCCCGTCGGCTGACTGCTTGATGAAAAGCTGGAAGCTGGGCGGCGAATCCCTTCCCGCCACATAGGACTGAAAGACCACGTAATCCGCGGCCCCCAGCGCGGCGTGGGCGGGGAGAAAATTGAGGGGCAGGGCCGGGTCTTCTACGAAGGGCCTAAAGGGGCTCCACTGTTCCCCGTCATCGGAACGGCTGTAATAGATGGACAGGCTCTGGCCCTGGCCCCCGGTGGCGAAGAGCAGGTAGGCCCCGTCCGCGCAGACCATGATCCGGGGCGCCACGGAGCTTTGGCCGCCGCCGGCCAGCCGCCGGGAGCTAAAGGTCTGTCCCCCGTCCGCGGAGATGAGAATCTCGCATTCGCCGGCCAGGGTTCCCACGGCCAGGATGATCCTCCCGGCCCGGTCCAGGGCGATGCTGAGGATCGCCGGTTCCGTGCCCGCGTAGGGGTAGGGCCCGGCAATGGAGCGGTAGATGCGCCAGGGCCGGTTCCCGGCCTTGGCGGCCAGGGAGATACGGATCTCCCCCCCCTCCCCGCCGGGCCTGGGGACCGATTCCTGCCAGGCCGCCGCGGCAAGGTCCGGGGAGAAGGCGGCCACGGGGAATTTCCCCGGCATATCGGAAAAGGCCGCGGGGAGTTCCCAGTGGAGCTCCTGGGCCCCGGTGGAAACCGGGGCCAGGAGGAGGAGCAGGTGGAGGAACACCGCTCCCCGGGCCAAGACGCCGAATGCCCTCATAAGACTAATTCTATCCTTCGCCGCAGTTCCATGATACGGGTAGAGTTCCGGTTCCGGGGGTTTTGGAGGAGCTGTTCCACAATGGACATGGCTACCAGGCTGTTCCCCTGCTGCAGTTCCCGCACCGCCCGCTGGTACTCCCCCTCCTCCGCGCTGGAGAGGACCGCGTTCCCCACCCCCATCCTGGTCTGGACCCGGTCTTTCAGGGTCATGGCCTGGGTATTGTTGGGGTTCAGGGTCAGGGCTTCGTTGAGCTGCCGCAGGGCCGCATCGAACTGTTCCCGCACATCGGCATTGACAATGGTCCGGGCAGCCTGGGTAAGCTCGTCGGAACGCCGGGTCCGCTGGGGGTCCGGCGGCGCGGCGCGGTAGCCCATATCGATCTCCGCCTGCCGCAGGGCCGCGGCAATCCCCGGATACCGGGGGTTAAGCTCCGCCAGGTTCTGTAAATCCGCGAAGGCCTCCGCGGATCGCTGTCTGACGCCGGCCGCGGCCTCGTCCAGGCGGCGCTGGAAGGATGCGTTGAAGGCCGCGGGATCGCTCACCTGGTCCATCATCAGTTCCAGCAGCCCCGCTTCCTGGTTCGCCGGGAAGATAAGTTTTACCTCCCTGGTTTTTTGCCGGGCATTGCTGAACAGGGCCAGGCCTTCGTCCCGGCGCCGGGCTCTGATATGGGCGGCCCCTTCCTCGTAGCTTCGGCGGGCGTCGCTCAGGAGCTGCCCCATCTCCGTGTAGAGGGGGGCGGTGGCCGGGACGATCCGGCTGGTGCTGAGGGACAGGGCCCCCCGGATCATGGACAGCCAGTAGCTGATCTCGGGATTATCCTCCACGTTGACGGCCTCCCAGCGGTTCCGCCCCTGGACCACCAGACGCTCCGCGGCGGAAAAATTCCCCGCGAAGTATTCGTTCCGGGCCCGGTTAAGGGTATCCCGGACTTCCCGTACCACCACCTCGTTTTCCCCCTGGCTAATCTCCTGGCCCAGGTCCAGCATCCGGGTATCCCATTCCTGCCGTAAGGACGCGGACTCCTGGATGGCCAGGGAGCCGTCGTAACGCTCCGCGGCCCGCTGGATGGAAGTCCGGGCCGCGGCAAAGTCGCCCCGGTCCGCGGCGGCATCGGCTTCCCGGTAAAACCGGTCCCCCTGGGCCCGCAGCTCTTCCGCCCGGGCCGCCTGTTCCCCCGCAAGGCGGGATTGTCCGGCCGCGCGGCGGGCCAGGTCCTCAAGTTCCGCGGCCATGCCCTGGGCCGAAGCCAGAAGGGGCCCCAGTTTACCGGGGCCTGATAATTCCCGCCGTTCCTCCCCGTAGCGGGCAAGGACCTCCGCGGCTGCGTCCCGGTCCAGGGCCAGTTCCCCCTCCAGCCGCTCCAGCAGGCCCAGGGCTTCCCGCGGGTAGCGGCCCGCCGCGGCCGGCGCCGGGGAAAAATCCGGGCCCAGGCCCGCCTGACCGAACACCTCCTCCCCGGCCCTAAGGCCGGTCATAAGCCGGGATGCCGCATCAAAGCCGGCCCGGCGGAGTTCCAGGCGGCCGGCCAGATCGCCGTTCAGCGCGGTATAGCGCCGGAAGGCCCAGGAAAACTCCGAATCCAGGCAGCGGGACCGGAAACGCTCCAGCAGGTCCAGGGCCTCGCCGGTGTAGCGGAAGGGGTCCTCCCCTTCGGGGGGAACGGCCCCCTCATCGGCGGCCCCCTCGCCGGCGAGGCTGAGGAGGCGCCGGAATTCTTCCCCCGCGCCCCGCAGTTCCCCTATCCGGGCCTCCGCCTCGCCAAGCAGTTCCCCAAAGGCGGCCCTGGTTTCCGCGGCATCCCCGGCCAGGGGATCGGGGCCCGCAGCCAGTTCGTCCAGGCGGAGTTCCAGGGCCGCGGCGAGCGCGGACCGGAATATGGCAATATCCCGGCATATCAGGGAGAGGACCCGGGGAACCCGGCCGGCAAGCACGGGAAAGGAGTCCAACAGGGGCGTAGGGGGGATCAATTCCAGGGCCGCGCCCTGCCAAAAGGTCCGGTCCAGTTCCAGGTGCTCCCGGACCAGGGCGCTGCGGCCGGCGGCCTCCCGGAAACCGGCCTCCGCTTCCCGGTACTGTCCGGCCAGGGCCTGGCCCAGGGCCCGATCGTAAGCCGCATCCGCGGACACGGTCAGGATCCGGCCCAGGTCCTCCATCTTTTGGGCCCAGCAGCTTTCCAGCGCGTGGAGCATACCGCTTTGCCCCGCATCCCCCTGGCCCCGGATAAGCCGGGACGCGAAGGAGAGGAAATTCCGGTCCCCCATGGCCGCCTCCCCCTGCCGGAGGATCGCAAGCTGGGCCTCGAAGAATGCGCCGCTCCCGTCGATCTGTTCCCGCAGTCCGGCAAGGCTCCCCAGTTCCGCCCTGATCCGGTCGAAGGAAGGCTCCAGCGCCTCCAGGGAAGGGTTCCCCCTCAGCACCGCGGTCCTCCGGTCCAGGGAATCCACGGACACCTGAAAGGAACCGATACCCGCGAGGATCGCCGAAAGCCGGTCCCGGACCGCGGCTTTCAGTTCCGCATCGTAGGAAGCGGAAAAGAACTCGTCCCGGTACATATCCAGCCCCCCGCCGTAGAGTTCCAGGGCCTCCCCGTACTTTCCCGCCAGGGCAAGCTCCCGCCCCCGGTCCAGAATCTCCTCCAGCCGCTTCCGGTTAACGGCAAACTGGGCCAGTTCCTGGGTCCGGACCAGGAATTCCTGGGCCTGAAAATTTTCCGGCAATTCCATGGCTTCAAGCTGCCGGGTCATTTCCAGGATCTGCTCCACGTTGCCGGGGTCAGCGGTAATAAGATCCAAAAGCCGGTTAACCAGGGCGCCGTACTGCCCCCTAAGGGCCACAATCCGGCCCACCCGCAGTTGGGCCCGGTCAAAGTCGTCCGGATGCTCCCGCATGTACAGGATAAGGGCCTCGATGGCATCGTCGTACTGTTTCCCGTTGATAAGCGCGTCCACCCGGTCAAGGGGGTCTTCCCTCCCCCCGCGGGCATAGAGCAGGGGGATAGAAACCAGCAGCAAGAGACAGACCGGCAGCGCCCGGGGAAAGGACCCCCGGAGACCAAAACGCCGCTTCCGCCCCGCCGGTACCGGATTCATCACACACCACACCATTCCAAACTATAGCGAAAACCGGGAAAAGACACTACAAGAAGAGGGAAAAAGGGGGGCCTGTTACCAGGACAGACACCCCGGCGTAATGCGGTGTATAATATTTTCATGCACCGCGGGGTCCCTGGGAGGCGAAAAGGTACAATTTCCCTAAAGCGGCTTTTTTGGGGACCGCTCCTCCTTTTGGGGATCGGCGCCGGGGCCCTGGATATTGACAGCGGGGCCTACGGCGATATCGCCGATTACCTTAACGGCATCTACGGCGCCGATGCCAACGCCGGCCTTACCGCGTTTCCCCTGCTCAACATCCCCATCGGCGGCAGGGCCGAGGGCATGGCCGCCTCCTTTGCCGCGGTGGCGGACGACGCATCGTTCCTGGAATTCAACCCCGCCGGCTCCTCCCGGCTGAAGCGCACGGAACTGGCCTTTTTTCACAACAACTGGATTGCGGATACCATGATAGAGGGCCTGGTCTTTACCCACCGGTTTGGAAACCTGGGGCTGGCGGCCGGCGGTAAGTGGCTCTATACCCCCTTTACCGAATACGATCGTTTCGGCAGCCGGGTATCCAAGGGCTACTATTCCGAGGCCGAGTTCATCCTGAACGGGTCCTACAATTTCTTTTCGGGCTACTATTTTTCCGGCCTGTCCCTGGGGGCCAATCTGAAGGGGGCGCTCCGCCTGGTCCCGGATTACGCGGACAAGGAAAGCGGGGAACTGCTGGGCGGGTCCGGCAGGGAACAGTCGGCCTTCGCGGTGATGGGGGACCTGGGGGCCCTTACCAGTTTCAACCTGTTTAAGTTTTACCGCTCCAGGGAACGGAACGCGTCCGCGGCCCTGGTTTTTCGGAATCTGGGCCCCCCTTCCAAGGGCGAGGCCCTGCCTACGGCCGCGGTCCTTGCCCTGGCCTATAAGCCTGTCCGCCCCCTCCTCTTTTCCTTCGATTTTTTCCTGCCCTTCAATATGCGGGACCCGGAGCTTTCCGAGCGGCCCTACTTTGCCGCGGCCCTGGCCGCGGATATAACCGGATTTCTCTCCATGCGGGGAGGTATCCAGGCAAAGCCCGGCGCCCTGCGCCTGGCCCTGGGGAGCGCCCTCAGGCTGGGGGCCGGGGAGGCCCCCAGGGGGATTACCCTGGACCTGAACTACAGCCTGGACATGCTTTCCCAAATCCAGCCCATGAACCGCCTGAGCCTGGGCTTCCGTATCGACCTGGGGGACCAGGGCAGGGCCGCCAAAGCCGCCAGGGTGGACGAACTCTACCTTAGCGGCCTGGAGTCCTACGCGGGGAACGACTATCCGGCGGCCCTGCTTAGCTGGAAAGAGGCCCTGGAACTGGACCCCAAGTACGTCCCCGCCCGGGAAGCCCTTTCCCTTTTGGAGGAATCCATGGCCACAGGCCGCCGCATGGACCAAATGCAGCAACTGGATTTCTAAGGACAGCAGCTTACAAGCTGCTGCCCTAATCCATTACCGTTTGCGCCGGAAAATACGGTAGTTGATGTGGGGAAAGATGCCGTGGCGTTTTTCCAGTTTGGTAAGCCATTCGGTGCTGATGTAGTTGCTGCCCAGGGCCTCGTAGATGGTGGTGAAGTTCCTCAGCGCGTCTTCGATCCCCGCCCGGGCCAGGCCGGAGGATTCCTGCCGGTAGAGCATCCCCGGCCAGTCGGAGGACTGGGCCAGGAGAATTTCCCTGGCGGCCTGGTTTAGGGCCCGCTCCTTGAGGCCGGAATCGTCGGGGAAACGTTCCGCCAGCTCGATCATCCGTTCCAGGGCCCGGAACAGGTGGCGGTACATCCAGTCGTTGGACACGTCAAGCCAGGTTTCCCCGTAGCCGTTGACGCCCCGGGAGGAGTATTCGGGCTGGGCAATCTGGAAATTCGAACATTCCTGCCGGTAGAGGTACTCTGCGGGGGTCATAAACTGGACCCCGTTCCGGCCCGCGCCCTGGCGGAACACCTGTTCAAGAAATTCAAAGCCCTCGTGCCAGGAGTAGCCCAGATCCCCGGCTCTGAACACGCAGAGGCTCAGGGGCGTTTCCTCCATCAGGGCGGAGGCGGCCTCGAGCCGGGAAAGGCGGCGCTGGAGAAAAAGCCCCGCGTCTTCGGCGGCCCGCAGGGACGCGGCCGCGGGATCGTAGATCTCCGGGTCCTCCTCCCCGCCGGCGCGGGTATCGGCCACGTAGGTCCCGGTTAGGAGGGCCGCCGCGGCTTCCCCCCGGCGGCGGTACTTGTAACCCGTGGGCCGCCGGGCCCCCCCCGGTCCCAGAAAGCTTGTCACGCTGCCCGCGGGGAGCTCATAGCCCGAATCCGCCTCGTTATCCCGGTAGGGGGGGGCCAGGGCCAGTTCCCGCAGGTCCTCCCCGGCAAAATAGTCCCGGCCCAGCACGAAGAAGCCGCAGGGGGTTCTTACCGGATAAAAGCTGCCCTTCCTGGCCGGGGGCTCCGCGTAAACCAGGCCGTGGGCATCCACGATGGTATAACCCAGGTTGTAGGCCCGCAGGGGCTTCTCCAGTTCCCCGGTCCAGCCCAGTTCGCTCAGGAAAAAGCCCTGGGGGAATTTGCCAAAGCGGCGGTGGAAGGAGGACAGGGCCACCTCTATCTGGGCCTGGACCGCCTCGGGATAGGAAACATAGAAAGGCAGAAATGCGTGGGTGGCGGAGGCCGCCAGTATTTCTATTTTTCCCTTATGCTGAAAAGCGTCCAGGGCCTTGAGGATATTCCCCCCGCAGCGATCCTGAAAGGTACGGCGCCGCAGCTCGATCTTGTCGCAGTAACGCTGCGCCAGGTCCATGATCCGCCGGCTGTCCCGGCGCCGCCTGACCTCCTCCCTGCCGAATTCGATCTGCCGGTCCAGATAGGCAAGGTACCGTTCCAGGAGTTCCCGGTCCTCCAGCAGGTGGCAGAGGATGGGAGAAACGGAGATCCCCAGCCGGAAGGGAATCCGGTCCCGGTCCAGCCGTTCCAGCATCTCCAGCAGGGGCAGGTAGGTCTCCGAGAGGCTTTCAAAGAACTGGGCCTCCTCCAGGCTGGAACTTACGGCGCAGGAGGGATTCACGTTGTTCGTTGAACAGGCGGCGCAGGAGGGGGCGGCCTTGCAGAAAAACGCCTCGTGGGCTTCCAGCACCACGGAAATGACGCCGGCCATGCTAACGGGACTCGCCGCAGGAAAAACGAAGGTGGCTGTGACGATCCGTATTGCGGAGAATACGGAATTCGTTGGACCCGGAAAGGACCGGCAGACCGGGGGCGGACAGTTCCGCGCTTTCCCGGTCCAGGATAACCTTGTCCTGGAGTTTGGGGAGGCGAAAGATCCGTGAAAGGGCAAGGACTTCCCAGCGCCCGCCGAAACCGGCGCAAAGTTCAACCCGGAAGGTCCCCTCCTCCCGGCCTTCGGGGGGATAGTCGGAAAAGCCCAGGTACCGGGCGTTATCGTCCGCTTCCACCTGGACGCTGAAGGATCGGTGATCCCGGGGGGATCCCGTTACCCGCAGGAAGTAGCCGGAAAAATCGGGGGCCCGTTCAAAGGCCTCCCGGTCGTGCTCCTTCACCTCCCAAAACACAAAGACCCACAGGGGATCCCGGACCATCACGTCAATAAAGGTGATATTGTACTGCCGGGGGATAGGGGCGGTCTCCAGGTAGTCCGGCGCTTCCTCCAGGTCGTCCTCGTCTTTCAAGTCCGATTCTTCGGCCCTGGCATAGTCCAGCAGTTCCTCGATGATAAAGACCCGCTCCAGGCCGGGGGGAATGTCGATGCCGCATTCATCGGCCATCTGAACCAGTTCCAGGGTGGTCAGGCTGTCCAGATAGGGCCGGACAAGGCGAAGGTGATCCATATAGGGAGCTATCATGGAAAAAAGGACCGGCCCATGTCAATGTATCTCGGAAAAAATGAACTAAAAAGGCAATTTTATGTCGAATGTTTCCTAAAATGTTGTTTTTTTTATCCCCGCGTGGTACATTATACTGGTATGGGAGACTTGTATGAAAAATAACACACTCCGGAACGCCCTATGCAAAGCCTTTTCGTTAGCCCTGTCGGCCGTCCTTGGCGCCCTGCTGCTTAACGCGTGCATCAACCCCATCAGCGGCGAGTACGAAATCCCCGCCATCGGTGTAACGATAAACCCGGCCACGGAAGCGGTCCTCGTGTTCAAAAACGACTCCTCCGCGCCAAAAAAGACAAACGTATGGCTTACCCCGCATGATCCGGGTACTCCGGGTAATTTTGAATATTATGAATCAACCGTATCGGTCAATAGTTCCTATGTGGTGACGGAAACAGCGTCCGATGGAAAGGTAATCCCCAAACGCTTTAAGTCAGGGAACTTGTATTTTGCCGTTGAAGGCTCCGCCCAGGCCGTGTACACCGTAGCGGCCTTTGGTGTCACCTACGTTACCCTCAGGAACGGCCCGGTAGATTCCGGCGGCGGACCAACCACGGTCATCAACGTAGAGGTGGTCAACCCCGGCGGGCCCTTTGCCGTTCAGTTGGTAGACGGTAACTTTACCATTCAATTAGATAACTCCCAATTTGGGTCCATTAAGAACTACCTGGACCAAAAATTAATGGCCCTCGTTCTGGTATGGAATAGAACAAGCTTCAACTTAACATGCGCTATTGAAAATGTTCCCTATGGCACGTTGGCGGAAGACATTCCCCCGGGGGAAAACAGAACCATCGCCTTACCGGTTTTTGACCAGGCCAATGCAAACTACTGGGTAACCGCCACTAATACGGCGAATCCGAATCAAAGCAAGAAAACCTATGTAAATGTCTGGCGGGGCTATGAGTACGACGAACAAAACCACATTAATTATGTGGAATTTACCGCCGCCGATTTTCCCACCACACCCTCGGCGAGCGGCTCCGGCCGGTTCGTAGCGACTGCCAGGAGCCCCAACTGGAACAGACATGCCTACTCTGACGACGGCGGCGTCACCTGGAAGCAGACTAGACTGCAGAGTTTCGGTTGCTGGGATAGTGCGGCTTACGGGAACGGCAGGTTTGTAACCATTGACCATGGGAGTATCGTGAACAATGTCGCGGTTCCCAACCCCCTTGAGGACGCCGCCTACTCTAACGATGGCGGCGCATCCTGGTTCGGGAATGGTAATTATTATGATCCTAATGCCGGGATGCCCAGTATAAGCTTGTGGGAAGATGTGGCCTTCGGGGATAACAGGTTTGTAGCGATTGCCCTTAATGATAACAAAGCCGCCGTCTCCGACGACGGTATCACCTGGTTAGGAACTAATATGCCGAGGCAAGCCTATTGGGAGGATGTAACCTACGGGGGCGGCAAGTTTGTGGCGGTCGCCGATGACTGGGACAGGGCCGCCTGGTCCGATGACGGCATCAACTGGCACGAAACGAATACCCTACCGTATCCGGGCGCGAAATGGGAATGTGTGACCTACGGGAACGGCATGTTCGTAGCGATTGCCATAAGGGACAACGTGGGCGCCAGTTCCAGCAACAAGGCCGCCTACTCCTACGACGGCATCAACTGGACAGGGACTACACTGCCGGACGCCGGATGGGAAACGGTGGTTTATGGCGCCGGCAAGTTCGTAGCCCTCAGCTATAGCGATGATGACAGCCCTAACAAGGCCGCCTACTCCACCAACGGTATCACTTGGACAGAAATGCCCCCGCCGCTGTCGGCTGCCTACGACTGGTATAATGTGACCTACGGGAACGATGGCAACGGGGGCGGCAGGTTCGTAGCGATTGCCCAGAATAGCAGCACGGCCGCCTGGTCCAACGACGGCGCCACCTGGACCGCGGCAACACTGCCGGGTATCACCGGGTGGAGAGGGCTGGCCTCCGACTAGGAGTTTGTCACCTTTCCTGGTGAGTAATTGACCGCCGTCCCAATGGCCGGAAGCAGCATAGCTTCCGTTTCCGGCTGCGGGGAGGGCAGTTTTTTATTCGAAGGGGGGTTGAATACCCCGCCCCTTGGGCTAAACTTGACCCACAACTCTATGACTGATTACTATTCTCCAAAAAGAGAAACCACGAAGGGGCACAAAGGCGAAGAAAAG
>JAISQJ010000179.1 GCA_031274285.1 Treponema sp. | reverse complement strand
AGAAGACTTGAACTTCCATGCCTCTCGGCACCAGCACCTCAAGCTGGCGTGTCTACCAGTTCCACCATGGCCGCCCGTAACGTGATTTGGGACGATTCCGGAATCTTACCTTTCGGAGCCGTCAACAGGTTAAGCATATTTAGTTTCCCCTTTCCTTGTCAATTCCCGTCTTCAGTCCGCTCCCCGATTCCGCCGATAAGAAAGATATGAAGTGTCTATATCCATCACGATGGTCCTTTCTTGCCCTGTGCGGCGTCCTATCCCTGGGACTCGTTTCCTGTACAAGCGCCCCGAAAAGTGCGCCCCAAAAGGCGGAGGACGATGTCTGGACAGTCCTGGAAAGCGGCGAGACGGAGAAGGCCCGGGGCTTCTTCCTGGGCAAGGTGGATGTCCGGGCCACGGACTCCAGGGGGAGGACCCCCCTGCATATTGCCGCGGAAAGGGAGGATACCCAACTGGGGGCCTTCTTTATCTCCCTGGGCGCCGATGTCAATGCCCTGGATAACGAGGGCCGCAGCCCCCTGGGCATCAGCGCAGGGCTGGGGGACGCCCCCATGGCAGGTCTTCTGGTAAAAGCCGGCGCGGATATACACCATCCCATGTCTGATGGTGAGATGTCGGCAAGTCCAGCCCTAAGCGGCGTCGAGAGGAAGGGACCGTTCCTGGATGCCCTTTTAACCGCGGAGTCCCTAGCGTCCCGGGATGAAAACGGAAGGACGATTCTTCACCTGGCGGCCCTGGAAGGGGATGCGGAGGCGGTCCGGCAGATCCTGGAAGCCCCGGCTTTTTCCGCCGGGGGAACCCTGGAGGCCGCGGGAGATGACCATAAGACCGCCCTGGATCTGGCCCTTTCCCGGCCGGATTCCCTTAATCACGCGGAAACCGCGGAAAAGCTTATCCTCGCCGGGGCCCGCTCCCAGAATCCCGTCTATTCCTACTTTGCCCCCGCCGCCCGTTCATCAAATTACAATCTGCGATTCTTTGACGGAAGAACACCCCTGCATTTCGCGGCCCGGGAGGGGCATTTGGGGCTGCTGAGTTTCTTCATCAATAAAAAAGCCCAGATCAACATCAAGGACGCTTCAGGGGCTACGCCGCTTCACGAGGCAGCCCGGACGGGGAACCTGGACGTTATGGATCTCCTCCTTTCCCAGGGTTCGGACCCCAATGCCCAGGACGCCAAGGGGAATTCGGCCCTCCACATCGGTATTCCTTCAGAAAGCCACCGGGAGGCCATCGGACTGCTCCTGGCCCATCAGGCCAATCCCAATCTGCGGGACGAGCACGGCGAATCTCCCCTGCATATCGTCATTACCCTGAACCGCAACAGCGGCATTGTGCAGTCCCTGCTTTCCGGCGGCGCCGATGTCTCGATCCGCAACATTGACGGCAAAACTCCCCTGTACCTGGCGGTGGAGGAAGGGAGGATCGAACTTATCCCCCTGCTCCTCTCCTACCAATCCGACGTGTTTGCCGCGGACAATGAAGGTATTACCCCCTTTGAAAAGGCCCTGGAAATAGGCAACCCGATCCTCGCGGCCCTGATAACGCCGGAAACGGTTTATCAAACCGACAGTGCGGGGAATACCATACTCCATACGGCGATTCAAAATTCCGCGGATGTGAAAACCATCGCCCTTATCCTGGAACACCGAGCCCTGATAAATGCCCGTAACCGGGAAGGGGATACCAGCCTTCACCTGGCGGTCCGTCTTAACGAGGTGGAAACCGGCGAACTGCTCATTTCCCGGGGGGCGGATATTTTTGCCCCTAACGCCAGGGGCGAGATACCCCTATATCTTGTTTTCCATTCTCCCGGCGGTATCCGCCGTTGGATGATCAACTCCCACACGGTTCTGGCCAAGGACGGATTGGGAAACGGAATCCTCCACTACGCAGCCCAATGGAAAATTGACAGCCACATCCCCTACATTGTGCAGCAGGGGGCCAGTCTGGAGTCGAAAAACGCCGCCGGTGAAACTCCCCTCTTTGTGGCAGTTAAATACAACGGCGATTCCACTATCAGGACCCTGGTTACCGCCGGGGCTTCCCTGAACAGCCGGGACAACCTGGGGAATTCCGCGCTTCATGCAGCGGTACGCTGGAACAACAAGGAAGCGGCCCAGGCCCTTATGACCGCGGGGATCGATGTCAATGCCCGGGCCTTAAACGGCAAGACCCCCCTACACGACGCGGTCCGACTGGGTATTGCGGATATTGAAACCCTGCTGGTAAGCCGGGGAGCGGATATTGAGATACGGGACACCGAGGGGAATACCCCCTTCATGGAAGCGGTAAACGCCGGGTACACCCAGTCCGCCGAGCGGCTGGTACATTTGGGTTCCGATCCCAATACCCGGAACAGCCGGGGAGATACCCCGCTGCATCTGGCGGTATCCGCCGGACAGTACGATATGGTGAACCTCCTCCTCTCCTGGGGGGCTCCCATACACGCCCGGAATTCCCAGGGCCGTACCCCCTACGAGATAGCCCTGGCCCTTTCCCCCCAAATGGTTTCCACCCTTTTAACCAGGGATCGGATTCAAATGGCCGATGACAGCGGGGCTTCTCCCCTGCATATCGCCATCCGCGAGGGGGCGCCCCTTTCCACCATCAGGACCATCATCACCCAGGGCGCCCGCCTGTCCCCGGTGGATTCGGAAGGGAGATGTCCCCTCAGGCTGGCGGTGGATCAGGGGGCCTGGGAATTGGCCAAGCTCCTGGCCGATGCCGGGGCGGACCCCTTTACCGCGGCGGGGGACGGTAAAACCCCCGGAGAACTGGTGATCTCCCGGGGACCGGGGCCGGTACAGGCGGTATTTTCCGGCAAGGCCATCGGCGCCAGGGATTCATCGGGGAACACGATCCTCCACTATGCCGCCCGTTACGGCAGCCCGGAAACCATAGCCCTGCTCCTGCAGCTTGGGGCCAATAAGTCGATCAAAAACATTTCCGCCGAAAGCCCCGCGGACATAGCAAGGCGCTGGGATCGTACCGATACCCTGTCCATGTTAAACTGAGGATCGCTGACGATTTACGGCCTTAATAAATTGAAATAGCTAAGCCCCGGCTTTGCCGGGGGTGATTTAGCCGTCAACCGCGGCGCTCCGCGGCAGGGGTTCCCGCTGCCGGTCATTTTTTAATTTATTTTCCCAGGTATCCAGCTTGCGCTTTACCTCCCCCGCCTCTTCCCGGTCCCTGAAGATCGTAAGGATTCTGCGGAGGGCCTGGAGAAAGCTGATCCCCGTTTCAAAATCATTAACCCTGCTGGTGGAAAGCTCGTACCGTTCCCGGTACCTGTCCGCCGCCTGCATAAGCAGTTTCTTTATCAGCCGCATGTGATAGACCGTGGGCGCGTAATGCGGGGAACGGGGATCCGTATGGGCGATCACGGTTTTAAGATCGATAAGGTTCTTTGCCGCCGCCGCATAGCGGCCCTCAAGGTCCACAAATGCCCATTTCCATTTGCTGTTTTCCCCCAGGGCCTTTTCCAAAAGGTTGATGGCAAGCCCCATCTTCCGTACCAGGCGGTAACGATGCTCCGGACTGAAGGAGGCGATTTCTTTGAGATTTTCCTCGTATTCCGAAAACGGGGCGTCAACCAGGCTGGTAACAATTTGCTCAAGGTAGATAACACTTTTATACACCGATCTCCGGCCTTCGTTCAGGGCGTCTTCGTTCCTAAGCTTCAGGACCGCCTGGGATACTCCGTTCTGGGCCAGGTAATATGAACTAAGATTGAGCATCAATTCTACCAGGGCCAGGCGTTTGAAGGCCGCTCCCTCGCCATCGTGCTTGATGGCATTGAGCAGTTCCTTTTCCTTGTCCAGGCCTGCCGCTATGGAAACATGGTAAGCTTCGACCTTTTCCAGATATTGAGCCCGGTCCCGGCTGGAAATTTTTGCCATGTTCCTCTTCTTTCGGCTATGCCTTGCTCCCGTATTTTGCCAACAGATCGTCGGCATGGGCAAGGGCCGCGCTTCCCGCATCTCCCGCCAGCATCCGTGCGATTTCCTGGCGTTTTTCGTGGTTCCCCAGAACCCTGACCGTAGTCACCGTCCGGTCTCCGCCGGCCTCCTTGGCCGGCTCCTTTGCGCTCACGGGCCCGCGGGCGGGAATAATCTTCTTCTCGACCATATAATGATTATCGGCCCGTACCGCGATGCTTGCCAAATGGGTAACGCAGAATAGCTGTTTTCTCCCGCCGGTTTTTACCAGGTATTCCCCCACCGACAGGGCAACCTCGCCGCCTATCCCCGTGTCAATCTCATCGAAAATAAGGGTTTCAGGGGACACGTCACGGTCCTGAGTATCCGCGGAGGCAAAGGCCGTTTTAATGGCCAGCATCACCCGCGAAAGCTCGCCCCCGGAGGCAATGCGGGAAAGATCCTTCAGGGGCTCCCCGGTATTGGCGGAGATGAGAAACTCCACGTCCTCCGCCCCCCAGGGTCCAAGAACCAGGGCCCCCTGGCCCTTGGTTTTGATTGCCGGGGAAAACCGGGCCTTAGGCATCCCCAGCCGGGAGAGGATACCCGTGATCGCCTCCCCCAGGGCCCTGGCCGCTTCTTTCCGCTTGGCCCCCAAGGCCAGCGCGCGGGCGCCGATATTTTTTTCCAGGGTCCCAATTTCCGCCTTTAGTTTTTCCCGGTTTTCCTCAATCCCCGAAAGCTCCGCTATTTCTTCCTCCGCCTGGGTCCGGTAGGCCAGGATTCCCTCCTCCCGGTCCTCCGCCGGAACTGCGGGGACATATTTTTTTCTAAGCCGGTACAGCAGGGCAAGCCGTTCCTCCGCCTCTTCCAGCCTGGCCGGATCGTAGCTTAAACCTTCCCGGTAGGAACGGAATTCCCCGGCCAGGTCCTCGGTCTCGAAGTAGAGATCGTTAAGGCGCTGCCGCAGCGGTTCCAGGGAACCGTCGATGGCGCAGGCCGCTTCCAGCGCGCCCCGGGCCTGGCGTCCCAGGCTGAGAAGCGAAGCCTCGTCATCGTAGAGGGCGGCCGCGGCAGTATTTACCTGGGCTGCCAGTTTTTCAAAATCCCCAAGTTTTTGGGCTTCCCTTTCCAGCTCCAGGCTTTCCCCCGCCCTGGGGGCCGCCGCGGTGATCTCTTCCACCGCGTAATTCAGCAATTCAAGCCGGGTATCCCGGTCCCGCTGGGAATTCAGCGACGCTTCCAGGCTTTTCTTTTTTTCGGAAAGCTCCAAAAACACCCGGTTAAACTCGGCGGCCTCCCCCTCAAGTCCGGCAAAACGGTCCAACTGGATCCGGTGGTTTTCCTTACGCAGCAGGGACTCGTGGTTATGCTGGCCGTGGAGATCGAAGAACAGGGACATGAGTTCCGCCAGATCGCTGCGGGTTACAGGTATGTTTTGAATAAAAATCGAACCCCGGCCCGTATTCTTAATGGTCCGCCGGACGATGATCCGATCCTCCTCCGTTTCAATATCCCGGCTCTCAAGCCAGGCACGGGCATCCCGGTTTTGGGGATGAACCGACAGGACCGCGGATACCGCAGCCTCCTCGGCACCGGTGCGGATCACGTCGGTTTCCGCCTTGCCGCCCATGAGGAAGCTCAGGGAGCCCACGATGATCGACTTTCCCGCCCCCGTTTCCCCGGTGAACACGTTAAAGCCCCCGCCAAAGGAAAGGGAGAGGTTTTCGATGAGCGCATAGTTTCTGATGGACAGTTCTTCAAGCATGGGCCACCCCGGACTCTTCCCCGGAACCGGGAATAGACCAGGCAAGCTTGGTCTGCAGGGCCTTGTAAAAGGCCCGCCGGCCGGAGGCCGCCAGGAGGGCGTGATAGGGGGCCTGTGCAAAATAAACCCGGTCCCCCGGCTCCAAGGGCTCGGTTACCTGGCCGTCGATGGTCAGCAGTACGCCGCTCCGCTGTTCCTCTTCCACGGTGACAATCACCGTTTCCCGGGGGGACAGCACCATAGGCCGGTTGGAGAGGGTAAAGGGACAGATAGGATTGATGATAATCGCCTCCATCTCCGGCTCCAGGATGGGCCCCCCGGCGGCAACCGAATAGGCGGTGGACCCGGTGGGGGTGGCTACGATAAGGCCGTCGGAACGGTACTCCCCCAGGGGCATAACTTTGTCCCCGACCGAGGGGGGAAGCGCGGACTCCACCCCCAGGCGGATGAGCTTGGCAATCCCCAGGGCGGAAATTACCGCATCGTTCAGGCAGGGCCCCAGGGGGATCCGTTTTCCCCGCCGCTCCACGGCAACTTCCAGCATGAAACGCTTCGATACCGGCGCGGTCCCCGCCTCCCATTGGTCCAGCACCAGCTTCCAGTCCCCAGGCTGCACCGCAGCCAGGAATCCAAGGGTCCCCAGGTTGACCGGAATAATCGGCGTCCCCAGGGGAGCCATGGCCCTGGCCGCATAGAGAACCGTGCCGTCTCCCCCCAGGCTAAAGGCCACATCGTAGCCCTCCTCCCGGGTAAAACCTGCCGGGGTATCAAAAGTGAAGGACCGGGTTGCTATGCCCCGGCCTTCCAGGGCGTTGCGAATCTCATCCGCCAGGGCCCTGGCGTCGTTTTTATGGAGGTTGATAAACAGCAATGCCCGCTTGACTACGGCCATTTCTTACCCCTTTACGGCAGGGTCTGGATGAGCTTAGATATCCGGTCCACTTCCGCGGAACTCAGCCGGGGATAGAGGGGGAACAGCACGGTCCGCAGGCTTAGGGAGTAGGCTTCCGGGCAGTTTTCCCGGTTTAATCCTCCGGCCTGTTCGGCTTCCCAGCCCCCCTCGGCCCCGTTTTCGGCGATTGCGCCCATGAGGGTGCGGGCAAAGGCGCCTTCCACCAGAATATCCTTTTTCCGGGCATAGGCTTTTACGTCCTTTACGCCGGTCTCCAGGATCAGGGGAAAGGCATAGTTATTATACGACAGTTCATCATCTATGGCAAAGCGCCGGTGCCGGGTACGCTGGGCGGCCTGTCCGTATACCTGGGCGATTTCCCGGCGTCTTTCCAGATTCCGCTCCGATTCCCTAAGCTGGATCACCGCCATGGCCGCGTTCATATCCGGCAGGCAGTATTCCGGGGGAAGGCCGGCAAAATTCCGCAGCGCCGATCCGTCCCTGCGGCTTGCCGCATAGAGCAGGGCGCCCCCTCCGCCGGTCAGCATATCCCGCTCCTCCAGGCCCATGATGCTGTAGACCGCAAGGCCGGAGTCCCTAAAGGAGCTTGACTCCTTTAAGGAGCCGGAGTCCTTTGCGGGGTTCCCCTTGGGGTCCTCCCCGCCGGGCGGTATTCCGGCCCCCGATCCGAAGCTCTCCGACCGATCCTCAATGACCGGGAGCCCCAGGGAGGCGATCTCCTGGGAGCGGGGTAAAAAGCCCAGACTGTGGTGCAACAGGATGCAGCGGGCCTCTACAGCCTTTTCCCGGCCGACGGCCGCTTCTATGGCGGCTTTACCCATCAGGGGGCTCCCGTTTTCCACATCAGCGTAGAGAGGCGCCAGGCGCAGTTCCCGCAAAACCTCCCGGTAATACCGGGGCGACAGGGCCGAAAGAACCACCCCCTGACCATCCTTGAAGTCCAGGGCCTTGAGGGCGATGTGGAGGGCTATGGCGGGGCTGCGGAGGGCAAGACAATAGTCAAACTTGAGATGCTCTTTAGCGTGCTGGATGAGGAGGCGCCCCTGTTCACCGGGCCCTATCTTGTCCTCCACCAGGGCCGTAAGAACCGCATCCATCTCCTTTCGTCTGATGGTGGGGGAAAAAACTTCAATTTTCATGGCAAGGTAACCGGCCGCCGCGTCCCAACCGAAGGTGAAATTTCATGAAGCTACGGCGCTACCTGCGCAGCTCGGCGATTTTTTGCAGTTCTTTGGGGTTAAAGAGATCCCGAATATCCAGGATAATGAGGTAGCCCTGTTCCTGGCGCACCACCCCCTGGATATACTCGGCGCCAATCCCGCTGAGCATCTGGGGCGGGGGCTGGATATCCTCTTTTTCGATGGTAACCACCCGGGAAACCCGGTCGATGATGACGCCCAGCTTCATGCCGTCAATATCCAGGATGATAAAGCCGGACAAAAGCTCATCTTCCTCGGAATTCAACAGCTTTTTTAGGTGAAACCGCTTGTGAAGGTTGATTATGGGGATAATCTCGCTGCGGAGGTTGAAGATGCCCTCCACATAGGCCGGGGCATTCGGAATACCCCTAATCCCCTGTACGCGGACAATCTCCTTTACATCCATGATATTGATGCCGTATAACTCTTCCCCAAGCTGGAAAGTAACTAACTGATTCTGCTCCGCCATCGCAACCTCTTTCTTCTTTTGACTATACTATCGAAGGGCCGGACTTTGCAAGGCCTCTGCCGGGAGGCCGATCCGGGCCGAGGGCAGCCTTCAGGGCCGGAGCCCCTGGACCTCGATTCTCCCCTCAAAGGTTCGGGGCCAGGGGAGGGAAAACCTGAATTGTACCTCCGGCGCCAGGGCTTCAAGCTCCTCACGGATCAGCTTTTCTACCCCTGCCTTGGCGGCGCCCACATTCAGCACATTGATGCCCTCCCGGCTCAGCCTTTCCTCTATCCGGGGACGGACCGCCGACTGGTAGAGGCAGTCGTCCAGATACCGCTCCAGGGTGAATAGGGCGTTTTCACCGGCGTTCGGTCCCGCCCCGGCCCGGCAAAGGGCCGAAAGCTGGGCCAGAACCGTGCCCAGGGAATTGGAGGCCGTATTCCAGCCCGCATAGGCGCCGATACCGGATGAAGCGGCGCCCAGGAGCCGGCGGTCCCATAGCTTTTTCATAAAGGCCGCGTGGCCGCCGTTGGCATAGGCCGCATCCAAAAGGCCCACGGTTTTACCGGCCCCCAGCCGCCTTTCCACCCTTTCGGCCATGTCCTCCAATTCCGCGCCGCTGTAATCCTGCGCCCCTTCGAATTGGGCGTGGGAATTCCACTGGCGGTCCCCCTTGGGGGGCAGGATCAGGAGCTGCAGCGGCGCGTCCGCTCCGCCTAGGGCGAGGCCGCAGCAACGGATCTGGCTTTCGATGTTTTGTATAAAGGGCCTGTCCTCGTATGCGGCGGTCATGGCCTCCCCACGGGGGTTAAGGAATTCACTGTGGATGAGCGGCGGCTTTTCCGAATTCAGCACCCGTCCCAGCAGGACCATGGCGGCCTCGTCGGCGCCGTTGTGGATAAAGGCCTCAGGCGAAACCGCGGGATCGAGACGTTCCCTAAGCTTCTCCTGTTCAACGACCTGTATGCCCCCCGGAGCGGTATCCTCCTGGACCAGGGCCAGGCAGTCGATGACCCGGTCATTCAGAAGATCTACGGCCCCGCAGTTGAGGCGGTGGTTCCGTTCCCGGGCCGCCAGAAAAGAGCCCAGCACCTCGGGGGGAATCTGTTTTTCCACCGCGGCAAAATCTCCCCCCAGGCCCTTGAGGCGGGAATATTCGTTGATCAGCTCCCAATAGCGCCGGCTTTTTTCATCGATAGTGGTAATCGAGGTCCGCATGATTACCCCGAAGGCGAAGATCCTGAGCGCGGGATTCAGATCCTTCATCCTGCGGATAAGATCCAGCCGGGGGAGCGCGTCAGGCCCCCCGGTTTTTCTGGAGGCGATAAGCCCGCCGTAGGCGAGCATGTCAAGGGAGATGATAAAATAATCGCCGGAAGCCGCCGAATCCAAAAGCCATTCGTCGATGTAGGGGAACCAGGCGGGGCGGGTAAAATAATCCATAAAGCCCCGGTCCGGAAGCCTGAGATTTTCAGCGGCGATACGGGCCAGCTTTAGGGGAAAGAGGGTATTACAGGGCCGCGAATCCAGGGGGAGGAGGGAAATATTCAAGGCTTGCGCTCCTTAAGTCCTGGTCATGGTTTCGGAAAGTTCCCGCTGGGGCAGATAGGCCCCTGCCTCCCGCAGGGTTTCAACCAGTTCCCTGGTGTCCAGGTCCCAGGCGGGCCGTCCGGTTCTAACCGACAAGACCGCCGCGGTACCGGCGGCCTGTCCCATCATGGCGGCCGCGGGCATTACCCTGATGGAACCGTGGACCTTAACATCGCTGGAAGCGCAGCGCCCCGCGGCCCAAAGATTTTCAAATCCCCTGGGCACCAGAATGCTGTAGGGTATGCCGAAGCACTCTCCCGGATTCAAACGGTCGCTGCCGAAGGCTTCCCTCACCAGCCGGTCGTACTCCTCCCGCGAACAATCGTAGGGATGAATATCGACAAATTTGTTAAAGACCCCGATCTGATCCGGAAATTGCCGGCGGGCCATGTAGTCGTCAAAATTGAGTTCGTACTCACCGGCGATGCGGCGGGATTCCCGAATTCCCATGACGGAGGCGGTGGCGGTTAATTCCATGTCCGCACAGGCGGGGGAATATTTTTTCAGGAACCGCTCGTTATCCCGGACGATTCTCCGGCCCAGCAGCATACCTTCGGTCAGGTCCTTTACCCTGGCCGCCCGGAGGCCGAAGATATGACCGCCGTTCAGGTAGCCGATGCTGTTTCCGATTTGGGAGATTCCGACCAGGTGGCGGTCGCACTGGATAAAATTTCCAGCCTCGTACTCCTCTTCGATAAGCTTAACCCCTTCGGGATTCTGGAATCCGGGATTCTTTTTTGACCAGTCCAGATTGGAAAAAACGGCGGCCAGGGAGGAAGGCATGATGTGTTCCGTATCGATTCCCGCTTCCCGGCAGGGGGCGCCGCAAAGCCGGGAGAGCACCGCGTCCCCGGTGGCGTCAATAAAAGTTTTTGAACGGATATACTCGTAGCCTTCGATGCTGCTAAGGACGATCCCCCGGACTTTTTTATGATCCGTATCGGCATCGATGACTCTGGTAAAAAAACGAAGCTCCACCTTTGCCTCAAGGGCCTTTTCATCCAGCACCAGCTTGAGGCCTTCGGCGGAAAAGGGAGTCCAGACATGGTACTTCTTCCGCCACGAATCGGGATCGATGCCGGGTTTGAGGAAACCCCGCCGGTAGAGGGTTTCCACCAGTTCCCGCATAAAGCCCCCCACCAGCATTTTTTCACCGTCGGCCATGGGATCGAAGGCGCAGACCAGTCCCGTGGCGCCCATGCCCCCCAGACAACCGGCCGCCTCCACCAGGAGCACTTTGCCGCCCAGCCGGGCGGCGCAGATCGCCGCGGCAGCCCCGGCGGGACCGCCGCCGGCCACCACCAGATCGTAGGCATCGCCCACGGGAATCTCCCTGGTCAGGGTGTAGGTTTCACTCATAATTTCCCGTCATAAAAAATAGGCCCCGTCTTTTTCTAGAGTTTCCCGGAGCAGGCCGGTATCCACGTCCCGGATATCCTTGCCCCGGCCGGTAAGGGCCGCCATGACCCCGGCCGCTTCTCCCATGACAAAGCAGACCGGCATAACCCGGACGCTGCCCAAAATCCGGTGATCGGTTGACACATTCCGCCCCGCGGCGAGGATATTCTCCCCGTCCTTTACCTGGAGTATGCCCCGGGGCAGGCCGTGGGATTCTCCGGGGCCGTAACGCTCCGCCGGAGCCTCCTCTTCGCCCGGTTCCACAGTGTCCTTTTCCTGCTGGGTCCGGTGTATGTCGATGAAATAGCAGTTCCGGCCGATCTCGTCGGGAAAGGTCCGCCGCTGTATATAATCTTCCACCGACAGGGTATAGTCGCCGATGATACGCCAGGTTTCCCGAAGCCCCATGGAGGGCGCGGTCTGCGCAAGCCATGCGGCGCCGAAAACCTCGGGGAGGTATTCCTTAAGGCCAAGCTGAAACTCATGAGCTATCTCCCGGCCCTGCATAAGGGCTTGGGAAATATTTCGGGGGTCCGCGGGATTTACGTCCCAAAGGTGGCCGGCGTTAAAGCCGACCGCCGAAGGTCCCAGCAGGCCGTGGCAGAAATGGGCGTCCTTGATAAGGGGGTACCTATGGGACCGGGCCAGGGAATAGACCGCCGATTCGGGATTTTTGGCGTGCTGCACCGGCATGGCATGGTAGTAGTGTTCGTCCACATTGGTCAGGACAAAACAGTGGGTCGCGGCCTGGACCTTTCCGGTTTTTTCGTCTCCGTAGAGCCGCTTTATGCCTGCCAACCCTACCAGGTCCGCGTCGCCGGTGCAGTCAATAAAGACATTGCCCCCCCAGGCCCGGAGCCCCCCTTTGTGGGCGGCCACGGCGTAACGGATCCGTTTTTTTCCCGCCGCCGTGTTTTCCCCCTGGACTGCCGTGACCAGGGCGTTAAAGATCACGTCCACCTTGGCTTCGGTAAGGATCTGGTCCAGGGTCCGTTTGAGCAGTTCCGCGTCAATGGGCACCCAATCCACATCCGTTTTTTTAAGATGGGGCATTCCGGAGCGGACCTTTTCAAAAATCTCCTGTCCAATGCCCCGGTAGATGATCTTTTCCTTATCCGAAAAGGGACACCAGGCCGGGACCAGCCCGTGGGTACCCATGCCCCCCAGGCTGGAAGAAGATTCCAAAAGCAATACCTTGGCCCCGTGCCGGGCCGCCGCCAGGGCGGCGGCGCAGCCCGCGGGTCCTCCCCCGGCGACCACCACATCGTAGGAATCGTCCAGGGGAATTTCCGCAGAAAAGCTGATGTTTTTCATCCTAGCGGTTTTTATACCAGCCGTTGTAGGCTTCGGTAAGGGCGTCGCCGCACTGGGCTTTCCAGTCCGCCACAAAGGCGTCGAACTGGGAGCGGGTAACACCGCCGACCACGGCGTTTACCATGAATTCGTCGGTAAGGTTACTGGAAAGGCTGTTGGCCGTAGCGATGCTGACAAAGGTGGTGCAGGGCACGTCGGAGGCGGGATTCACCTTAATGAATTTACCGTAGTCGTAGTTAACCTGGGCGTAAACCTTGTACTGATCCGGATCTTTTTTCGCCCGGCACAGCCAGTACTGGTTGTATTCGATGGGAGTCCCGGTCAGGTACCAGTTGGCATTCCCCCGGCTGTCAAAGAAGGTGGGGAGAATAGGATCAAAGCCGCCCTGGGCGTTAACCGTATGTTCGATTCCCTCTTTTCCGATGACCATTTCCTTAAATATGGCGGGGTCCATTTTCTTGTTAAGGAAATCCATGGTGGACTGCCAGTTTTTCGCGTTCCGGGGAATCACGCAGAAAAGGTCGATCTGGTTATTGGAATTAGCCTGGGCGCCGGCTCTGCCGTTACGCTCCAGGGGCTGGCTGAATTCCATGGTAGCCTGGGGATAGACCTGCTTGAAGGTTGCCACCAGACCGGGAATATCCCACCAGCCGTCGGCTCTGACCAGGGCCTTGTTGGTGGTGAATTTTTCCCGCACCGCGGCGCCGTTGTTGGTGGGCAGTTCGGGATCCAAAAGGCCCCGGGTATAGAGTTCGCGCAGGTACTGGAGGAATTCAAAGAAGCCGGTCTGGGTCTGGAAGGGAACCAGGGTCCCACTCTGATCCGACCAGTTAAGCTCAATCCCGAAGGCGCCGCCTATGGAACTGGTACGCAGGTTGTTGAGATCCCCGATGGTGCCGGTGAGGCCCACATTGGCGGAACCGTTCTTCATGGGGTCCAGATCCTTGTAGGCCTGGAGCAGGTTGGTAAACTCGTCCAGGGTGGTGGGCATCTTCCGGCCCATGGCGGCCAAGATGTCGGTACGCCAGAGCAGGAAGTAATCCGCGTTGGCGCTTTCCGTCCGGCCTGCGGGGGAAAGGCTGGGCAGGGTGTAGAAGGTATTGTTCACCTTAACCACATCGATAAGGGTCTGGGGTATGGCCTTGAGGTTGGGGTAATCATTGAACACCGCGCCGATGTCAAAGAGCGCTCCCTGGATGGCGTATTCCGCGTACCGGTCTTTCCAACTGCCCGAGAGCTGAATATAGTCGTACTCTTGGGCCCCCGCCGCGATAACGGCGTTCAGCTTGTTGATGGGCTGATCCTGGGGCAGGGGATCGTAGGTGATAGTGTAACCGGTGGCCTCGTTGATAAAGCTATACACCGGGTTAGCCTTGGGATCGTTCATATCGCTGGCGCTGTTGGGAACCAGGGCTCGTAAGTTCTTCACCAGTGCCTGTTCTGCCTGACCGCTCTGGGCCTTCCTGCCGCAGGCAGTAAAGATCCCTCCTAAAAGCAGGGTTAAGAAAACCAGCGTCAAGCAACGCTTGAAATTCAAAGCCATTTTCATCGAAAACCTCCAACAAAAAACGTAAACTATTGCAACCCCAACGGGGTAATTGCCTAAAACAACAGGGATGGTCAGCTAAGGCTGTCAGCTTTTCACCGAACCCATGGTAACTCCCTTAACAAAGTGGCGCTGCATAAAGGGATAGACCAACAGGATGGGAAGGGTGGAAGCCACGATGGATGCGGCGATCATGGCTTCCTCCGCCACCGCCCCTTCCAGGAGCATGGCCTTGAGTTCCACATTCTGGGCCTTGGCGATCATGTCCCGCAGGTACAGGGGCAGGGTCTGAAGCCGGGCGGAATTGATGTACATCATGGGATCAAAGTAATTGTTCCAGAGAATTACGGAGGTAAAAACCACGATGGCCGCATAGACCGGAACGCTTAAGGGGGCGATGAGCCTGAAGAACACGGTGAAGTAATTGGCCCCGTCCAGCCGGGCCGACTCAATAATACTTTCCGGCAGGCCCTCGTAGTAATTTTTGATGATAAGCAGATGCCAAATATTGATGAGCCCGGGGATGATAAGAATGGCCCGGGTATTGAGGAGGCCGTAGGAATGGAACAGCAGGTAGGTGGGAATGATTCCCCCGGAGAAATACATGGTAAACACAAAAACAAGGGTGATGCCCTTGATCCCCGGAATCCCCCGGGTGGAGAGGGGAAAGGCGGTAATCGCCGTTATCGTTAAGGTACAGAGGGTTCCCGCCACCGCGGTAAAGGTTGAATTGAAAAAGGCGGTGAGGAAGGTCCGGGAATTGAAGATGGATTTCATGGCGTCCCACTGAAAACCCACGGGCCACAGCCCTACCCTTCCGGTAACGATGGCCCATTCGGCGCTGAACGCCTTGGCCACCACGTGGAGAATGGGGAGCAGCATGACCACCGACAGTAAAAAGATCACCAGGAACGAAAATATTTCCACCCCCCACGCATCCGCTCCCTGCCGTATGCCGCCTTTCCCGGCTTTCCGCGGTAAGATCACCAGACACTCCTTCCGTAAGCCTTCCGGCTTACCGTGTTACCGATAAACACCAAAGACAGTCCCACCAGGGATTCAAAAAAACCCAGGGCGGTGGCGTAACTGTAATTACTCAGCGCCACCCCGGTACGGTAAATATAGGTCCCCAACACATCCCCGGTCTTGTATACCGTGGGGTTGTAGAGGAGCAGCACCTGTTCGGTACTGACGCTGAGGATTCCCCCGAGGCGCAGGACAAACATGAGGATAATGACCGAAAGAATCCCCGGCAGCGTGATATGGATGATCTGCTTGAGCTTGCCCGCCCCATCCACCGCCGCGGCTTCGTAGAGTTCCTGGTTGATTCCCGAAAGGGCGGCGATAAAAACAATGGCGCCGTACCCCGATTCCTTCCAGGTTTCCGAAAGGATGATCACCCAGGGGAACCACGCGTTGTCCATGAGGAAGGAGATGGTCTTCCCCCCAAGGCGGGTAATAAATTCGTTGACCATCCCCGTGGAGGGGGACAGGGCGGTAATGACAAGGCCGGACACGATTACCCAGGAGAGGAAGTGGGGCAGGTATAAAATGGTTTGAAAAATCCGCTTGCAGATGACCAGCCGAATCTCGTTAATCATGAGGGCGATAAGAATGGACAGGGGGAAACTCACCAGTATCTTCCCAAAACTTATCACCAGGGTGTTGATCAGGACTTCGTAAAACTTGGGAGACCCGAAGAGGGCCTGAAAATGCTTAAATCCCACAAAGGGACTCTCCGTTATGCCCCGGTAGATGTTGTAATCCTGGAACGCGGTGACAAGGCCGTACATGGGCATGTACCGGATAAGGATGACAAAAACCAGGCCGGGGATAAGCAGCAGGTAAAGGTCATAGTTTTTCCTTACCATCGCTAAATTTGATTTTATATCTGATTTTTGATTTTTTCGCATGTATCCTCCTTGCCGCATCCATTTTTCCTGCCGGATTCCGGCGCCTTTCCCGGGGGGGCGCAGGATTCACCTAAAATAAATTCCATGCCGATGGTGACCTCCCCGGGTACATTTTCTTCTCCCTCGATGATCCGGTTAAGCAGCCTGAAGCCCGCGGCCCCCAATTCCCTCCGGGGCACGCTTATCATGGTCAGCTCGTGGATACCCGCCAGATCGTAGAGGGAGTGGATATCAATAAAATCCCGGCGGGTATAGATCACCGAAAGATCCTCCGGTATGCGGAGCCCCATCTCCCTGGCGTTTATAAGCAGGGGCAGGGGAACCCTGGTGCCCTCCATTATCAGCGCCGTGGGCCTATACCGCTCTATACAGTTCCGGATCCGGGCCGCCTCTTCGTCGTAGAGATCCATCCCCTCTTCGCCGGGAATTCCGGCCTCGCAGAGGGCCTGCCGGTAGCCCTGGTGTTTTTCCAGGTCCACCGAAAAATCTCTACAGCCTCCCCAAAAGGCAATCCGCCGGTGTCCCAATTTCAACAGGTAGTTTACCGCTTCCCGAAACCCGTTAAAATAATCCACCACGCAGCTCCTGGGGTTTGCCTTGAGCCAGAGGCGCCGGCCGATTACCACATGGGGGATACCGCGGTCCTCAAGATACTCAACGGCCTTATTATCAATGTTGGTCCCAAAACAGATTACCCCGTCCACCAGCCCCAGGCAGCGGTTCTCCCGACCGCCGGCTTTTCTTGGATTAGAAAAGAGCAGCATGTCATAGCCCAGGAGCCGGGCCTCCTGCTCCACTCCAAAAAAGATGAGTTGAAAAAAATGGTAATCCATATCCATGTGTTCAAAGATCATGAGTCCCAAAACAAAGGTTCTGCGGGAAGCCAGACCCCTGGCGATGGGGTTAGGCTGATAGTGGTACCGGTCAATGACCCGCTGCACCTTTTCCCGGGTGGCGGCGGCCACAATGCCGGTATTGTTAAGCATTCGGGATACGGTCATCTTAGATACCCCCGCCGCCTGGGCAACCTCACTGATGTTGAATTTTTTGCCCCCCGCCATGAAACCTCCGGGCCGCGGCCCCCCGCCGCAGGGCCGTTTGCTATGATACCGTTAACATGTTACCGGTATCATGCCATCCATGATACGCCGGTCCGCCGAGATTGTCAAATTATTTTTGCCGCTTTTTAGGTTGAAACGGGCGGGGATCGGGTCAAGACATAAAAAACCAAGCGTCTTCCTACTTTCCCACGCCTCCGGGGCGCAGTATCATCGGCGTTAGAGGGCTTGACTTCCGTGTTCGGAATGGGAACGGGTATAACACCTCCACTATAGACACTTGGTAATTACTTCACATTTGGGACGGTGGGTTTGTAAAACCCACGGGACGATAATATGGTCAAGCCTCACGGCAAATTAGTAGTGGTCGGCTGAATACCTTACGGTACTTAGACCTCCACCCTATCAACCAGGTAGTCTTCCTGGTGCCTTTAGGAGGGTTAA
>JAISQJ010000177.1 GCA_031274285.1 Treponema sp. | reverse complement strand
CATCGGTATACTGCCCACCATGTTGTTATCTTCGTAGTAATCCCAGTTGTAGGAACCGGCGAAGATAAAGAGCCGGTAGGTCCCCTGCTCCAGGGAGGCAAAGTTCCTGGATTGCCCGGCTAAAAGATAATCGTCCTTGTTATAAACCGTGCCATTAAAAACCTGCGCGGAGGCCGCGGGGATTCCCGGATAATCCTTCTGGTAGAGGCCGGAGTCCGGCGCCACATAGTTATCACCATAACTGTTGTTCGGCAGTTTTTTATACAGGAAGATACGGAAAATCTTAAAGGAAAGGGGGCCGCTGTACTTATTTATCACCAGGAGGCCGCCGTGGGTGAGATTTGGATCGGGATTATGCTGATCCACCACCACCTGACTGGAAGTGTCCTTAACAATAACGCTGGTGATCCTGCCGTCACGGATCAGGGCGGTCTCCTCATAGAAGGTATTGTCATCGGTGTAACATTGGACAATATAGTCCCTGGACTGCCCGGCGCCGCCGGCGCTTAATACCTGAATCTGGGTACTCCCCGATTGCCCCTTGGGGTTGATGGTGGGGATAGCCTGGGTCTTGGATTCATAGACACCGGCGCTGTTCCTGGTCTGGGTTACCAGCTTAACAATCATGTGGGGAGAATTGTTCACGATACGGAGGGTGCCGAAACCCGCGGGGGGAAGATCGGAATCCAGGGCGTCGGAGTATTCAAGGGCGGCGGTCTCCCCCGCCTTAACGGTTTTGGACACGGCCTGGCTGTAGGTAGGTTTGGTGGCAATCTTGAAGCGGAAGGACCAGGAACCCTTAAGGACCACCAGATCCGGGTCGCTGGTGTATCCGGGGGCAATGGAGGCGGAGGGAATGGCTATATCGATCCAGGCGCCCCCGTTGTTGTACTGGACCCGGTCAATCGTTGAGACCATAGATTTGTTAATAATCCGGAGCCACCCTTCATTCTCGCTGATAATGGTCCCCGGATCGGCGTTTTCCGGCGCCGCATTGTTGGGAACGGGGGGCCAGGAGAGGCTTAACTCGAAGGCGCCGCCCCTGTTTTTGTAGAAGTACATATACGACACCTGGCCCGGGGCGATCTGGATATTCTTGGACGGGGTGGAAACCGCGGTCTGCGCATTAACCGGATAGTAAGAGGCGGAGGCGCTCCATTCGCCGGCCTGAAGCAGGATGGACTTCTGATCCTTGGAGTTGGGGCCGGGGTTCATGGTATAGGAAAGGGGAACGGCGGTAAAATTGGCGGCGGCGCGGGCGATATCCACATTGGTATCGGAGGACAGATTCTTGAGGATCAAAAGGCCCAGGGTACCCCTGTTACCGTCGGTTAAGGCTCCGGGGCTGTCCCCCTCTTTTTCTCCGGGGTTCGTACTGCCGCCGGCATCGTTATCGTAGTCCGGGGGACTCTGATCGGCGCTGACATTGTAACCGCTTTTATTGGTGTAATAAAAATACGCAAAGTTCAGCCGGTTGGTAAGTCCCAGGGCCTGAACGTTTTTAGTGAGGGTTTTGGTATAGGAAATCCCGCCTGTGGTGTAATGTACCGTGATCTTCCAGTCACCCTTGCCCAGGATAACGGACATATCGTTCCGGGCGCCGATGGGGCCCATCTCATACTTCCGCTTGGAATCCGAGGCATACTCAAGGCCCACCTTGGTGATCCTGGAGCGGGAACTCAGGTTCTTTACCGCCAGGATGCCAAAATTATTCCGGCCGTCATTGGTGTCCCACCAGGCATGATTGGTATTAATAACGCCGTTTTCGTTGGTATACTGTCCTTCCCCGGCCAGGCTGACCGTACTCTGGTTATCCTGCCCCACGCCGCCGCTGTTATAATCTTTGTTTTCCACGGGGGGACTCCACTGGCGGCTGTCTTCCTTGTCGGTAAGATACCATTTACCGTCGACGGCCTTATAAAAATAGAGATGGTTGATATAGCCGGAGGCGCCGACTTTTTTTACATCAGTGGTAATCAGGCCGCCGGCACAGTTGGGATCTGCGGGATCGATCCAGATACTCCTGACCTGCCAGGCACCGGGACGGAGGACAATGGACTTTTGGGTCCCCTTGTCGGGGCCGGGATTCATCTCCCAATGGACGGCGGTTTTATCCGGCAGGGCATGGTCAAAGGTCAGCTTTAAGAGGGGCATAGTATTACTGATGTTATGAATTAAAACCAGCCCGTAGTTTTCCCGCATGTTGGCGGGGAGTTTATTCCGGGGGTTATTTTCCAGGGAGACATCGCCTTCCTCCGGTTTTGCCACATTGTTACTGTCCCGGTTGTCTCCGTTATTTTCGTTATCGGCGTAGTAACTGTAATTTATATCACCGTACACAAAGGAGGAGTCGGTGTTGATGCCCCCTTTGTAGTTCCCGTTTTTATCGACATAAAAGTAGGCGTATTCTACCCTGCCGGGCAGCAGTACCTTGGAACCGGTGATGGGACTGCCCTGTCCCTCAAAGGTGATAGCCACGTAGTAGGTATCAGGGAACAGGGTTATGGATTTTTCCTGGCCGGGGCCCAAGGGGAGGCTGGCGCTGATTCCCGATTTCTGGCCCGAGATCGTGAAGACGGCGGACAGTCCCTTGGCGCCGCCGGAAAGGTTCTTAAACACGATAACACCCCTGTCGCTTTCGGGGTGCAGGATGGGAGTGTCGGGAGGGGATACATTGCCGGGCTTCTGGGCATCCTGGTCCCCCGGTTTATCCTGACCAACGGCTGAACCGGGGAAGCTCTTGAGATCGGGCATAAAGCCGACGGGGTTTAGGCAGGACGCCATGACCGTTCCGGCGAGCAAAAGAACAAGGAACCCATGGGGGATAATAAGAAAAAACCGCCTTCCGGCTTTCCATCCGCCCTTTTCCGCGCCGGTACAGGACTCCCGCCCCCGGTCCACAGTTTTGGCATCCCTGCCGAAATCATAATTTTTCATGATCCTCTCCTTCCGCCATGATAGAATTACTGCGTTCCCTGTTAAACTTTTATTTATTCTCTTTTTCTGGTCAATGAAAAATGGTATCTTTCCTAAAATAATCCTTATGATTATTTTGGCTCAGCGGTAATATTTAGATGAACATGGTTTATAATTCGCTGTTTAGAATATTTTTTTATGGGCGTCGAAAAAACGGCGGGATTCTTTAAAACCTGGATTTTCGGACAGCAGCCTTATTCGGCAGCCTTATTCGGCAGCCTAGTCGGCATCCTAGTCGGCATTGGTCCGGGTAAAGGCGGCCCGGATGGTCCTGGCCGCGCCGGGATAGGGCGGGACCAGCAGGGTAAAACGGCGGCGGTTCCCATCGAACTGGTAGAGGCTTGACCAGTTCATTTCCGCCAGACCTCTAATGGCGGGGTTGGGGAACCTGCACTCGATCCGTAGAAACGTATCATCGTAGGACCAGAAACCGTCCCCATCCTGGAAAAGGTCCACGCCGTTTTCCCTTGTCCGCACCGTAACGAGGCAGGTTCCGTTTCCCGCAAAGATAATCTCGTACTGATCGCTATGGGTTTTGCCTTCCCGGTCCTGGTAGTTAAGCAGCGCCTCCCAGCGGCCCCGGGTAAAGGGATCCGCACTCTGGGCGGGGCGGACCGTTTGGGCCGGGACCGTTGGGGCCGCCGGAGCCAAAGGAGTCGGCTGGGCTGGGGCCGCCGGAGCCGAGGGGACCGCCTGGGCGGCGCCTAAATAGGCGTTGTCAAAAAACTGGGAATAGATGGCCGGGATCTGGCGGTCTCCGCTGACCTGCCGCACGGCGGCGCCGGTACGGTTGAAGATCTCCTTTACCTCCAGGCCGGGATTTTGCAGATGCTGAAGGAGCTGGCCGGTAAAGAGCCCGTTCCGGCCCGTACCGTCCTCCGCCACCGCCCCCACGGAGGTGGCGTAGACAATGATACTCCCCGGCGGCTGCCGTCCGGTGATGGTAAGACCCCGGGACCCGCTGCGGGCCCAGCCGAAGGGGTTATTCCGGCACGCATCCAGGACAATAATGTTCAGACGGTTCCCCGCCTCCTGCATCTCGTCCAGTACCGCCTGTACCGCCAGGGCCTTGGTCTTTAAGAAGGATTCGCTTCTAATGTCCGCATCCACGGGGATAAGGTAGTTTTCCCCCTGGGACTGTATGCCGTGGCCGGCGTAAAAGAAAAAACCGTAGCTATTCCCCCGGCTCAGGCGCCCCTTTAGGCCCAGCACCGCATCCTCCATTTGGGACAGGGTTCCGTTAAGGACCAGGTCCACCTGAAAACCCAGGCCCTCCAGCGCGGTCTTGATATCGGAGGCGTCGTTGACCGGGTTGGCCAGGGGGCCGGCGGCATAGGCGCTGTTCCCGATAACCAGGGCATGCTTGGCGGCCTGGGCAAAAGCCAGCCGGGGGCCCAAAACAAAAAACGTCATGGTGAGGATTAGGCTTAAGCATTTCTTCATACTCGGATTACCTGCCTCGTTTATGCGTGCCGGACAAGCCGAAAACCGATGTCGAAGTCCCGGTTCGACGGCGTCATGCCGTTCCGATTGGCCGAACGCAGGTACTGGGCGCGGTAGAACCAACTGCCGCCGCGCAGGACCCGGTACGAGCCGGAAGCGGCCCCCGCAGGATCGCTCTGGGGGGCGCTGCTATAAGAACCATACCAGTCCCAGCACCACTCCCATACGTTCCCGCTCATGTCATAGAGTCCCAAACTGTTCGCCTGCTTCGTCCCTACCGGATGCGTCCTCTCCCCGCTATTATCCCAATACCAGCCCACCGAATCGGCATTGTTACTGCCCGCATAGCTAAAGGTCAGATAACCCTTATCGCCCCCCTTGGCCGCGTACTCCCATTCGGCCTCCGTGGGCAGCCGGTAGCCGGACGCATTAAGGTCGCAGCTAACGGAATTGCCCGATCCCCGGTATGCCGGAATCAAACCCTCCCGTAAACTCCGTTTGTTGCAGTATTCGATAACCCTTTCCGGCTCCGAGGCCGGACTGCCCATGGTAAAGCTTCCCCCCTGGATATAGACAAAATCCGCGGGAACGGCCGGCCCGGCCGGCAGGATGGAGGCCAGCAAGCCGCCGCCCCCGGTACGGGTGAGGGTTTCGATAAACCGGTCCACAAATTCGGGCATCTTGGAACGGGACTGATTTATCCGTTCCATCTCATGCCCGGGGGTAAAGGTGGAGACCGCCACCACCTTCTGCTGGGCGGAACAGAGGCCGCCTAGCAGGACAAAAATTACGCAAAAGGCAAGGTTCTTCATTGCCGTCATCTAATTGCCGGTCCGCCTCTATGCCAGGGTTTTTGCCCAGACCGCGGCGTCGTCCTGGGCCCGGCGGCGGCCCTCATCATCGCGGATAACAAAATCCCGCTCCCCCGCGAAGGTATTCCCCTCCAGCATGGTTTTAAGGGTATCAAAGACCTTACCCCTGCCGCCCAGGTGGCAGCAAAACAGGACAATCTTCTTACCGGTGATTTTGGTCTCGCTGAGGAAGGTCATTATGGCGGGGGCGGGGGAACCGGCCCACACGGGGCAGCCGATGATGATACGGTCGTAGGCTTCCCAGTCCGCCTGGTAGGGTTTTAGCGGGGGCTTGGCATGGGAAAGGACCTGCTTGCCGCCCCAGATGTACTTGACCAGGCCCTTCCGTATCCGGTCGTCCACAGGTTTAAGTTCAAGGACATCGGCGTTAAGGGCGTCTTTCAACGCGTTCGCCACCACGCCGCAGTTCCCGGAATAGGAATAGTAAGCTATCAATGTTTTCATAGGGTCTCCTTGGTCCAGTATGCGCCGGGAAAGGAGTTTTGGTAAGCTGGGCTTTGGCCCTTAGCCCTTGCGGATGTACAGCGGTATGGAGGACAGTTCCTTGTCGTCGATGTAGAGGACAAAATTCACCACCCCGGAACCGCGGAAATGCAGGTTGGAGATGCTGAAAACCAGGTGGGAAACGGTGGTGGCGTTCCCCACCCCCTTAACCTCCACATTGCCGGTAATGGCGTCCATGCACATTTCCCCGTTCAGGTCCCTGGTTTCGATGCGGAAACTGTGGCGGGCGAATTCCCAAAGATCAAAGCGCAGGCGGATTACCACGGAAAGCTGGGGATGGCTAAAGGGAAAATTCCGGGAAATGATGGTGTCGAAGGTCCCCACAATGGTAAGTTTGCCGCCGTTCTCCTGGGCAAAATCGCAGAAGGTAAAGAGTTCAATTTTCACAGGGCGCTCCTGGCTTCAAACCATATACTTTTCTATGAACAACGTAATGCGGCGCAGGTATTCCCCGCTGTCCGTGTCGTAGGCCATGCCGTGACCGGCCCCGGGGACGGGGAAAAATTCTTTCTCCGCGGCGCAGGCCTGGTACAGCCGGCCCCCCATTTCAAAGGGGACAAAGGTATCCGCCTCCCCATGGATGAACAGGGTGGGGGTCCGAGACTTCTTTACCTGTTCCAGGGCGGAGGCTTCCTCGAAGCTATAGCCGGCCCGCCTCTTGGTCAGCCTGCTTACGGCCCTGACGAGGGGGGGACAGGAGACATGGTACTGATACCGCATCTGCCAGCCCAGTTCCTCCATGACCGAGGTGTAGCCGCAGTCGGCGATGATAAGCCGTACTTCCGGGGGCAGGGGCTCCCCGCTGGCCATAAGCACCGTGGCGGCCCCCATGGAAATGCCGAAAAGGACGATCCGCGGGCCCGGCCCCTGGACAACCCGCTCTTTAATCAAGGCAATCCAGTTCAGCAGGTCCAGCCGCTCATGCCAGCCAAAGCCGGTATAGGTTCCCCCGCTTTGGCCGTGCCCCCGGGCGTCGGGGAGCAGCACGTTCATACCAAAGTGGTCGTGGAAGACCCGGGCAAAACCGTGAAGCTGCCTGCCGTCCCCGCTGTAGCCGTGGGCCAGGATCACCGTATCGGAGGAGCCCGGCGCGGCCGCATAGTACGCGTGGAGCTTAAGGCCGTCACCGGATTCTATCCAGAGATCCTCCACGGTCTGGGTATCCAGCCAGTTTGGCTCCCCGCTGCCGGCCTGGGGATGCCGGGCCACCGCCAGGCGGTAAAAGTAAGGGGGGGCCCCAAAGACCAGAACCAGGGCCAGGACTAAAACCACCAGCCCCGCGGGTATCAGTACGATGCCGTTACCCACGGTCGCCTTCGGGAAAGCAGACAACCCGGTTCCTGCCGGCCTTCTTGGCCTGGTACATGGCCATGTCGGCGTTGTTGATGATCTGGTCGATATACTCGTCGCCGGGAAATTCATCAAAGCCCGCCCCCGCCACGGCAACCCCGAAGCTGGCGGTAATGGACACGGGGCCGCTCTCCAGATGGACGGGATTGGAGGCAATGGCCTCCCGGATCCGCTCGGCGATGGAAACGCTGATCCCCTGGTCCGCGCCGCCAAAGAAGAACACAAATTCTTCCCCGCCGTAGCGGCCCATAAAGTCGTTCTTCCGCAGGGTGGAGGAAACCACGTTGACCACGAAGCGCAGGGCCTCGTCCCCCGCCATGTGCCCCCAGGTGTCGTTAAAGCGCTTAAAGTGGTCAATGTCCATCATCACCACGCCGCAGGTGCTCCCCGTGGAAAAGGCGGACCGGAGTTCCCGGATGGCCCGCTCCATAAAGGAAGCCCGGTTCATGGCGCCGGTCAGGGAGTCGTGGGTCGCCATGTAGCGGAAGCGGTACTCCCGCTCCTGTAGGGCTATGACGGTAGAATTCCGCTGGCTTATCTCGCTCTGCAGGCTTTCCGCCGACCTTCTAAGGGCCAAAATCTCGTGGTGGATCCCTTCCAACAGGGGTACCCTTGCCAGTTCCGCGGTTAAAGGGGGCACAGAGGTCCCGGTGAGAAGTTTCCAGATGTGTTCCAGTTCCGGCGCAGCCGGATTGACCTTGCCGGCGCGTGCCGGAAGCCGTAAGTGGTCCCCCCCTCTGGCGGAACTCCGTTTTGCCATTTTGCTCATAATTCCCTTTCAAATTATACCAAATTGAAAAACAAAAACCCACTATTCGATAGAAAAAGGAAAAAATCCACCCCCCTGCGGGGAATTGCCTAGCCGGCGCCTTCCCGGTACCATGGGCCCATGAGTAGCTTTGTTCATCTCCATGTCCATTCCGACTTTTCCCTCCAGGATGCAGCGGTCTCGGTGACGGGCCTTTGCGACCGGGCGGAGGAGCTGGGGATGGAATACCTGGCCCTGACCGACCACGGCAACATGTTCGGGGCCATGGATTTCCTGGCGGCCTGCAAAGAAACGATCAACGGCAAGGGCCAGCACGAGAAGCGGAAGAACCCGGTACACCCTATTATCGGCTGCGAGGTCTACGTTTCCCCCGGGTCCCGCTTTGAAAAAAAAGGGGCCGAGAAAGACAACAAGTACTACCACCTGATCC
>JAISQJ010000160.1 GCA_031274285.1 Treponema sp. | reverse complement strand
TACCGGGCCGGCCCCGTTCCCACCGCTTATGGGGGGCCGCCTACCACGGACAATATAGCACGTAGCCTTGGCTATTGCGCTAGCCCCCCAGCCCTTGGGTTTTTACCGTAGCCATAGAGACCGTCACTTCGGGTCTATTCATCCGGTCTATTCTGTTGTACCGGAACTTCCCCTTATCAAAAATGGTGACAGACACCTTTGCGTTCCCACTGCGGGGGGAACCTAAGGGGGGCCCCGCTGTGAGTTTACCGGCCAGGACCCCAAAGAAAATTACTACGCTGTGTTCCTGCCGTGCTGGTGAACATCATCAAGTGTATCCTCCTTTGGCCTGGGTAACGCAAGGGCGACAGACACCGGTTTCTGCCTGTTTTGGGAAAGCCTCATTCCACTTGAAATTTTTCTAAAATGTAACTACTAAGAATATACGGTTGTTTATGAAGCAATAACTTTAGCCCCAAAGGGCGGACTATGCTGTTCGTAAAAGGCGGTTGCATCCGGCGCGAATAACAAGGACAGACTAATGGTTCAATTTTTTAAACTTGCCGGTGAATTAGAAGACGGAGCCTTTAATCTTCTCAAAGAGGGAATGGCGCCATTTATAAAAATAATGTCTTACTATCGCTGCGCTTTAATGGAAGTTGAAACAAAATTTAATGTCAAATTAGTGGATAAGAAAGATTATATTACTCATCCTAAAGAAAGCGGATACCGGAGCCTTCATTTAATTATTGAAACGCCAATATTTTTGCAAAATGAAAAACGGTTGATGAAAGTCGAGGTACAGCTGCGGACCATTGCCATGGATTTTTGGGCAAGCCTTGAACACAAATTACACTACAAGAAAAATATAGACGAGGAATTGGAAAAAAGTATTTCGGGGGAATTAAAAATTTGTGCCGAGGAAAGTATAAGACTCGACCTAAAAATGCAAAATATACAGGACAGAATTGGGAGCAAAAGGGCTGAAAATGGTTAAACCGAGGGCGCATGAAGTAATATCCGGCATCATTTTGATTTTACTCGTCATATCGTTTGTTTATGGAATTGTTGGCATTGTCCTTTCCGGCAACGCCTCATTCTCTTTGCATAATCGCTCGCAAAGGGAATTTGTTAAAATTACGCTTCAATGTATTTTGGGCATAGCAGTCCTTTTTCTGCCTTCCGCATTGGAAAGAAAACTTAAAATGTCTTTTCCGGGGGCAATGCATGTCATATTTGTATTCTTTATATACGCCGCGATAATTCTGGGCCAGGTACGCGGGTACTATCAAAAATTTTTTCACTGGGACACGCTTTTACATACATTCAGCGGAATTATGCTGAGCGCGTTTGGTTTTTGTATCATCGATATTATCAATAAAAGTCCAAAAATCAACCTGGGATTAAGTGACTGGTTTATGGCGTTTTTTTCTTTCTGTTTCGCCATAATGCTTGATACGATATGGGAAATAATTGAATTTGCCATGGATGTCTTTTTTGACTTGAATATGCAGCAATACAATCTCCCTGACGGTACGGTTCTTATAGGACACCCGGCGCTGGTAGATACCATGAAAGATTTAATTGTCGATGTCTTAGGCGCTTTATGTATCAGTATATTTGGATATCTATTATTGAAAAATCGCAAACAATCAACATACCCCGAGGCAAGTCACGGGAAATCCCTAAAAAGCTAACCAAGTCGCCTTTTACAAAAGAGCCCACGCGGCGTCCTCTTCCGGGGAGTCCCAATCTTTGGCGAGGGTGAAAAAATGCGCCCTAACAAACCGTATCGCGCCGCTTGTCCTTGACCGGGGGCTTAACTTATACTACAGTCTCTTTAGTATGGATAAAGACAAGGGCCGGGGCAAATTGGGGGCAAAGATCCGGGCGGTCCGGGAGCGGCGGGCCTTAACCCTGCGGGAAGTGGCGGAAAAGGCGGGGGTAAGCGAGAGCCTGGTGTCCCAGATTGAGCGGAACCGGGTGTCACCGGCTATCGATACGCTGCTGTCCATCGCGGATGCCCTGGATCTGGACCCGGAGTACCTGTTTGCGGACCTTAAGCGGGACCGGAAGCTTACCGTGCTGCGGGCCGGGGAGGGGGGGACCATTACCAAGCCGGGGGTCCTCTACGAGCGCCTGGCCCAGATGAAGGGGGATGTGGGGATCGAAGCTTACCGTATCACCCTGGAAGCGGGGGCCAGGACGGGGAACGGCGAATACGGCCACCAGGGCTGGGAACTGGGGATGGTGGAAAGCGGCCGGGCGGAACTGACGGTGGGAAACCGGAACTGTACCCTGGGACCGGGAGATTCGGTAAGTTTTAGGTCCGACTCCCCCCATGCGCTTTCCAATGCCGGCGCGGAAAAGCTGCGGGTGATCTGGGTCATTACGCCCCCCAAGGGCGACATTGGGTAGGCGGCGGGGACCTATCGATACAAGGAATAAGGAGCGAACTATGGGAAAGACATTGGCGGAGAAGATCTTTGAGGCCCACAAGGCGGACCGGCCTTTTGGGGATACCTGGGTGCTGAAGCTGGACCGGGTGTTCTGCCACGAGATTACCACCCCTATCGCCATTAACGATCTGGCAGCCAAGGGTCTGGACCGGGTCTTTGACACCGGGAAGATCAAGGTGGTGATTGACCATGTGAGTCCCGCCAAGGACAGTAAAACCGCGGACCAGGGTAAGGTGCTGCGGGACTGGGTAAGGCGGCAGGGGATCCGGGATTTTTACGACATTGGGCGGAACGGGGTGTGTCACGCGATTTTCCCGGAGAAGGGTTTTGTGCGGCCCGGTTTTACGGTGATCATGGGGGACAGTCATACCTGTACCCACGGGGCCTTTGGGGCCTTTGCCGCGGGGGTGGGCACCACGGACCTGGAAGTGGGGATCCTCAAGGGGGTCTGCGCCTTCCGGGAGCCCCGGACCCTCCGCGTTAATTTGACGGGGTCCCTTAAGAAGGGGGTCTATGCCAAGGATGTTATTCTGGCGGTTATCGCGAAGATTGGTGTGGCGGGGGCCACGGGTATGGTTTTGGAACTGCGGGGCCCGGTGATTGAAAATTTAAGCATGGAAGGCCGCATGACTATCTGCAATATGGCGGTGGAGGCCGGGGCCACCAGCGGGGTTTGTATGCCCGACCGGACCACGGTGGATTACCTGTGGCCCTTTATCCGGCGGGAGGGCGCGGAGGCGGCGGGGGGGAAAACGGAGGAAGGGGACCGGAGCTACGCCACCAAGGAAGATGCCCTGGAAGATTTTAAGGTATGGTGGAGTGATGAGGACGCGGTTTACGCGAAAACCGTGGACCTGGACTGCGGGGATCTGGAGCCCTGCGCCACGGTGGATTACAAGCCGGACCAGGTAAAAACTATCCGGGAGCTCGAGGGGACTCCGGTGGATCAGGTCTACATCGGTTCCTGTACCAACGGGCGGATCGAGGATTTACGGGCCGCCGCCGCGGTGCTGCGGGGCCGCCGGATCGCCGCTTCGGTCCGGGGGGTGCTGGCCCCCGCCACCACGGCGGTGTTTAACCAGGCCCTGGACGAGGGGCTTATTAAGATCTTTTTGGACGCCGGGTTCTGCGTGACCAACCCGACCTGCGGCGCCTGTCTGGGGATGAGCAACGGGGTGCTGGCGGAGGGGGAGGTCTGCGCCTCCACCACCAACCGGAATTTCTGGGGCCGCATGGGCAAGGGGGGGATGGTTCATCTGATGAGTCCCGCCTCCGCCGCGGCCACCGCGGTGGCGGGAACTATTACCAGTGAGGAGGGAATATGAAAACATTCGGGGGAACGGTCCTGTTCCTGGATCGCAACGATATTAACACCGATGAAATTATTCCGGCGAAATATTTAAACGAAAGTTCCAAAGAGGCCTTAAAGCCCAACCTGCTGGAGGATCTGCGGCTTGAGGGTTTTGATCCCCGCCGGGACATCGCCGGCAAGGGGGCGGTCCTTTCCCGGTCCAACTTTGGCTGCGGCTCTTCCCGGGAACACGCCCCTTGGGCTTTGGAAATGAACGGCATTAACATCGTTATCGCCGAAAGTTTCGCCCGGATCTTCCGGCAGAATATGTACAACTGCGGGATGATCGCCGCGGAGCTGCCCCGGGAAACCCTGGATGAGCTTTTTCGGGACTTCGCGGGAAAGGCCGGCGGCGGGGCGGGAAAGGCGGGGGGAGCGGCCGGCGGCGGAGCGGAGCCTACTACCCTTTCGGTGGATATCGAAAAGGCCCTGCTTATCTTCCGCTCCGGCGGCAGGGAAAAAAGGGTCCCCTTTACCCTGGAGGGTTTTGAAAGGGCCCTGGTGGAGGCCGGGGGCTGGGTGGAGTACGCAGCCAGGCGGTATTAGGTTCCGCCCTGACCGAACATGTTTCCCGTAACCGCAGAGGCCGCATCGTTGAACTGGCCGGAAACGGCGATGAACACGTCCGTCAGGCTGGGATCAAACTGGACGCCCCTGCCGTCTACGATGATCCGGACGGCCTCCTCGTGGGTAAAGGGCTTCTTGTAAGGCCGGACTGAGATAAGCGCATCGTACACGTCCGCGATAGCCATAAGCCGCCCCCCCAGGGGTATGTCCTGCCCCTTGAGGCCGTAGGGGTACCCGGTGCCGTCCCATTTTTCATGGTGGTAGCCGGCCAGAATCTTGGCATGGGACAGGAAGCTGCTCTCCGGGGTCTCCTTCTGCATGGCCTGGACGATCTGTACCCCAAAGATGGTGTGGTTCTTCATCTCGTTGAACTCTTCAGGGCTAAGTTTATCCGGCTTCAAAAGTATCTTATCGGGTATGGATATCTTCCCCACATCGTGAAGCAGGGAGGACTGGAGGAAAAAGTCCCGGTTCCAGTCCGCAATCTCGCTGGTATAAAGGTTCGCCTTGACCAGGCCGTCCAGCAGAATCGAAAGGTACTGACGGGTACGTTCCACGTGACCTCCGGTTATCTCATCCCTGCTTTCAACCAGGTTCGCCACAATCTTGAGAACCGAGTTCTGCATGTCCAGGATGGTCTTCGTCCGGGCCTTTACCATGTCCTGAAGATTGTTGTTGTAGTTTATCAGCTCCCGCTGCTGGGAAACCACTTTCAGGTGGAGTTCCAGCCGCTTCAGCAGCAAAGGCGGGGAAAAGGGCTTGGAGATGTAGTCCACCGCCCCCAGGTTAAGGCCCTCTATTTCGCTGGAAGTATCGCTCATGCTGGTCAGGAAGATAACGGGCAGATCCTGGGTATCGGGCCGGGATTTAAGCTTCCTCAGGGTATCGTAGCCGTTCATCACCGGCATATCGACATCTAAGAGGATAAGGTCGGGCCGGACTCTTTCTAAAAATTGAAACAACTTTTCACCGGAAGGTATGGTCACTACATCGTACTGTTCAGCCATGATCCCCTTGCCCAAAGCCAGGCTGGTTATGTCGTCATCGACCAGGGCGATCCGTTTCTTGGCAGCTTCCATTGGTTACTCCGTTCCGCTTTTGACTAAGAAAATGCTCCATCGGAACTCTACAAATATACCGCCTGTTTGTCCTTTTTTCCACAAACCTTGATGATTTTTTACAAAACCGGTGGTATAATGAGGAACGCATTATTACATACCCCCGGAACGAGGGGTTTAGCCCTAAAAAAACAAGGATTGGGCCAAAAATGGACTTCAAGACTCTGCTAAAGGAAAATTCCATTCAACTTTTCATTGTATGCTCCATATTCCTTTTCGTAATCACCTTTGGATGCGCCTGGGCGGGGTCATACGTGCAGCAGTATATGGTCAAACATGCCGAAGAGATGCTGATGGTAGCGGAAGAACGGATACAGGCGAATCTGCGGGAATCCGAAGTCATCCTGATGAGCGCGGCCGTCTCCATGGTACAGAAGCAGATCGACAGCAAAGCAAACCTGGATACCGGCGAGGTGCAGCGTTACCTCACTTCCCTTAACGAAGTCTTTATTTTTACCGATAACCACATTCCGGGCTACCAGGATATTTTCTGGTACAAGGACGGAACCTACCTCAGCGGCCACCAATGGTCCCCCCCGGCGGATCTTGCGGTAGAAAAGCTGCCCTGGTATAGCACGGCCAATCCGGGCAGCATAATCATCTCCCCCCCGTACCAGAGTCCCAGGTCTTTAAATCAGACTATCACCATTGCTACCATGCTCACGGGAGATGATAAAGAAGACTACGGATTTTTGGGTATAGACGTAAACCTGGGGGAAATTGCCGAATCGGTGGTGGCCTTCCAGGCCGAGGGAGGGGGCTATGGCTATCTGATCGGCCCCGTATCCGCCGCCGACAGCCGGCTGCGCTTTATGGCCTATCCTGACCCCCGTTATAAGGATATCCCCCTGGAACTCATGGGCCCCCAGTATAAGAACCTGCAGGACCGGCTGTACAAGGGCACCGAGGCCATAAGCAGTGTAACCCTTAACACGGTGCAGGATGAAAATGTGGTGGCCTTTTACCGGAAAACTTCCACCGGCTGGTATGCGGGGCTGGCCTTCCCCAAAAAGAAGTATTTCAGCAGCGTTTATACCATGTCGGCCATATTTTCACTTATCTGCATATTCATGATGATCATCCTCTGCTACTTCCTCCTGCGCCTTTCCAGGGACAAGATCCAGTCCGATGAGGAAAACAGGGCCAAGTCATCGTTCCTGGCCCAGGTAAGCCACGAAATACGCACTCCCCTTAATTCAATTTTAGGAATGGCGGAAATAATATTACGCAAAGATGTAAAGGCCGATGTCTACGAAGATGTATCCATCATTAAGCAGTCGGGGAATATTCTGCTTTCTATCATCAATAACATTCTTGATTTTGCAAAAATGGAAACCAATAGGATCCTGATAGAATCCAATCCCTATAACCTGGCATCCATGATAAACGATGTCCTTAATATCGCCCGCATGCGCCTGCTGGATAAGCCGGTAGATTTTTTTGTCAATATGGACAGCAGTATTCCTGCGGAACTCATAGGGGACGAGGTAAAGATACGGCAAATCTTAATCAATTTATTAAATAACGCCATAAAGTATACCAAGCTGGGGTACATAAGACTGAACATTGGCAGGCAGCCAGCCCCCCTTTCCGCCTTTGGCGACAGGCAGGTAAGAATTGTATTTACCGTGGAGGATACGGGGATAGGCATTAAGCCGGCGGACATGAAACACCTGTTCAGCGAATTTACCAGGCTGGATACGGAACTCAACCACGGGGTGGAAGGCAGCGGCCTGGGACTTACCATCGCCAATGCGTTCTGCCGGGCCATGGAGGGGGACATCACGGTGGAGAGCGCCTACGGCAAGGGGTCGGTTTTTACCGCGGCGATCATCCAGTCCTACAGCAACTCCAAGCCCATTGCCCAATTGGAGGATCCCGGCAAACGGGTGCTGATCTACGAAGACAGGCCGGCCTATCTGCAGTCCCTGCTTACCGCCCTTAACAGCCTTAATGTGCAGCCCCAATGCGCCTGGGACCTTGGCTCTTTTATACAGAGTATCCAGGGGGATGCATTTGACTACGCCTTTGTTCCCGCCCGCCACGCCTCGGAGTGTATTTCCCGCTGGGAGGCTTCCGGCTCGCCTATAAAACTCATGGTCATGCTGAACACCGATGATATGTCCAGCGTATACAAGGCGGGAAGCGTCCATCTGCCGATCTATTCCTGCATTCTTGCCAATATCCTTAACGGCATCACGGAAACGGAGCGGCAATCCTTCCGCAAAGACCGGGTCCGCTTTACCGCCCCGGATGTGCAAATCCTGGTGGTGGACGATCTGCCCACCAACCTGCGGGTGGCAGAGGAATTGATGAAACCCTACGGCATGAAGATTGACACCTGTCTTTCCGGCTCGGACGCCCTGGCCCTTATCCGGCGGAACCGCTACGACCTTGTGTTCATGGATCACATGATGCCGGAAATGGACGGCCTTATGGCCACGGAGATTATCCGCAGGCAGGGGGCCGAGGGGAGCGACGATAACTATTACCGGTCCCTGCCCATTGTCATGCTTACCGCCAACGCCATGTCGGGCCAGCGGGAAATATTCCTGAAAAACGGCATCAGCGATTTCCTTGCCAAGCCCATTGACGTGGGTAAGCTGAACAGGATTCTGGAAACCTGGATCCCCAAGGAAAAACGGCAAAAACCCGGCCCCGCCGGTACGCCCCCCGCCGAAACCGGGCCTTCCCCGGCCAGTACCGTCCCGCTCCCCGCCATACCGGGTGTGGAACTACAGACGGGGCTGCAGAACGCCGGCGGTTCCCTTGATTCCTATACCAGTATTCTCTCATACTTCTGTGGGGACGTGGACGAGCGGATTCCCCTGATTCGGGAAGCTGCCGAAAAGGGAGATCTACCCCCTTATACCACCATGGTCCACGCCATAAAAGGGGCTTCCCGCAGTATCGGCGCCCTTACATTGGGGGACCTGGCGGCAGAGCTGGAAACCGCGGGCCGCGGCGGAGACCTCGGCGTTGTTAGGGAAAAAACCGGTACGCTGCTGGAAAAGCTGGAGGAGCTTTTACGGCACATTCGTTCTTCGCTTGGAGAACAGGGGACAGATAAGGCCGGGGCGGAGGATGAAGAACCACTCCCCGCGGACCTTGCCGATCTTGGATTGGGGGTGCTCAGGAATGCCCTGGACGCCTTGGACACAAAGGGGGTGGATATGTTTCTTTCGGGTATCGACACCCGCGGACGGAACGCCGCGGTAAAGGGTTTTATCTCCCGCCTTGAACAGCATATTCTGCTTTTTGAATACGATAAGGCGATTAAGATGATCGATAGTGTTGGGGGGGGGGGG
>JAISQJ010000150.1 GCA_031274285.1 Treponema sp. | reverse complement strand
ACCAGTCTCTTGAGCGCTTCTATTTCTTCCTGCTGCTTCTCAATGACTTTTAACCGTTCGGCCGCGACTTTCTCCCAAATCACTCTTTCAGCTTGCTTTATTGTTTAAATTTTGTCAAGTCGTTTTATATTAAACTCGGTGAACGGTTACTAATTTTCGAAGGTTGGACTCCTGGGGAAAAAATTGAAACTAGTGAATATCTCTTCCTGTGTTTTGAATGATGCCATGAGCATCCAGAGCAAGGGATACAGCATAAACAACCCAAAAACAATTATACAAACATGGTAAAAAAGTGCGCCTTTTGTACTTCTTTTCATTTTTTCCGCCTTCTTATTCGTCGTAATAAACCCATTTGTCGGCGAACATAAAACATAATTTAGTGAAAATCGCGATTATTACCAAAAGCAGCCATGCCATTGCCGAAGCGTACCCCATATTAAACTGTCTGAACGCTTTAATGTACAGATAAAGGGTATAGAACAGCGTAGTATCCAACGGGCTTCCGTTTCCACCCGAGATGATAAACGATGAAGTGAATGCCTGAAAGGAGCCAATGATCCCCATCACAACATTAAAGAAGACCATTGGGGTTAATAGCGGTACTGTTATCCTAAAAAAACTAGTGATTTTACCGGCGCCGTCTATGGACGCCGCCTCGTAGTAATCGGTACTTATGTTTTTAAGCCCGCCGAGAAAGATAACCATGGAGCCGCCGAACTGCCAGATTTGCAGCAATACAAGCATACTAAGAGCGGTGCTTGGAGTGGCGATCCAGCTTTTCCCTACTATACCAAATACCGCAAGGATCTGATTTACAACGCCTTCCTTGCCAAATATATTTCTCCACAAAAGGGCGACTGCAACACTTCCGCCTAACAGGGAAGGAAGGTAATAAATAGCTCTGTAAATTCTGACGCCCTTGTGATTTCTTTTCAGAATAACTGCAAGGAGCAGGGCAAATGCAAGCTGAAAAGGCAGCCCCGCGAACACATAGGTTGTGGTAACTTGGAGACTTTTTATCATCCGCTTGTCGGCAAACATAGTCTTAAAGTTATCAAGGCCAATCCATATCGGCGGGTTGGCCATATCATAATGAGTGAATGAGAAATATAAAGACATCGCCATTGGAATTATGGTGAATCCCAAGAGTCCCAGTATCCAGGGAGCCAGGAATACGTATGCCTCCCAGGGTTTGTTGATGGCTAATCCGCCTTTTTTCTTCATTTCCTTCCCTATATTTCAAATAATTTTATCATATGAATAAGCTGCCGTACAGAACACCTCCCATATATAGATATGGAAGGTGTCTAAAAAATTCAAAATTGTCGTTATCTTGCCCGTGCCCGAATGGCATTAGCTTCGGTCATGAACTGCCTCGCGCCTGCCGCAGGAGTAATAACATTGTAGCTGATCTGTTCGGCAATGGTCTGAAAGAGGGTCTGGATTTCAGAAGCGCCGGTCGGGGGATTGATCGTTGGACCGGCTATCTGGGAAAGCTGCATAACAAAGTCGTACATGGCTTTTTGGTATTCATCAAGCAGTGGTACAACGACCTCGTTGTCAACCTTCAGGTTGCCGGGAACGCCCTGATCCAGCTTGAAGAGCGCCAGAGATTTGGGATCGTTTACCCAGAAGTTAATGAGAGCGGCCGCAGCGTCTTTCTTGGGCTGTGTGGACCTGGCGTTTACCGCGAAATGGGCCCCCTCGGGCCATTCGCCGACTTTCCCGCCTGCTGTTGAGGCATGGCGGATAATGGTTATATCTTTGGATGGAAAGGTCCTGCTATACAAGGCAAACTGATTTACGGGGACCCAGGCGATAAGTACCCTGTCCCGGGCAAAAAGGCCGTCTTCAAGGACAGTACCCGTGAATTCAGCCTGCGTCTCGGCATCAGGGATAATGCCCTGATCCCTGAATTCCTTGAACATGGTCCACCAATCGCTTACATCCTGCTCGGTACAGGAGATGTTTCCATTGGCGCCATAGACTTCCCTGCCGCGCTGGCGGACAAAGTATCGAAATTCGTTGATGCCGCCGGAAAGGTCGGTCAACATATATGCATTTTTCTTGCCGGCATTGTCTAACGCGGCACGTGTTTGCAAACCAATGCGCTTGGCATCGTCCCATGTCCAGTTAAATCCGGGAGGCGTTACGCCGATTTCCCTAAAGATACCGTTGTTCATAAAGGCGCTGGAGAAGGTAACGCCCATAGCCATCATGTAAAGTTTCCCATTATATTTACCGGTATCAAGGGTGCCCTGTTCCCAGCCGTTTGTCGACAAAATACCCCTGGAGATATAGTCATCGAGAGGTTCGCAGACACCGCGGGGCAGATAGTCCGATGCGTACTGCTGATGCATGCCCATAAATTCAGGGGCATTGCCGCCGGCGGTTTGAATCGCTAGTTTGTCCCAATAATCGGCCCAACTGGTGGGTTCCCGAATCGTCTTGATATTCGGATTCGCCTTTTCAAATTCATCAAGAATCTGGTTGTAAAGATTATGCCGTACCGTATCGCCCCACCAATAGACGCGGATTTCAGTCTTTCCGCCTGCAGCCGTTTCACCCGGTGTTTTCTGTGTTTGGCCGCCTGCAAAAGCATGCAAGGCAATGGAAACCAAAAGCAACAAAATAGAAATTTTCTTAAACATGATTTTTCCTCCGCGAAAATATCGTACCCGGTATACGCCGGGCGTTTTCATTTTTTATAAGGTTAAATCTGAACAGTATGATCAAGGGGTATACCGGCCTCTTCGTACATCTGTTTTCGGGCCTTCTTGTCGCCCGAAGCTTCCTGCCAGGCGTATTTGACTACACCGTCTACCATTTTACGGGGTACGACAACAACGCCATCACCATCGGCGACTACTACGTCTCCGGGATATATTGCCACACCGCCAATCCCGATGACGCAATCCTGTTCGACAAAACGGATGCGGGCCTGGTCCATTGGCTGTGAACGGAACTTCGACCAGACGTGAATCTTCTGGATGACACATTCGTCCGTATCGCGGATGCCTCCGCCGTTTGTCAAAAAGCCAACCGCTCCCTTGTTGGTACAGCCAAGCGTATTGTTTGACCCCAGAAGCCCCACATCAAGACCGGCAATATCAAGGCATACAAAGTCGCCTTTCTTGATTTCCCGGCCCCAGGGATCATAACAAATTTCCTTGTAATACATCCGCACCCACTGGGTGTACTCATCACCGATGCAAGTCGGAGAGGGACCTTCGAATGGAACATACCGCGCGGTTTTGGCAATACCGATGACGGTGTTAACATCGCGCCATAGATGCTGAATGCTGTGATCCACGGTGCCGTAATGGATATAACCCATCCAGTCCATCCCGTCCCGAACATCGGTTACCCGTAAACCGTCGAACTTTTTGATGATTTTAAGATTTTCATCTTCATCAAACTGTTTCTGATATTCGATCATTGTAAACCTCCTGTAAATTTCGATAATTTTTTCATCAATGCCGCCTCCATTGGTTTGGTTAAAGAGTTAAAAGACGCCATGCGCCTCTTTTGGATAAATTTTTTTAGGAGATTGTGCTAAAAAAGCGAATTCAAGAGAGAGAGAGAGAGAGAGAGAGAGAGAGAGCAAAAACCGTGCCAAATTTGGTGTATATCTGCGAAATTTTAGAAAAATTTGACCGTACCGGAATATTTGTCATAGCTAAAAATAATACACCAATTCCAAAAATAAGTCAAGGCTCGCTTTTGGTCAGTTTTTTACGTGGCGCATCACGGTATTCCTTAACCGCGGGCTGCCGCGCTGGCGGCGTGGCCGGGGAGGCCTTCGGCCAGGGCGATAGATTCCGCGGCCCGGCGGGCCGCCTCAAAGCCGGGACCGGCGGCGCAGCGCAGGGTGGTGACGGTCTTGAGGAAATGGCGGACCGAAAGGCCGCCGGTGAAACGGGCGCTCCCGGAGGTGGGAAGGGTGTGGTTGATCCCGGCGCTGTAATCCCCCAGGACCTCGGCGGAGAGGGCGCCCAGGAAAAGGGAGCCGTAGTTTTTCAGCCCCGGAATCCAGTCCTCCGGCCTGGAGACCAGGAGTTCCAGGTGTTCCGGGGCAATGGTATTGGCAATGCGGAGGGCCTCCTCCCGGTCCCGGTAGCTGATGATGAGTCCCCCGGCGTCCAGGGAGGCCCGGGCTATTGCCGCGGTGGGGAGCTTTTCCAGATGCCGTTCCAGGGCGGCCAGGATTTCCCGGGCCAGGGCTTCCTCCCCCGCGGGGATGAGGACCCTGGCGCGGGCATCGGGATCGTGTTCCGCCTGGGCCAGCATATCTGCCGAGACAAGCTCGGCTGCCGAGACAAGCTCGGCTGCCGAAACGAGTTCGGCTGCCGAGACAGGGCCGGCGGCTTCGGTGATGATCAGCACATCGGTGGGGCCCGCGATAAAGTCGATTCCCACTTCCCCAAAGAGGAGCTTCTTGGCGGCGGCCACGTATTTGTTGCCGGGTCCCACGATAAGATCGCAGCGGGGCACCGTTTGGGTCCCCAGGGCCAGGGCGGCGATTGCCTGGGCCCCGCCCATGGCGAAGATCCGCGGGGTCTTTCCCCCCAGTTTTCCCGCCAACCCCGCGGCGGCGAGGATCCGCCGGTCCGGAAGGCCATCGGTCCCCGGCGGGGAGGCCAGGAGCAGTTCCCCCGCCCCGGCGGCGATGCCGGGGATAAGGCCCATGAGGACCGTTGAGACCAGGGGGAAACGGCCGCCCGGCGCATAAACCGCCGCCCGCTCCACGGGGATCACCCGCTGGCCGGAAAAGAGCCCCGCTTCCATCTCGTATTCAAAATCATGGAATTGTTTTTTTTGTTCCAGGGAAAAACGCATGATATGGCCGGCCGCCAGTTCCAGGGCCGCCGCCAGTTCCGGCTCCCCCGCCGCCAGTTCCTCCCAGGCTTCCGGAGCGGCGCCGGGATCCAGCTCCAGCTTTTCCGGGGAACTTTTATCAAACAGGGCGGCGTAACGGCGCAGGGCGGCGTCTCCCTCCGCCCTTACCGCGGCGATAATATCCCGAACCGCGGCGTCCACCGCCTCCCCAGGAGCCTGGCCTCCTCCGGGAGCTTGGCTCCCGAAGGGAGCCTGGATAAAAAGCGATGACCAATACGCATCAAATTCCCCGGCTGTAAGTACCCGCATAGATCGATCCTCCGGCTTGTAACCGCGGAACATGGTGGGGGAATTTTTGCTTTTTTTCAAGCCCTGTGTTATCCAGGTAAAATATTTTTCAATTCTCTGTTAAACAGCGTTATTTTTATTGCACTTATTAATGCTGAACGGTATGCATATCCTAACGCGATGAAAGTTCATTCTTGTACCGTTCCTAAGTACCATGAGGGAGGAATTTTTGAATGAGACTCTATGCCTATGAAACGCGGGGGCAGCTAAACAGCGGTTTCCAGGGATATATCGAATACCGGGTATATTGCGCTGAAGAAGCGGACCGGCTGCATATCTCTCTTTGTTTTGACAAGCGGGAATACTTGGGGGAAAGGGCTCCGTTTCTGCAATCATGCCTTGAGGCCCTGCGGGAAACAGTGCCGGATATAAAGCCCACGGATCAAGCGCTGGACTATCTCCTTACCATTCCAAAAACGGAGGTGAATTTAGCGGTCTTTTTTAACGATCTGTGCCTGGGGAGCGCCTTTCGGGATTCGAAAGAAAAAAACATAGCCCTGTCCGCCGCCGCCTCATCACCGGGATTTATTCCCTGGCGGCCCCAGGCGGGAATATTACGGGTAGTGATATGCGCCTTGCGGATACTGAATGATAACACGGAATATATTTTACGGGTGACCGGCGAAAAAGATGATCTATAAACGAGCGGAACTGCATAACCATTCTACCGAATCGGATGGAACCATGACGGTGGATGAGTTGATAGAATACGGAGCGGCCTGCGATTTCGGAATCCTGGGTATTACGGATCATAATACCTGTTCAGGCCACCAAAAGGCCCTGGGGGAAAACAGGGGCCTCCATATCGTGCCGGGGGTCGAGGTAACTACCCTTTTTGGACATATCCTTGCATTAGGACATGTGCAGATGCCTGACTGGCGGGACCTTGATCCCCGGAACCCTGAGCCTTTTTTTCATAAGCTGCGGGCCCGGGGCGCCGGCGTCATCGGTATCGCCCACCCCTTTTGTGTCAGCGATCCTATAGTGTCGGGTTGCCGCTGCAGACTCAACATACAGGACTGGACCGCGGTGGACTACATTGAAGTTTTCAATACCGCCGTAGAAGATCGGTTTTCCGGCAACCGGGATGCCCTTGCCCTGTGGGAAGGATTGGCTCTTCAGGGTTTACCCATAGCGGCGCTGAGCGGCAAGGATATTCATGCGCCGTCCCGGGATCGTGAGCGGCTGACCTCCTTTATCATGCTGGAGGATGGCGAAGAGGTTTCCAACGATACGATATTTGCCGCCATCCGCGGGCAGCGCGTGCTTATAAGCCGGGGCCCCCTGTTCAGGGCGGAGAGCGCCGGAGAGGGCAAAGCCGTCCTTTATTTTGACCATTCCTCCACCCACCAGGGATGGAACAGGGTATGGCGGCAGGTTAAACCCCTGCTGGAAATCCGCGCCGATTCCGGGGAAATCTGCATCAGTACGGTTAACTGGGAAAACGAGACCACGCTGGAATTGCCTGCCGGCGCCCGTGGGATCATTTTTAAACTCTATGAAGGAGAAGCGGTCTTTGAGAATCTCCTGGCGGTTGGGGCGCCGTTTTACCCCGGAAAGAGCCTATGAAACGGCTTTACTATGCCCTGGGGAAAAATAAATTTTGGGAGTATGTTGTTTTCCTGATCTTCTTTTTCTTTTTTTATGCACCCCTGGTACAGATGATTCTGCTTTCCTTTGCGGGGAATTATGAGTACCCCGCCCCGATTCCCCGGACCTTTGGGTTAAAATGGTGGGATTATATCTTTTCCAAGGCAAAGCTGGTCAGCTCTATCGGCCAGTCCCTGGGCATTGCGGTACTGAGTACCTTCATTTCCCTGGCGGTATGCCTGCCCGCGTCCTATGCTATTGCCCGGTTTTCCTTCCGGGGCCGTACCCTGGTGCGGATGAGTTTTCTGCTCACCAACGCCTTTCCAAAGATGGGAATATACACCGCCATGGCCCTGCTTTTTTATAAGCTGGGCCTTATCGGTACCCTAACGGGGGTGGTGCTGGTCCATATCGTAAATACCATGATGTTTATGGTCTGGATACCCAGCGGCGCTTTCCGCACGGTACACCGGCAGCAGGAGGAAAGCGCCCGTGACGCGGGGGCTTCTCCCTGGCGGGCTTTTCTGCACATTACCCTGCCCCTGGCCTGGCCGGGAATTGTGGTGGCCGCCCTGTATACCTTTTTGGGTTCCATGGAAGAAGCCCAGGGGACTCTGCTCATCGGGCTGCCCAAGATCCATACCATGCCGAGCGAACTCTACGGCCTTATTTTATCCTTCCCGGAGACGGCTGGGGCGGTGTTTGCGGTGATCCTCCTGGTCCCCGCGGTTATCATACTGATTCTGTGCCGGAAATATATCAGCGCGGAAACCCTGTCCAGGGGTTTAAAGATGTGATGCAAGTAAGGACAAAAGGGAAAATAAAACATGGAAGAACGTATGGAAAAAACCGGGGAAAAGGGCGGAATTAAGCTGGAAATCCGGGGCCTGACAAAAAAATACAGCCCCGCCGAAGGGGTGGAGGATATTAATCTACAGATAAAAAACGGGGAGCTGCTTACCCTGCTGGGGCCTTCGGGCTGTGGGAAAACTACGGTGCTTAGGTCCGTGGGGGGATTCTGCGCCATTGATTCCGGCTCAATTATTTTGGACGGCCGGGACATCAGCGCCCTGCCCCCGGAAAAACGCCCCACCGCCATGGTGTTTCAAAGTTACAATCTTTGGCCCCACATGACCATATTTGAGAATATCGGATTTGGCCTTAGGCTGCGGAAACAGCCCAAGGACCGGATCAAAACGGAGGTGGAACGGATTCTAGCATTGATAAACATGGAGGGCAGCGGGAAAAAATATCCCTCCCAACTGTCCGGGGGACAGCAGCAGCGGGTCGCCATCGGCAGGGCCCTGGCGCTGCAGCCCGCCCTGCTCCTGCTGGACGAACCCTTTTCAGCCCTGGACGCGAAAATCCGCGGACAGATGCGGGAGGAGCTGAAGCGTATCCAAAGCATGGCGGGTCTGACGGTGTTATTCGTAACCCACGACCAGGAGGAGGCCATGGCCATTTCTGAGCGTATCGCCGTCATGGACCGGAGCAGGATCGTACAGGTGGGGCATCCCACGGAGATTTACGATGAGCCCGCCTGCCGCTTTGTGGCGGAATTTATCGGCCAGATGAATTTTGTATCCCATGGCGATACGGTGTCCGCGGTACGGCCCGAGGATGTGGTCCTCTGCGGCGAGGGGGAAGGCAGCGGAGAGGCCCTGGTGTCCGCGGTGATAGCCCTGGGCCATTACGCCCAGGTGCTGCTCCGCGATGCCGGCGGGGAGAATCTTAAAGCCTATATCCCCAAAGAAAGGGCCGCGGACTACGCGCCGGGCCAAAGAACCGGTTACCGTTTTACCCGGACCCGCCTTTTTAAGGCCGCCGGGACAAATAAATTTTTTTAATGGAGTTGTATGATGAAAAGGCAAAAAATGCCAACCCTGTTTGCCGCCGCCGTCTGCCTGAGCATTGCGGCCTTCGGTTTAGCTTCCTGCGAGAAAGCTAAAAAATCCGTCGCCCCGATCCCCACCGTGACTATCTGGGGTACCGGCGGCCAGGAGGTCCGGGAATCCCTGGAAGAGATCGCCTCGGCCTTTAATGCGGACTCCCGGTATAATCAAAAGGCCCGGGTGGAGATACAGTTTATCGTTTCCGGCACCAGCGAGCAGAGCCTTAACGACCGGTTATCCGCGGCCTATAAGGCGGATCAGACCGATACCGATTTTGATCTCCTGGCCATAGACGATTCGATGATCTCCGCCATTATGGGCCAGACCGGTGCGGATATGTTTGATCCCATTGATACGGCAAAGATCCCCAACTACAACAATCTCCTGTTTAAACCGGTGGTCGGAAAGGGAATCTTTGTTCCCTACCGCGGTACCGCCGTGTACCTGGCCTATAATTCCGCGGTGGTACCGAATCCTCCCAAAACAGATCAGGAATTGTACCGGTGGATTCGGGAACATCCGGGCCGGTTTTCCTATAATATCCCCCTGACCGGCGGCTCCGGCCTGTCCTTTGCCGTTACCGCCGTCTATAACCGGCTGCCCGAAGAGGCCGCCCTGTCGGGGGACACTATCTGGCGGGATAACTACAAAACAGAATGGGATGAAGGCATCGCCCTATTACAGGAACTGCATCCCTATTTGTATAAGACCGCGGGCAGGGTTCAATATCCGAATAAAAATGCGGGAACCTTAACGCTGCTGGCGAACCAGGAGATTGATATGTGCCCCGCCTACGTGAACATGGTTTTAGAACAGAAGAGTATGGGGGTACTGCCGCAAAGCATTGAAATTGTCCAAATATCCCCCGCCTTTTCCGGCGCCCTGGCGGGTTTCTGTATGCCCTCAATCGGGGGCGACAAGGAAGCGGCCTATCTGGTGATGGATTATTTCCTTAGTCCCGAAGCCCAGGCCATTGCCTGGAACGGCATGTACGCATTTCCCCTGATAGCGCTTTCCACCCTGAAGAACCTGGAAAACGCCGCATGGCTTAATGCCGCGGAATTTTCTGAAATACGGTATTTTTCCATCGGTATGCTGCTGTATGAGATAGGCCAGCGGTGGGAAGCGGAAGTAGGGGTTCTGGCAAGGTAGGGCCGGTACCGATGCAAAAATCCGGTAAACTGCGGCCCTACCTGATGGTTTTTCCCGCAGTATCCCTGATGGCCCTGGTGGTGGTATACCCCATAGTTGATACCATCATCCGTTCCTTCCGGGACAGCCAGGGCGGGTGGACGCTGCAGCATTACTATTACTTTTTCAGCAGCCCGGAAGCCAGGGAAAGTTTATGCTTTACCCTGGCGGAGGCGCTGATCACTATGATCTTGGGGATGGCCCTTAGTTTTCTTTTAGCCCTGTACCTGCGTTTTTCAACCGGTCCTATCGCGGGGATCATGGGCCGTTTGTACCTGCTGCCCAGGTTTATTCCCGGTATTACGGCGGTATATGCGGTGATGAACATGATCCGCGATTCGGGATTTATCCACCGGGTTATGCGCCTCTTTGGGCTTAGCTATAAACCGGGGCTGCTCTTTGACCTAAAGGGGATTATACTCTGTAACCTCTGGTTTACCGTTCCCTTTGGGGCCATGCTTTTATCCGCGGCCCTGTCCAAGGTGGAGGATACCTACATAGAGAGCGCTCGTGACGCGGGATGCTCATGGCCGGTTATTTTTTGGCGTATCATCCTGCCTATCACCGGGAAAGACCTGGTGGTGGCGGCCACGTTTATTCTGATGGGCCAGATTGGGAGTTTTACTATTCCCTACCTGACCGGGCCCAACAACCCTAAGATGCTGGGGATCCTGCTCTACCAGCAGGTGGGGGTCTACCTGGACTATGGCCGGGCCGCGGCGCTTTCGGTACTCATGTTCCTGCTCTGCCTGGCGGGGGCCGTGGTCTACATAAAAACCAACTTGAAGGAAACGGCCTGGGAAACCAAGTAGTCTGTCACCCTTGCGTTACCTCTTGACGATCTCCTCGCAGGCGCTCAGGAAGCGGTCCATTTCGGCGTCGGTGCCCATGCTTACCCGGAGAAAATCGGCAATCCGCTCTTGGTTGAAGTGCCGGGTGAGGATGCCCTTTTCCCGCAGTTGGGCGAGGGCCCGGGCGCCGGGGATGCGGGGGAAGCGGATAAACAGGAAATTCGCCGCTGAGGGGATCACCGTAAAGCCCCGGGCCGCCAGTTCCGCCCCTACCCGGGTCCGGGTGGCGATGATTTTGCGGGTGAGCCCGTCGTAGTAGGCGCGGTCGGCGAGGGCGGCGGCGGCGGCGGCCTGGGCCAGGCGATCCAGGGTGTAGGAATTAAAAGAGTCCCGAACCCGGCAGAGGCCCTCGATAAGTTCCTCCTGGCCAATGGCAAAACCGACGCGGAGCCCCGCCAGGGACGCGGATTTGGAGAGGGTCAACACCGTAAGCAAGTTGGGGTAGTCGTTGACGGAGGGGACCATGGAGGGGCCCCCGAAGGCGGCGTAGGCTTCGTCGATGACCACGACCTTATGGCGCCGCCCCTGGTAATCCAGGACGGGTTTTATGAGTTCCGGGGACAGGGCCCGGCCCGTGGGGGCGTTGGGGTTGGGGAAGATGACCCCGCTTGAGGGGATGAGGTACTTTTCCGGGCTAAGAGAAAAATCTTCTTCCAGGGGGATGGTTTGAAAAAAAAGGCCCCACAGATCCGCGTAGACCGGGTAGAAGCTGTAGGTAATATCCGGGAAGAGGACCGGCGGGGTTCCGGGATGGCTGGGGCTTCCCGGGTCGCCGGGGCTCCCGGGGCCGGGGGCCTCAAAAAAAGCGGCGAAGGTAAAGGCCAGGACTTCATCGGAACCGTTTCCCGGAAAGACCTGCTCCGGTTTCACCTGGTACCGCTCGGCCACGGCCTCCCGCAGGGCTTTACAGGAGGGGTCCGGGTAGAGCCGCAGACTATCCCCCGCCGCCCGGTGAACCGCCTCGATCACCCGCGGCGAGGGGGGATAGGGGTTCTCGTTGGTGTTGAGCTTGATAAATTGCCGGTCCCGGGGCTGCTCCCCCGGAATATAGGGGGAGAGGGAACGGACCCGCCGGTTCCAGTAGCGGCTCATTTTTTGTGCCGCCGGTCAAGCTCGTTCAGGACCTCTGCCACGCTTACCCCGGCGCGGGTCAAAAGGACCGTGGCGAAGTAGAGCAGGTCCGCGGCCTCCCAGACCAGTTCGTCGCGGGTTTGGGCCTGACACAGTTCCTCCGCCTCCTCCATCACCTTTTCCCGGACCAGCTCGTCGTCCAGGGTGGCGGTGTAGGAGCCGGGCCGGGGGTCACGGAAACGGCCGGCGATAATGGCCTGGAGGAACTCCAGGGTGTAGCGCCGCCCCGTTTCAAAGCAGGAAAAGGCCCCGGTGTGGCACACGGGCCCCGCAGGCTCCACGGTGGCCAGAAGGGCGTCCCGGTCGCAGTCGGCCCGCATCCGCAGCAGTTTGAGGGTGTTTCCCGAATGTTCCCCCTTCATCCACAGGGTGTGCCGGGTGCGGCTGTAAAAACAGAGATTCCCCCGCTTAAAAGTTTCCGCCACCGCTTCCCGGCCGGCAAAGCCCGTCATCAGGACCTGCCCGTCGGGACTTTGGGCGATAAGCGGAAGCAGGGGGGGCGCGGCGCCTGCTCCGGGCGCTGCCCCAGGCTTGAAGGCCGCCCCCTTCTCCCAGTTGAGGGAGCGGACAAAGCAATCCGCCAGGCTGATCTTTCCCGTGTAAAGGGCCATGCCCAACTGCACGTCGCAGCCCAGGGCCGCGATAGCCTCGATTTCTTCCAGGGTGCTTACCCCGCCGGCCGCGGTAATACCGCAGGAAAGGGCCGCCCGCAGGGCCCGCACCGGCGCCAGATCGATGCCGCTTAAGGTTCCTTCCCGGTCCACGCAGGTAAAAAGGATTTCACCGCAAAATTTTTCCACCGCCAGGGCGGTTTCGATAAGATCGAGGCCGGTGGGGGTCTTCCAGCCGTCCACCACAATTTCGTAGCCGCTTGAAGACGCGGCTTGGGCAAAGCCGCCTTCGGGGGCGCCGCTTCCCCGGCCCGCCGGGGCGGGCGCGGCCCGGGCGTCAACGGCGACAATCAGCCGCTCCCGGCCGACGGCCCCGGCCATCCGGGCCAGAAATTCCTCGTCCACCCCAAATTCACCGCCCTTCCGCAAAGCCCTGGAGCCGACGATGACCTTTTCCGCCCCCGCCGCCACCAGTTCCCGGGCCCGCTCGGGGGTCCGTAAGCCCCCACCCACCCGGCAGCGGGCCTTCCTGAGCAGGGGGCCGATCAGCTCCTGGTTGGAACCCGTGCCCAAAGCGGCGTCCAGGTCGATAACCGCCACCTCCCCGTAGCGGTCAAATTCTTCCGCCAGGCTCAGGGCATTATCCCGCTCTAACATCAGCTCGGAACCCTGTTTAAGCTGGACCACCTTTCCGCCCTGTAAGTCTATTGACGCAATAACCATATCGTTTCCTTATGCCCCCTCCGCAGGCCCCTGCCAAGGCCGGAGCGCCCGGGGGCGGGCGAATTTACCACCGGACGCAGACGCCCCGGGCTTCCGCGTACTGTTTAATCTCCCGGATCGTGGTCTTTTCAAAGTGCAGCAGGGAGGCCACCAGGGCGGCGTCGGCGCCGGGACCCTGGCCCGTGGATGACAGCACCCCGGCGATCTGCTCCAGGGTTCCCGCGCCGCCGGAGGCGATCACCGGCACCGGCACGGCCTGAAGTATGGCCGCAGTCAGTTCCAGATCGTAACCCGCGCCGGTACCGTCGGCGTCAATCGAATTCAGGAGGACCTCCCCGGCCCCCAGTTCCACCGCCTGTACCGCCCAGGCCACCGCGTCTATCCCCGTGTCCCGGCGGCCGCCGTGGGAGTAGGCGTGCCAAACCGGGGGCCCCTCTGCCGCCCCGTCCGGCCCCCCGCCGCCCGCCACCCTTTTGGCGTCCAGCGACAGGACCACGCACTGGTTCCCGTAGGCCCGGGCCATCTCGGAAAGGAGGGCCGGCCGGGCCAGGGCGCTGGTGCAGACGGAAACCTTGTCCGCCCCGGCGTTCATCGCGTCCCGCATATCCTCCACATTACGGATACCGCCCCCCACGCAGAGGGGGATAAAGACCTCCGCCGCCACCTGCCGCACCACCTCCAAAAGGGTGGCCCGGCTCTTGTAGGAAGCGCCGATATCCAAAAAGGTAAGCTCGTCCGCGCCGTCGTCGTTGTAGCGCCGGGCCAGCTCCACCGGGTCCCCGGCGTCCTGAATACCCTTGAATTTCACGCCCTTCACCACCCGGCCATCGTCCACGTCCAGACAGGGAATAATCCGTTTTGCCTGCATAGTTCCCCCCGGCCGCTAAAAGCGCGTCCAATTCTCCAGGAGCTTAAGCCCCAGGACCCCCGATTTTTCCGGGTGGAACTGCACCGCCGCCAGGTTTCCCCGTTCCACCGCCGCGCAGTAGTTCAGGTAATACTCCGCCTCCGCCGCACTTTGAGCCTTATCAACGGGTTCCACATAGTAGGAGTGGATGTAGTAAAAAAAACTGTTCTCCGGGAGGCCGGCGAAAAGCCGGGAGCCGGGCCGGGCCCGGGTTTGGTTCCAGCCGATCTGGGGCACCTTGCGGCCGGGGAATTTTTTCACCACCCCCGGAATAAGACCCAGGCCAGGAATCGCCTTCCCCTCCACGGGGGGGGCTTCCTCGGAAGAATCAAACAAAAGCTGCAGACCAATGCAGATCCCCAAAAAGGGCCGGTCCGCTTGGATCCATTCCCGGATAACCCGGGCGTAGCCGGATTTTTCCAGGGATGCCATGGCGGTCCCAAAGTGGCCGTCCCCGGGGAAGATAAGCCGGTCAAAACCGCCGCCGGGGCCCAGTTCTTCCGGCCCCCGGACAAAAGAGGCCTCCAGCCCCAGACGCTTCAGGGCGTTTTTCACCGACCCCAGGTTCCCCGCGCCGTAATCGATGACGGCAATCATGCCAGCACCCCCTTGGTGGAGGGGATAAGATCCGCGGCGCGGCCGTCGATGCCGCAGGCCTCCCGCAGGGCCCGGGCGGCCGCCTTAAAAAGGGCCTCGATCTTGTGGTGGTCGCTGCGGCCCCGCAGAATATCCAGGTGCATTGTCATACCCGCGGCGGAAACAAAACCCGTCCAAAAATCCTGGACCGTATCAACCTGGAAGGAGGCGAGACCCAAACCGGCCCCCGCGCTCACCAGGGGAATGCCGGAAAGGGGGGCCTCAAAAACCAGAAAGGGCCGGCCGGAAATATCCACCGCGGCCCGGGCCAGGGTCTCGTCCATGGGGTAGAGACAACTCCCCACCCGGCGGATACCCCGCTTGTCCCCCAGGGCCCGGGCAAAACACTGACCCAGTACCATCCCCGTATCCTCCACCAGGTGGTGCTGGTCCACCTCCAGGTCCCCCGCGGCCCGGACCTCCATATCAAAAAGCCCGTGCCGGGCAAAGGTCGTAAGCATGTGGGCCAAAAAACCCACCGGATACTCCAGCCGGGCCTCCCCCCCGCCGTCCAGGTCCAGCTTTATCGTTATGTCCGTCTCTTTCGTCGTCCTGGTAATTTCCGCCTTCCGGTTCATACAAGCTCCTTGCTCCACGACTGCCCGCCTCAAAAAAAAACCGTGAACCCTCAAGGCCCACGGTAAAATCCCGCATAACGCCCACCGGCGCCGGCCCGGTCCAAACTCAGAAAAGATGATGATAATGATACATAGCCGGGAAAAACCTCATGGCCTCATCCTACGGAAGCCCCCGCTTTAAGTCAAGGGGCGCGCTACGGATAAGAAATAGGAAGGGGGGGCCTGCTACCGCGGCCAATTTCCCGCCGGGCGGGGGTTTGCCCCGGGCAAACTCCCAAAACAAACCCACCCCGTGGTTTTGTAAGCCCGGGCCCCCCCTCCGCTCCAGCCTTGGGCTTTAGGCCGCGGCCGGCGTTTCGCGGAGCGAAACGCCGAAAAGACCTGGGCGAAAGCCCAAGTCTTCCGCTTACCCCCCATCCCCCTTCGGCATTTTAAAAATGCCGTAACTAGAGCCTGTCCCAAAACTGCAGTTTTGGGACAGGCTCACTATTCAGTCGTATCAATATATCAATAGCGCCGGCATCATTTCCAGCGGATACTGCTCGTCCCCACTGCCGTTCTTATTCACCTTAAGGACATAAAATCCATACCTTGCAGAACGACGATGCCCCGCTGCTCTGCGGCGGGGTTCGTCATTCTTGCGCAGCTCCTAAGGTTCCTGATATCCAGCTCCCCTACGGCGTCAATGATAAAGTGGAGCATGCAGTTCTCAGGCATCCATCTCCGCAAGTCTTCGGGAAATACCAGCAAGACTCTGCCAATCCTTGTCCCTTTTAGTCGATCCCTCGGTAGAAGCGCAATAGGCTGCTAGGCCGGAAAATCGGGGTCCTGGGTGGTAATATGCGGAGAGGCTGATTTTTGAGAAAAGTCCAGCAAGAAATGAGAAAAAATAAAAAAGAAAAAAGTTGACGGATGGGAAAGGGCCTTGTACCATGTGTTTTAGGAAAATATTATTTTTAGGAGGATGTATGAATACTGCTAAAAAGATGGTACTGGTACTGCTGGCGCTTTTGATCGCGGCCGGTTGCAGCAAAAAGGAAGCTGCCTCGTCGGCGGCCAGGTACACCAAGACGGCGGAAATCACCGAAAAACTGGGGGGCTGGGGCGCCGAATGGTTCGAAGGCCGCGATTTCAGTACCCACTACGACATCGAATGGGCGGGTGTCCAGATTGACGATGCCCAGGATTACAACAAGGGTGATGAATTTCCAATCAACTGGAATGAGCGTTTTAATGTTACCTGGAACATAACTTCGATCGCCTGGGGGAACTGGGACGAACGTATCCGCGTCTGGATCAACTCAGGCGACGCGCCTGAGTGGTCTGTGTACAACTTCAACCACAGTGAATTCATCAATTACGCTCAGCAGGGTTTGATAAAAAAACTGCCGGACGACTGGAAGTCCAAGTACCCCAACCTGGCCCGGAGTCAGACCTATGTGCCCCTGGCGAAACTGGAAGAAGACCTGGTGGGTGGCACCTACCTCCTGTTCCGGCCTCTCTTGGCGGATCACCGGCCGGCCAAAAAGATTACCGACCATATCACCCTCGTCGCCCGCGCCGATTGGGGTATCGCCGCCGGCTATCCCCTTAAGGAACAGATGAAGATCAGCGAGATATTCGATTACGCCCGGGCAGTAAAAAAAGCCAACCCTGGCAAGGTACCGGAGCCTTTCTATCCCATTCACTTTACAACCAACGGTGTTTCCATGCTCGCGATGAACAACTTCTCCAACGCGGGCTATGCCAACAAAAGCGAGTACTATAAGGGTAAAGACGGCAAGTACCACTGGGGCCCCTCGGATCCCAAGATTCTCGAAGCCCTCAAGCTGATCTCCGCGGCGTACAAAGAGGGCCTTATCGACAGGGAATTTTACACCCTCCAGGACCCCGACGATCGGGCCCGATTCTATACCGCCGGCATCTCGGCGGTTGCCAACCAGACCGCCATGGCTGTCGGCATGATCCGGCAGCAACAGAGCATGAGTACCGATCTGGGCATCCCCTATGACGATTATCTCAAGACCGTCCAGTGGATCACCGTTCTGGGCGAAGACGGCAAGTATCATAACGGCTCCCTGATGCAGAACTTCTGGGGCGCCAACGTCTTCTCCAGCAAGGTCAGTGATGCTGAGCTCACCCGCTACCTGGAAATGCTGGATTACTCCTGTACTGAACCGGGTCAGCTTGAAATCCGTCTGGGCGTCAAAGACGTAGACTGGAAAATGCAGGATAACGGTGAACCCATCAGCCTGCTGGGGCCCGATCAGGACCTGTGGACCAACCGGGCAATGCTCCCCATCTGGGTCAATATGCAGATCCTCTCCGACGACTTCCAGTTCGTAAACCCCGGCTATCCCAAGTGGGCCCGGGATCTCTGCGCCAAGATGTACCGAGATCGCGAGGCCTTCTCCGATGACGAGACCGTCCTTCCCGAACCTGACATGGACCTGTACCTCTACTCTTCCCGCGAGATGAACCAGGCGACCTACAACTACGCTGAGGAATACTCCAACCTGATTATAGCCCCAGGAGACATCGAAGCCAACTGGAAAAAATGGGTAGCCGACAAGATGCCCATGATCCAGCCGGTTCTGGATCAGCTTAATGCCATAAAGAAATAGTTTTTTCCGGACAGCAATAATAATAGGAGGTGTAGTCTAAAACCATAATGGCTGTTGTAGCTTTACAGAAGAAGAGAAGTTTCGGTCCGATCAGCTCGATCTGGAAAAACAGGATGATTTACACCTTGCTTCTTCCCGGGCTGATCTGGTACATGATCTTCGCGTACATGCCGATGGGGGGCCTTTCCCTGGCCTTTAAAGAATTTAAAGCCAATCTCGGCATTTTGGGGAGTCCTTGGGTCGGTCTGAGTACCTTCAAATCCGTATTCTCCGATATTTTCTTCTGGCGCTCAATAGCCCGGACTCTCACTATCAATCTGGGCCGTATGTGTCTTGAATTCCCGGCCCCCATTATCCTTGCCCTGGCGATTAATGAATTCCGTTCACAGCGTTATAAGCGGGTTCTCCAGACGATCTTCACCTTTCCCCACTTCTTCTCCTGGGTCATCGTCGCGGGTATCCTTACCAACACCCTGTCAAGCCGCGGTATCATAAATCAGCTTTTCATCGCGGCGAAACTCGAACCGATCAACTTCCTGGGCAATCCGCCGATCTTCATCCCCATGCTTTACATCACCGCCATCTGGAAGGGCGCTGGTTACGGGTGTATCATCTACATGGCGTCTATTTCGGGTATTGATCAGGAGATGTACGAAGCGGCAGACCTGGACGGAGCGGGTCGATTTCAAAAACTCCTTTATATAACCCTACCCAGTATCATGAACACCATCATTGTCATGTTCATTTTGACGGCGGGTAACCTGATGAGCAGCGGCTTTGATCAAATTTTCAACCTGAACAACGCCGCTGTCAAAACGGTTTCCGAAACCCTGGATATATATATTTACCGCATTACGTTCCAGTCCGCGGCGGACTTCTCGTTCTCCACCGCGGTCAGCCTTTTTCGTTCCCTGGTGAATATGGCGTTGCTTTTGGGCGCCGATCGGATTTTCCGTATCCTAGGCGGCGGCGGTCTGATAGGGCGAAGGGAGGCACCGGTTACCTGATATGGCAAATACATTTAAGCGGAAACGCTCGCTAAAACACTGGGAACCCATCGACTGGGTGCTTTTCGTAGTCCTGACGGTCTTCGGGCTGCTCGTCGTCATCCCCTTCCTCAATGTCGTCTCGGTATCGCTGACAACTTACAAGGAATACCTCACCTCGCCTCTCATCATCTTCCCCAGAGTCATCGACCTTAAGGCGTATAAAGAGATTGTTTCCGACACGCGTATCGTCACCGGCTACCGGACCAGCTTTACGATCATAGCAATAGGGGTGCCCCTCAGCCTGTTGTTGTGTTCGTCCTTTGGGTACGCCCTGAGCAGGCGCAATTATCCAGGGCGGGGCATCATCTTCGGGATTGTACTTTTTACTATGCTCTTTTCCGGCGGTATCGTCCCCCTATACCTGGTCATCCGGGCCCTCAAGCTCACCAACACCCTATGGTCGGTCATATTTGTCGGGGGCATGAACACCTTCTACATGATACTTTGTTACAACTACTTCCAGACTCTTCCGGATTCGCTGGTTGAATCGGCCCGTCTCGACGGTGCATCAGAATGGCACATCCTGTTCAGGATTATCCTGCCCCTATCGCTGCCGATCATGGCCACCTTGACCCTTTTCCTCCTGGTGGATAAATGGAACGAGTGGTTCTCAGCGATGATCTTTATCCGGCGCAGCGACATACAGCCCCTTCAGTTGGTGTTGCGCTCAATCATCATCGACAACCAGACCGCGATGGAGATCTCCTCTAGTATGGAAATCACCGACAGACCCAACCAGCAGGGCATCAAGATGGCGGCGGTTTTGGTAACTATGTTGCCTATTATGTGCATTTACCCCTTCTTGCAGAAGCATTTCGCAAAGGGTATCATGATCGGCGCCATCAAGGCGTAAGTTTACCGGATCCTTTGTAAAAAGCCGCTCATGCTGGTTGGCGGCTTTTTTCTATGATAATAACGCCAACAAAGATGCGGGAAATTACAGGAGGCAGCTATGGTTTTAGCAAGCGGTTTTTCTGAAAAACGGCTTGAAAACATCGACACTCATCTGCAGCGTCTGGTGGACAACAAAGAAGTCGCCGGCGTGGGCGCTCTCGTTATCAGGCACGGCGAAACGGCGTACCGGAAGAGTTTTGGGTACGGTAATATTGAAAATGGGCAGAAACTGGAAAATGATGCGATCTACCGTATTTTTTCCATGTCCAAGACCTTTACCGCCGTGGCGATCATGACCCTGTACGAAAAGGGGCTTTTCAAGCTTTCAGACCCCATCTACGAATTTTTACCCGCTTTTAAGGATACCAAGGTCGCCGAAGTTGACGAGCGCGGTATTTCCCGGCCGGTTCCGCCCAAAAGCCCCATTACGGTCGAACATGTTTTGACCATGACCTCGGGCATTCCCTATGCGGGCGAAAATTCCACGGGCGGCCGGGCCTTTATGGATATTATGGCCAAACGGGACGAGGATGCGGCCAAAGGTGTCTACTGGAACGCCATGAAGATGATGGAAGAGGCAGCCACGGTTCCCCTCTGTTTCCACCCGGGTGAGTACTGGATGTACGGCTTTTCCATGGATGTAGTCGGCGGCCTAGTGAACGCTATTTCAGGTAAGAGTCTTGGCCGCTATCTGGAAGAAGTCTTTTACAAACCTTTGGGTCTCAAGGACACGGGCTTTTACCTTCCGCTCGAAAAATACAAGCGCATGGCCGGTACCTATCGCTGGTCGCCCGGCGAGCTCGTCCTTATCCCCGATACCCTGCCCCCCGATTCGTCAGTTCCGGGTATGGAAAATATCAGTGGCCGTATGCTCAACAATCGGCTGATGTTTAACAAAGTAATGCTGGACGAGACGCCGCCCTTCGAAAGCGGTGGTGCGGGTATGCTTTCTACCCTGGACGACATCGGCGCCTTCGCGATGATGTTGCTCCGGAATGGTAAATCAGGCGATGAGCGTATACTTTCGCGCAAAACCGTCGATTTAATCCGCCGGAAACACGTTATGCCCCACGTCAAGCCCTATTCTTTCGAACAGATCGCCGGCTATGGCTATGGTTTGGGCGTGCGTACCCTGATCGATCCCGTTGCGGCGGGTATTAACGGATCGGTCGGCGAGTGGGCCTGGGACGGCGCCGCCGGTACCTGGTACGCCATCGATCCGGAGGAAGACCTGGTCATGGTCTTTATGATACAGCGCTTCCCGGGAGGCCATTCTGATCTGCCCAAGCGTTTTGCCCAGACCGTTTATGGCGCCTTTGATGATTAAGAACCGCGAAAATGGCGCGGATAAACGCGTTTCGGTTATCCGCGTTTTTTGGTCTTTTCTACTTGACAAATTCTAAAAATGTTTGTATAATTACAACCTATCGGATTTATTATTTTAAGTTGTAGAAAAATTCGTTCTGCGGAACAAGCCGTAGAAATTAATAAAAGTACATGGAAAAAATGGGTTACAGTTTCGTAAGGCGTTAATCAGGCCGGAGCCTGAAATAATTTTTTAAGGAGTTTGATATGAGTATTTATGACACATGGCGTCTTGGTTTTGTAGGGGCTGATTATACCTATCCCGCTACTCCCGCTGATAAAGATCAGATTAAAGGTCCCATAGATCGTTTGAAATGGCACATAAAAAAAACCAAGGAATTTGGCGGCGGCGCGGTTCAGGCTATGCTGCTTCCCGGAACTACCCAGAAAGATCTGGAAGAAATAAAAGAACTTGCGCAAACTCTGGATATCGAGATAGAACTGGGTGCTGGTATCTTTGGCCGAGGTTTCCAGAATCCCGAGGGCAGCCTCATCGACAGCTACCGGGACGAGATAGTTCAGCGTCTGAATGAAACTATTAAGACAGCCAAATTCCTGGGTGTCAAAATCCTCCGGGGTGCTTACGGCAAGCTGCAGGTCAAATACTCCCGCTACAACAGGGATTATCCCCTCAAAGATCATATTAAGTTCATCGTTGACAACCTGAAAGAAGCAAAAAAAATCTTTGAAGACAACGATCTCTACTATGCTCAGGAAAATCACCTGGACTTCTTCGGCACCGAATTCGCCGAAATTTTCGCTGAAGTCAATTCTAAGCACATCGGCTGCACGCTGGACACGGCCAACGAATTCTGCCTCTTTTCCAACCCGGATGCGGCCAACGAAGCTCTGGCGCCCTACACCATCACAACCCACATCAAGGACATGCGGATAGAAGACTTCCAATCTCCCTACGGCCTGGTTAACTTTCAGCCCCGCGGCTGCGCCCTTGGTGACGGCAGCGTAAATATTCCCCGCATTCTGGACATCTTGGCAAAAAAGAGCCCTATGGCTAACGGTCTGCACATCATCATCGAGCAGGGCTGGATGAATTATGACAACATCCCCGAAGACCAGCGGGATGAGTACACCAGGGAATCGCTTCACAAGAGCTTCAAGTTTCTCAAGAAGGAACTGGGCAGGGCGTAGTTTCGATTTATAAGACCGGCATAACCGTATTTTCTGATTGTTTTTAAACGGCCTGCGTTGTTCCGCAGGCCGTTGTTGTCCTATACCGGATCAACAGGTTCCGTATCTTCCACCGCCATCTTTTGTCAAAGGAATCCGCGCCCGGTTCGCCGCTTCCGCCGCGGCCAAAAGATCGAGTCCACTTTCCTTTGAGAAAAGGCGGCAAACTCCTCCTGGGTTCTCAGGGTTCCGCATTTTGTTTGTGCCATATACCCATCCCACCCGCATGGACATAAACCGGGTGGTCGAGGGTTTTTACCAGGCCAGGGGCGAATGGTTTGCCCGCCATAAGGACGGCTCCCCCTTTATCACCCAGGGGCGTTACCTGAGCTGCCTTAACAGCGGTTATTACAAGGAATTTATTCCCGAAGTCTTAACGGAGATCATTGACAAGTATCATCCCGACGGCTTTACCGACAATAGCTGGACGGGCATCCCCCGCAAGGATATCTGTTATTGCGGCAACTGTAAAAAAAGCTTTCGGGATTACAGCGGCATGGAACTGCCGGAAACCGCCGATTACCACGATCCGGTGTACCGTAAATGGATACAGTGGAACTACAAGTGCCGTATCGACAATTGGGATCTATTCAACCGGGTAACTACCACACACGGAGGGGAAGACTGCCTCTGGCTGGGGATGGTGGGGGCCAACGCCATAGGTCACGGACATTTTACCGATTTAAGGGAAATAGCCAAACGGACTAAAATATTCATGGTTGACAGTCAAAGCAGGGATACTACCGGTTTTGAACAGAACAGCCTGAACGGAGTGATCCTCCACCAACTGGCCGGCTGGGATAAAATTATCCCCGAAAGTTCCGCCTCCTATGTCCGGGGGCTTCAAGCCTACCGGCGTTCCGCAAGTTCGCCCCTGGAACTGCATCTCTGGATGCTGGAAGGGATAGCCGGGGGGATAAGCCCCTGGTGGCACATCATCGGATCGGCCCAGGAGGACAAGCGTATTTTCGATCTGCATCTGCCGATACTGGAGTGGCACCGGAAACACGAACAGTATCTCTACAACCGGACACCGGTCGCCAACGTGGGGCTTATCTGGAG
>JAISQJ010000112.1 GCA_031274285.1 Treponema sp. | reverse complement strand
CACAAAAAGAAATTAAACACCAATTGCACATAACAAAGTGTATACGCTTCGCCGCCTGACGGCGGCTCGGGCTCCACAAACATTATGGATCAAGAAGCGCACAGGCCGCGGGTTTCAGCTGGACAGGAGGCGGCAGTAGAGCCAGTAGAGGGCGCTGGAAAGGCGGTTAAGGGCCTGGGCCAGGTCCTCTCGGCGGGCTGCGACCTCCGCAGGCCCGGCCGCGGCCTCCGGGCAAAAGGCCCGCACCGCGTAAAGTTCCGCCTCCCGCACATGGGCGCGCAGGGTGTTAAGCCGGGCCGCCAGGGAGCCCTGGCGGTAGTCCGGCAGGGGGTGGCCGGCAAGGCCGAAGGAGGCCGCCGGGTTGTGGGTCTGGCGGTGCAGCTCCTCCGGGGAAAAACCGAACAGGTCCGGCAGGGTAAAAGACGTCTCTTTTACCTCCGCAGCCAGGATGCCGCGCAGGGCCGCCAGCAGTTCCCCCAGGCAGCCGCAGTAATACGGTTCCCCCAGGCCGGAAGCCAGGACCTGGGCCTCGATAGTTTCCGCTTCCAGGGAATCGATAAGGCCCCGGAAACGAATCCGCCGATCGGTCTTGGATACCAAGCGGTCCTCCGCACGGTCCCCCGCCAGGCTTGTCTTTTTCATCATATCCCCAATTTTAAGGTTGCTTTCCCAAAACTGAAGTTTTGGGAAAGCCCTGCCATCATCCAGGACGGCGGTATTCCAGCAGCACGAAAAAGGCCATGCCCAGGGTCATCACGATGCCCAGGGCGGCAAAGGTCCCGGCAAAGCCGAAACGCTGGTAGCAGAAACCGCCGCCCGCCGCCCCGGCGGCGCTGCCGATGGAAAGAAAAATTTCATGGAGGGCCAGGTTTTTTCTGGGGCTCTTCCCCGTGGCGCTGGAGTGAAAGATACTGTTGTTGTAACAGCAGGCATGAACAAAGCCGTAGATAAAAATAATGCCAAAATAAAGCGGTACCCTGTTCCCCGCCGGGACAAATGCAAAGGCGCAGAGCGCCAGGGCCGCCTGGGTCAGGAGAAACCAGCGGCGGTTAAAATGCCAAAAGGCGGCCTTGGCAAGGATGGTAAATCCGATAAGCCCGGAAACACAGCGGGTAAAAAGCGCCATCCCCGCAATCCGTTCCGTATAGCCCAGGCCGTCCCGAATATGCAGGGGCGCCATGTTTATGAGGACCCCAACAAAGCAATTGGTACAAAAGCCCCCAATCCAGCCCCGGTAGCGAAACCAGTCCATGGCCTTTTCCCGGACCGCGGCCAGGGGAATCTCCGGAGCGCGGATAGGGGCTGCTTTTCGGGGGTCCGGGGAAGGGCCGTATTCGGCGGCGGGCCGGGCTTCCGTCCGGAGCTCCCGGCGGACCTGGATGGCCAGCATTACCAGGACCAGGGCATAGCTAAGGTTAAGGGCCAGGAAGCAAAGGTTACTGCTCCGGTGGTACAGGGCGCCGCTCACCAGGGGGCCCAGCAGGTTGCCGCTCATCCAACTGCGGTTAAAAACAGAAATATCCCGGTTAAGGGCCGTCTCGTCCAGGCCCTGGGTAAACCAGGCCATGATGGGGGGCCAGAAAAACCCCGCGCTCCCCTGGATAAGGGCGTAGGCCAGGGCCGCCAGCCAGGGGAAAGCGGCTTGGCCCAGAACCACGGAGGACAGCAGGGAAAGGGCCGCCGCCGACGGGATAAGCAGGGTGGGCCGGATGGCAAAACGGTGGTACAGGTTGCAGCACAAAAAGTAGCAAAGGGAACCGGCCGCCAGGTAGGTCCCCACCTGACCCGGACTAAAGTTAAACCTGTCCGTTAGGAGGTAAACCAGGGAAAAGCTGAGGATGTTGCTGGCAAGGCTGAAAAAAAAGGATGCGGTAAAAAGCAGCCGGTTCCTTTTACCGCCGGGGGACCCTGGTTTTGATGGGCCGGCCGCTTGAGGCCGGTTCCCGCCGTCCTCTCCTGGCAGCGGCACTAATAACTTTCCAGCAGTTCAATGAAACACTTCAGGTCCTTCTGCCCGTCAAGGTAGGCGTACTCCCCGCCGCCGCTGCCGTATTTTCCGCGCTGCACACAGTTCAGCCCGAATTCCTGGCATGCCCTGATCTTTTCGTCCATGTTCTTAACGCCAAAGGCGATGTGGTGCAAGCCCTCGCCGTGCTGGTCCAGAAAATCCTGCCAGCAGCTTTCCACCCCATTGGGCTGGATCAGTTCCAACTGTACCCCGGGACCCACGTTGAAAAAGGCCATAAGGCAGTTTGCCTCCGGCGCGGGCTTGCCGTACACCACGGTACCCGTTACTTCGTACTTGCCGCCGTCCACGGTATTGGGGACGGAAACCCCCAGAAAAGCGGCAAATTTTGCTTTGACCTTTTCGATGTCCCTCACCACCAGGGCAACCTGGGTGATCACGTCAGTTCCGATAACTCCCGCCATAGTATGTCCTCCTAAGGCGATTTTATTGATTAGAGGGCGGACGGTCTATACCCCGGTTATAAAGGGCGCTTTTCGAACAAAGGCTTTTCAGGACCTGCCGCATGGCCCGAATCCATCAGGGCGATATAGGCGAGAAGCCCTCCCCAATGGTAGAATTTATCGCTGTTTCGGACATCGCATCCTTCCCCGGTATCGCCGTTGAAATTCTCGTGGACGTGGCCTTTTTCAAGCCATTCCTTAAGGAGCAGATTCCGGCTTTTCTCCGCCAGGACCTTACAGGGTTCTTCCAGCCCATGGCGGCGCAGAGCCAAATAGGCCAGAAAATTTGTCGGCGCCCAAATCCTTCCCCGCCAGTAATCCTGATCTTTATAGGCCGGATCACAGCGGGCGATCATGGGGATCATATATTCACCGTAGAATTCATTTGGATTAAAAAAGTGCTCCTCCATCATCCGCCTTATCCGGTCTTCGGGGATCTTGTCAGAAAAAAGGGCATAAAAATTGGTTGCCGAAATTCTGCGGCTAAAAAGGCCGGTATCAAGGCGTTTATTGCAGTATAGGCCGAATTCCTCGTCCCACATCTCATCCAAGCCCTGCTTTGATTTTTCCGCCCGTTCCCGCAGTTCCGCTCCCTCGCTCCTGCCAATCAGATCGGCAAGATCCGCCAGACATTCGCAGTCCATAATATACAGACCCGTAAGCCCCACATCGGCCAATTCCATACTATGGGTTTCCTGGTTAAAGGGTACATCATCGTACATGGGGGAATTATCCAGCCCCGACTCCAGCGCCGCCCCAAACCGATCATTGATGCCGTCTGTTTCCCAGCGCCTTCCTAATTTTCCTTCGAAGGGATCGGAACCCCAGCAGAGCTGCCCATTGGGAATCCTCCGGTGTTCCGCAAACCAGCGGTTCCACCCCAATAAATCATCAAAGAGATATTCAACAAGCCACTTTTCCCCATACTTCCGGTAAAGTTCCCGAACCGTCATGGAACCTACCGGAGGCTGTGAACGATCCCGGCTTTTATCGTCATCGGCGGCGCCGAAATTAGGCACAAAGCCGGCTTCGGTCTTTTCATGGGTGATGGCAATAGCGTTGGCATAGGCAAGTTCTCTATTCTCCATCGATGAAATAAGGGCAGAAAAATAAGTGTCCCAATCAAAAAGTACATAGCCGCCCCAGTTTATATTCCAAAGCCGGGAGACCGGCGAACATATCTGTTCCTTTTCCGGCTCATAGATAGTATCCCAGGCAAGACAGGTCCGCATGGCATTGTATGCTTCCGCCAGGTCCCCAAATTTTCCGCAGTCTTCCAGGACCAGCCTTTTTTGTTTTTCCATGATTTCTTTTAAGGCTTCGGCGCTGATCCGCCTGCCGGTCGAAACGGCCGTGGGACCTGACAGTTCAACCGAGAGGTAGGGATTAGTAAGACCCGTGTTCATCTGACGGACTGCCGCGCCGTCGCTGAAAATTTCAAGGTTCCGGCCCGGAGTACGGGCCAGAAGCCGCCCCCCGTCAAGGAGGGTGTGGCCGCTTTTATTCCAAAGTACCGCGGCGGAAATTAACAGCACCGGAGGTTTTTTCACCTGTTTCACCGGCGTAACCAGGATGTATTGGTTATCCTCCACCACCGCGCTTTGGACAAGCATCTCATGATCGGCACAGCTTAATTTCAACTCGGTATAGGTTCCGTCATAAGAACGGGGACCCGGATGAATCTGTTCAACCCTGTCGCCAAAACGGCCGATCAGGCTTTCCCTAAGAACCTGTCCGGTGTTAAAAAATTTAAATCCAAGGCTTATGGCAATACCTTCTGGTAAAAGCACATGGGTAAGAACGCTGTTATTGTACCAGGTATTAAAACCCTTCAACATATCCTGCTTTAATGCGGAAAATTCTTTCACCGTGTACTCCTATTCGTTTATCAAACCGGCCGCCCTTGTTTCAATGGAAGGGAGGGGCGGAAGATCATCAGCCGGGCGCATATAGTAGAAATATGCCGTGGAAGAAAAATCATCTTCCCGAAAATAATTATACCAGCCATCAGGCGAATTACGATCAAGGGTAAAGCTATTCCCATAAAGATGCTCCATTTTTTCACCGTCACAGCTTACAATTTCAATGGGAAGGCCCTTGTCGGCGATCTTCAGCATCTTATATTTATCCGCTCCGCCCATTACCTGAATTTGCACTTTTATATCCGAGTAAAAACATACCGGATCCGATACATGAAACCTGTAGAACGAAAATAATCCTTTTTTTGAATTGGAGATAAGGCAGCCCTGGGTTTTGTTGATGAATGTTCCCTGCCCCCAAGCAGTTCCGATATAATCCTCCGTTCCTGTACCGCAAAGGGTGGGGTACGATTCGTCCCCGTCTAAGTATATTTTTACCTCCCCTTCACCAAACCAGCTATCCTCGTATCCCGAATTTGTTCTAACCCCCATGTTTACGCCGATAAAATTCCCCTTTCCCTCAATCTTTGGCAGAATGGTATAGTCATGGCCCAGCCTGTTTGGGTTTTCACGATTCCACCAGGCATGAAAATAAAGCGCCGGTTCCGGCAGGGGACAAAGGGCATAATGGATACAATAAAAAAGGCGTTTTATTTTCCGGGAAGATTCATTGGTTAATACAATTCTTGCACTTTTAAGAAAGGGCATCTTGATAAATGAATTAAATGAACGGCCTTCGGGATTTGAAAAAAAGGCGTTTTCAAAACTGACGGGTAAACCTAAATTTGCCCCAAAAAAATCCCCCAGCGGTACGGAAACAGCCGGTTTCTCGGACCCGTCCCAAAACATATCAAGCCGTAAGGATCTAAGCATTTCAGGATCCCGTTCTTCCAGGGTAAGCCAAATGCGTTCCACCACGCCGGATCCTTCTGCCCGCATGAGTACCAGGGAAGTTCCCGCATCAAGGCTCCCAAAGGCCCTTCCTTTAGCGCCCCTGTTGTCCATTCCCGCCCGGCCCTTTTCCCCCAGAGGGTTTTCAAAACTGGCCCAGCGGACTAAACGTTTGCGATCCCCTATGAAAAACAGATCATCCAAGGTTATTTCCCCCGTCTGTTTCAGGATACTCTTCGCAAAGAATCATGTAAACACTTGCCGACCAGGTATAGCCGGGCGCCCGCAGACCCGTTCCGGTTAGGGCGTCAAAATTTTCAAAAAGAAATACGGAATTTCCCCGCATGGGTATAGCATAAATTATCTAGCTGGGTACTCCGCCCCATTCACTCCCACTCGATAGTGGCCGGGGGCTTGCTCGAAATATCGTAGGTTACCCGGCCGATGTCCTTAACCAGGTTGGTAATGCGGGTGGAAATTTCCAGCAGATCCCCGGTGGGAAAGGGGTACACATCGGCGGTCATACCGTCCGCGCTGGTAATAGCCCGCAGGGCCAGGACCCAGCCGTATTTCCGCACGTCCCCCGCCACCCCCACCGAACGGATCGGCAATAGCACGGCGAAGGCCTGCCAAATATCGTCATAAAAACAATTACCCGTTTCGGGGGAGCGGCGGCTCTTGAGCTCCTCGATAAAAATGGCGTCCGCCTCCCGCAGAATATTACACTTCTCCGCCGTCACCTCTCCCAGGATACGAACCGCCAGCCCCGGACCGGGGAAGGGATGCCGGCGCAGCACCTCCCCCTCCACCCCCAAAAGGGCGCCCAGGCGGCGGACCTCGTCTTTGTAGAGCCGGTCCAGGGGTTCCAGAATCCGCCCGGCCTTACGCTTGGCATCCACCAGGGGGGTCCCCACATTGTGATGACTTTTGATAAGGTGGGCCTTCTTCCCCACCCCCTTGCCGGATTCAATCAGATCCGTATATAGGGTCCCCTGGGCCAGGAAGTAGCTGTCCGGCAGCCCCAGAGCCCTTACCTCCCGCTCCTGGATAGTGATAAAAAGGTCCCCGATGACCTTACGTTTAGCCTCCGGCTCGGTTAAACCCTGAAGGGCCGAAAGAAACTCCTCCTGGCAGTAGACAATATGCAGATGCCGGGCCCCCAGTTTTTCCAGAGCCCGCCGGACGGTCTCTGTCTCGTCCTTCCGCATAAGGCCGGTATCCATATACATCAGGTGAACCTGGTCCACCGGCAGGGCCTTGAGGAGCAGGGCCCCGGCCACGGTGGAATCCACCCCGCCGGAAATAAGGAGCAGCGCCGGATTATCACCCACCCGGGCCGTCAGGGAGGCCCGCAGTTCCTCGACATAACGCTCCATGGTCCAAGCCGCCAGGGCGCCGCAGACCCCAAAAACAAAGGCCCGGAGAATCTCAAGCCCCCCCTCGCAGTGGGTCACCTCCGGGTGGAACTGCAGGCCAAACCAGGGCCGGCTTTCGTGAATCACCACCGCGGGGTACCCGTTATCGCTCTGCCCATATTGCCGGAAGCCGGAGGCCAGACGGGTGAGGGTATCCCCGTGACTCATCCAGGAAGTAAAATACCGGGAACCCGGCGTGCCGTTTTCGCCGGAGCCGGAGGGAAAACCCTCCAGAAAACGCCGGACCGCTTCGCCGGGGCCGCCGCTGCCCCCGCTGGGGCCGCTCCCGCCCCCGGCGGGTTCAAACCCGGTAACCGTAACCCCCACGCGGCCGTACTCCCGCCGGGGCAGGGGTTCCACCAGGCCCCCCAGATCGTAGTTCATCCGCTGCAGACCGTAGCATATCCCCAGCAGGGGGAGGCCGCACTCATAAATAGCCTTATCCGGGGCGGCCCCGGCCTCGTACACCGATTCGGGGGAACCGGAAAGGATGATACCCCGGACCCGGTCCGCCCCGTCCTCAAGCAGGCCGCCGGAAAGCGGCGCATCACCGGGGACAATCTCCGTGTAGACCCCCATATCCCGGATCCGGCGGCCGATAAGCTGGGTGGTCTGGCTTCCAAAATCAAGGATCAGTATTTTATCCATTACCGCGTCCACGGACTTTTGCGGATAATCGTGGCCTTACGGTCGTAACCGACGGAAACAATATGGATGGGGGTCTCACAAAAACGCTCGATAAACTCGATATACTCCATGGCCTGAACGGGGAATTCCTCGTAAACCAGACAGTTGGCAAGAGGTTTTTTCCAGCCCGAAAAAACCCTCAGCACCGGCTCCGCGTTGTTCAGCGCCTCAATGGAGGCGGGAAAACTCTCCACCATTTTGCCGTTGATCCGGTAGGCCACACAGGCCTTTATCTCCCCCAGGGTGTCGTAAACATCCAGATGAGTCATCACCAGGGAATCAATCGAGTTGGTAAGACAGGCGTAGCGCAGGGCCACCAGATCCAGATACCCGCAACGCCGGGGCCGGCCGGTGGTCACCCCGTACTCCCTGCCCGTATCCCGGACAAAGCGGCACAGCTCATCCTCCGAGTCCGGATCAAATTCGCTGGGGAAGGGACCGTTGCCCACCCGGGTGGAGTAGGCCTTAAAAACCCCCAGCACCTTGTCCAGAGCCCGGGGCCCCACACAGCCCCCAATGGCGGCCCCCGCGGCGCCGGACATACCGCTGGACACATAGGGGTAGGTCCCCAAGTCCAGGTCCAGCAAAGTCCCCTGGGCCCCCTCAAAAAGAGTCTGGGAATTCCGGTGATGCACCAAATAGGTGGAAAGGTCCACCGACATAGCCTCCAGCCGCTCGGTATAGGGGGCCAGGAAATCCCGGTCCTCGCTTTCCAGTTCATCCAACCGCTCTTTCCAGGAAAGGTCAGCAATGCGGATTCCGTCCCGGTCGCTTTTTTTTGAATAGGTAATCCCAATACCCCGGCCCGTCGTGCCAATAGGCTTTTTCCGGGCCAGGTCCCGCTCCTTGTCAATCTGAATGTACCGGGGCAGCACCACATGGGCCCGGTCGGAGATAAGCACCCGGCCGCCCGTATCAATCCCCCGCTCGTTAAGCATCTTCAACTCGTTAAACAGGGCCGTCGGATCAATCACCATACCGGCCCCCAAAATAACAACCTTGTCAGGATACAAAATGCCCGAAGGAATAAGATGCAGGGCGTACTCCTCATTGCCAATAACAATGGTGTGGCCCGCGTTAGCGCCCCCGGAATAACGGACAATGATCTGGGCCTCGTTAGCCAGATAATCAACGATTTTACCCTTTCCCTCATCCCCCCACTGGGCGCCGATAACGACCACTTTCATAGATACCCCCCGCCGCCAGACAACATAGGCCTCCAGTCTACCCAAAATCGGAAGAAGTTTTAAGAGGGGGGGCTGTTACCGGACGGGGGATCCGTATACGCCGCGGGCCCCCTCCGCCCCCCCTGCGCTCCAGCCTTGGCTTACGCCAAGTCTTCCGCTACCCCCCGGTAAAAAACGGCGCCGCGTTTTTGGCCCCTACGCGCCCAGGCAGTCAATGGGAACCACATATACCCCATCGTCCCGGCGGCAGGCAAACCCGGCAAGGCCGCTTATCACCGCCAAAAATGCGGGCGGGTCCAAGCCGGCTTTTTTCATTTTAGCCTTAAGCTTTAAAAGGCCGGCCGCCGCCGCATCTGTTTGATGGGCCCCCAGTTTTATTTCCAGGGCCCCCCAGCGGCCATTGGGAAGTTCCAGAATCACATCGGCCTCAAGGCCGGCTTCATCCCGGTAATGGTATACCGCGGCGCCGTTTAATTCGCCGTAGACCAGGATGTCCCGGATACACAGGCCCTCGAAAAGAAATCCAAAGGTGTTAAGGTCTTTTTTTAACCTGTCCGCCGTGGCGCCTATTGCCGCCGCCGCCAGGGATGGGTCCGTTAAAAGACGCTTGGGACTTACCCGCAGTTTTTTTGTGGACCGGAGAGCGGGATCCCATCCGGGAATCTCCTCCAGAACATAAAGTGATTTAAGCAGTTCCAGATACAAGCTTACGGTATTACGATCCGCCGTTACACGATCCCCTTCGGCATCAATGTCTTTCTGTATTGTTTTTGTGCTGACCAGGGTGGCATTGTTTCGCGCCAGGGATCGGATTACCGCCGTAATTTTTGATCCGTCCCGGCGGCTGCCGCCGGCATAGGACACTTCGCTGTCGGCAATACGCTCAAGGTACTGCCGGGGAATATCCAGGGAATATTTCTTTTTCCCCGCAAAAACCGGCCAGCCGCCCTTGATCGTTAAGTTGATAATCTTGTTTAAGGTCATGGAAGATTTTTGAGGATCAATATCTTTGCCGGTAAAAAGATGGGCCAGAGAAACGGTCCCCAAAGAATCCCCGGACTCAAAAAGCGACATGGTCCGCATGCGCAGCCGCGCAATTCTCCCGGCGCCGCTGTGTACATAGGTATGCCGCCCCGGCATGGAGGAACCTGTTAAAATATACAACCCTTTTTTACGGCGCCGGTCCACAGAGAATCTAACGGCATCCCACAATCCGGGAACTTCCTGCCATTCGTCAATTAAAAGCGGCGGCTCACCTTCCAATACCAGCGATGGATCAAGCAGCGCCGTTTCCCGGTTTCTAAAATTCCCCGCCGGATCGGCGATAAAAACCACGCTGCCGGCATGATTCAAGGCGGTCCAGGTTTTCCCGCACCACTTGGGACCCTCCACCAATACGGCCCCAAATTCGGAAATTAAATTTCCAAGTTTTTTATCAACGATCCGCGGTTTATAGCCCTTCTCGGTCAGCGCCATGTCAACCCCCATCCCCATCCAATAGCTGCGGGCGAGGTCCTTTATACCATGCAAATTCCCCGGTTTTCAATAGGCAAATTCCCCGGTTTTCAACCAGCAAATTCCCCGATTTTCAACCAGCAAATTCCCCGATTTTTAACCAGCAGATTCCCCGGTCAATTCTTCGTCGAAGCAAACGGCCACCTTGCCGCAGTTCCCCCCGGCCATAAGCCGGTAAGCCTCGCCCACCCGGTCCAGGGGGAAGCGGTGGGTAATAAGGTCTTCCGGGTGCATATTCCAGCGGACCAGTTCTTCTACCAGGTCTTCCATAAGCCAGATGCTGGTAACCCAACTGCCGTAGATGGTTTTTTGCGGATGAATGATATCCGGGCTGGGGTTAAAGTTGACGGTCCCGCCCTCCCCCACCAAGGCAATCTTGCCCCACTGCCGGGCCGCACGGATTGCCGTAGCCCGACCGGCGTCGCTGGCGGAACAATCAAAGGCCCGTTCCACCCCGCGGCCCCCGGTAAGGGCGATAATTTCTTCGACGTTGGTATCCGCCGGGCTTAAGACCTTGTCCGCCAGGTTGAGCTTTTTCGCCAGTTCAACGCGGGCCGGATTCATTTCAATGCCAAAGAGCTGCCGGGCCCCCATGGCGCGGCAGAGCATCAGCGCCGCCAGTCCCACCGGCCCCAGGCCCACCACCAGCACGGCATCGCTGCCGCTGACCCCGACTTTCTGTATCGCCTCGTAGACGGTGCCGAATCCGCAGGCAACCTGGGCGCCGTCGGCGTAGCTTAGGGCGGCGGGAAGCTCCACCAGGTCCTTTTCATCGCAGAGGATATAGTCTGCCATGCCGCCGTCCCGCTGCCAGCCGTAGGCGGCCCGCAGGGGGGAAGAGCAGGAAATCATGTAACCTCTGCGGCAGTCGTGGCAGACCCCGCAGCCGGAGATATGGTACACGATTACCCGGGAACCCTGCTTAAACCGCCTGATCCCCGGCCCTTCCTCCACCACCAGCCCGCTGGGTTCATGGCCCGCGATAACGCCCTGGTAGCCCTCCGGCCCCTTGCCCTGGTGTTCCCGGTAAATGGCCCGGATATCGCTGCCGCAGATGGTGGACGCCTTGGTTTTGACCAGGACCTGCCCCCATCCCGGCGTGGGGATGGGATAATCCTTGAGAACAGCGGTACTGTTACCGGGCAGGATCGCCCCTTTCATGGTTCCCAACATAGCTTTCTCCTTGCAATGGTCAGGATAGGCCCCGGCGGGCTTTATCGCTTCTCCCGATTGCTGAGCAACGTAGTTTGCCCGGAGCCGCTCCCAACGGCTTCCAGGGGCAGCCCCGAAAGCTGCCAACGGCCATCGATTCTTTCAAAAGCAGAGGATGGAAAATTCAGGACCCGGCCGTCATCGCCGGAAAGTTTGAGCCGCCCCAGGACCAGATTCGCCTCCAGCACTTTCCACTGGGTTCCGTCATAGCTGAGGTGCGAACCTTCCGGCGGTATCTGCCGCCGCTGTTCGTTGTAGAAGTTATGCTCGTAGGCAAGGCAGCAGAGGAGGCGGCCGCAGGGGCCGGATATTTTCATGGAATTGAGGGACAGATTTTGATCTTTAGCCATTTTGATGGATACGGGCTTGAGTTTGCCGGCCGCCGCATGGCAGCAGTAACAGCGGCCGCAGACTCCCAGCCCCCCCACCACCTGGGCCTCGTCCCGGACCCCGATCTGGTGCATCTGAATCCTGGACTTAAAAATACCCACCAGGTCCTTAACCAGTTCCCTAAAATCCACCCGGCTTTCCGCGGTGTAGAAGAACCAGATCTTGGATTCCCCCGCCATGCTGTGAACCAGCACCAGTTTCATTTCCAGCCCGCGGTCGTCTATCTTTTCCCGGCAGATCCGAAAGGCTTCGCGCTCCTGCTCGCGGTTATGGACCTCCCTGTCCAGCTCTTCCTGGGTGGCAGGCCGCTCGATCCAGGGGACCTGAGCGCCCCGGTTGGAGGAGGAACAGGAGCAGCGCAGGGGGCCCTGCACCATGGCCAGGTCCCGGCCATAGGGGGTGGCAACCATCACCTTATCGCCGTAGCCCAGGGGATCGCCCCGGTAACCGGCCACAAAATTTTCATTCGCATAACTCAGGCGGAGCCGGTAGAGGGGGGTATCCGGGGCTATGGGTTCGGCCTGGATGCCGGGGCTCTCCAGGTCCTCAAGCATAAGATCGTCTTCGGGATTATCTTCCAGGGAGGAGATGTCCTCCTCAAGGTCTTCGGTATTTTCGTAACCGTCTTGATCGCTCATATTACGAAACCAAGTCTACCAGAAGCCCCTTGATCTCCTCAAGGCGGGACAGGAGTTCAAGCCGGGAAAGCTGGCCCTTCAGGAGGGTGGCGGCCAGTTCCTCCAGCCGGTGGTCCACCACCCGGATAGTATGACGCCTGGCGCGATCCTGGGAATCGGGGCTGCCCCGGCTGCCTTTGTAGTTGGGCTTTAGGTACTTAGGTATCCCCACCTGCTCTTCCACCTGGTAGCCGTTGTCCACCACGTAGCGCATGAAATTCCGTACCGCCGTCTTATAGGCCAGAATCTCCTGGGGAAAGGGCCGCTCCCGCAAGGTATCCCCGGCGGCCCGCACCTCGTCAAGAAGCCGGGCCACCGTTTCCTCGGAAATGGGCAGCGCTTCCTGGACCGCGCTCTCGCCGGAGCGGGACTGCTCCAGAACGGAGGTAAAATCGGGCCTTCCGGCCTTGGCGGCGCGGCGCGGTGTGCTTCTCCCCTTCGGCCGGATGTTTGGATTCAGGTAGGAGGCGGGATCAAGGAAGGTCCCGGTTGGGTCCGGGGAAAAATCAACCTTGGCCATCAATCGCTCCTTGCGGTACTAGGATAGGGGCGGACGCCGGGTAAACTGGGAAAGGGCGGATTTGACTCCCTGGGCATCCCGGTACTCGGAAACGGCCTGTTCCCAGGCTTCTGCGGTGGCGCAGACCCGGACCCGGCCGTGGATAAGGCAGCCCTCATCGGCCTGAATACGCCGGGTGATAATGTCCCCCAGCACAATGGCGGTGGACAACACCGTAAGCCGCTCGCTGGCAAGCACGCTGCCCCGAATCACCCCGCCGATGGTCACGGCTGTTCCGCTGACGGCGCTGCGCAGCCTGGCGCTTTCCCCAATTATCACCCGGCCCCTTACGGTAAGGCTGCCCCGGACGGCGCCGTCTATCCGGGTAAAGCCATCGGTTTCCAGGTCTCCGGTCAGTACCGAGTGGGGGCCGATAAACGTGTTGATTGAGAAATCTTCCGAATGTGAAGCCATGGAAAACCGTTTACCGGGAAGTGGTACGGGCTATAGTAGAACGGATGTTGATGTACTTGTAGGGGTCCACCACATCACTGCCGATGTGCACCTCATAATGGAGATGGGGGCCGGTAGAAAGCCCCGTATTGCCGATATACCCGATAACCTCGCCCTGCTGCACCCGCTGTCCAATCCTGGCCGCGGTCTTCTGCAGATGGGCATAGCGGGTGTAGTAACCGTGCTTATGCTTGATGATGATGTAATTGCCGAAACCTTCGGCGTCAAAGTCGATGGTCACCACCTGCCCGTCGGCGGTTGCCACAATGGGATCCCCGGAACGGTAGGTAGAAATATCCATCCCCTTGTGGATGTAATACTGGCCGGTAAAGGGGTTCTCGTTCTGCCCAAAAAACATGGAAATATGTCCAATCCCGCCCCTGATGGGCCAAACGCTGGGAATTTCCGTGAGCAGGGCGCTCTGGGAATCCAGCAGGGTCCCGATCTCCCGGATAGGCTCCTGGGCGGAGGCCAGGTAGGCGGAAAGGCGGCGTACGTCATCCACCTCCTGAAGCATTCCCTCCGGGGTTTCCCGGATGTCGAAGAAGGTGGACAGGTCGCCGGAACCGCCCTGGTTGTTCTTCTGCTTGACATCCGCGCCCAGGGCCGCCAGGGTCCCGGAAAGGGCGGTCTCAAAATTCCGGGCTTCCTGCAGCAGGCCGGTTATCTCGTCCCGCAGCTGATCAAGGCTGGCCTGGGTATCCTTAAGGCGGCTATCCTTGCCGGCCAGGGCCCCCATGGCCCCGCTGTAGGAGGCGCTGTACCAGAAAAAGGCCCCGATGATCCCCGCCATAAAAAGGACAACGCAGCAGACAGAAAAGATCGTGATATGGAGGTTGTAGACTCTTTTTTCCGAATGGGGAACCAGGACAACGGTGTACCGGCGGGCCAGGAACCTGAAAAAGGACACGATTCCGCCGCATAATGCCCGGGCAAGGGCAATGGCAAGACCCTTGGTCTTTTCGACGAGGCTGTTTTCCAACCTTTTATATTCATGAACCCGGGACACCGCTTACCTCTTAGGCCATTATCGGCAAAATTCACCCAAATAGTCATACGAAGTATAGTCCAGCCCTTCAAATTCTGTCAACCTTACGGTTGAAATTTGTGAAACCTTACGCCTAAACGACGCCGGAACCTGCCCGTATGGCCTCCACGTTCTTGGGGATGAACCGGTGCTTGTCGGGGCTAAAGAAATCCTTGAGGACCCCTTCAATTTCCGGCAGGGCCAGGGCGCCGGTAAGGCGGGCCATGGCTCCCAGGGCCACCATGTTGGCAAAGCGGGGGCTGCCGATTTTCTCCGCCAGGCCGGTGGCCTCAATCCTGACCACCCTGATGTCGGTCCGCCGGGGCGCTTCCTTGACCAGGGTGGAGTTGACCAGCAATATACCGCCGGCCTTGAGGATGTCCTCGCAGATGGGGAGGGAGTCGCTGTTCATCACCAGCGCCGAATCGGGAACCGTGACCAGGGGGCTGGCGATTTCCTCATCGGAGACGATGACCGAAGCCCGGGCCACGCCCCCCCGCTTCTCCGCGCCGTAAAAGGGGAAGAAGGTGACGTTTTTGCCCTCTTTCATGGCGCAGTAGACCCAGATCTGTCCCAGGGACACGATGCCCTGGCCGCCGAATCCGGCGAAAAACGATTTTTCCGTCATCGGGCGGCCTCCTGGGCGCTTGCGGCGGCGGGCGTTGTAGCGGTGGTGGCGCTTACAGCCCCCTGGGTGGCGGCGGTCCCCGCCAGGGTGTTTTTTATTTCCCCCAGGGGGAACACGGGGATCATGTTTTGTTCCAGCCATTCCACGGACTGCACCGGCTCCATGCCCCAGTTGGTGGGGCAGGGGGAGAGGACCTCGACCATGGTAAAGCCGGTGCCCGCCAGTTGGGCCTCAAAGGCCTTTTTGATATAGCCCCGGAGCTTGCGGATGTTGGCGGGGTTGTTTACCGCCCCCCGGGCGATGTAGCGGGTCCCCTCCAGGGTGGCCAGGAGTTCCGAAACCCGGATAGGGTAGCCCATGCCCGCCTCCGCCGGGTCCCGGCCCTCCGGCGCGGTGGAGGCCCTTTGGCCCACCAGGGTGGTGGGGGCCATCTGCCCGCCGGTCATGCCGTAAATGGCGTTGTTGACAAAAATCGTGGTGAATTTTTCCCCCCGGTTGGCGGCGTGGATCATCTCCGCGGTGCCGATAGCCGCCATGTCCCCGTCCCCCTGGTAGCATATCACCAGGTGATCCGGGAGGATCCGCTTGATACCCGTGGCCGCCGCGGGGGTCCTGCCGTGGGCGGGCTGCACCGAATCAAAATCGAAGTACAGGTCCGCCCAGATAGCGCAGCCCACGGGGTTGGTGATAACCGTCCGGCCCCGCAGGCCCATCTCGTCTATCAGGCTGGTGATGATCCGGTGGATGACCCCGTGGCCGCAGCCGCCGCAGTATTTGGTGGGGACATCGTAAAGGCTTGCCGGATGTCCGTACAGTTTTTTTTCGCTCATGCTTGCTCCTCTCTCCTTTTTTTCAGGAAGCGCTTCGCGTCATTCCTTGACATCTCTCAGCATTTCGGCTAATACTTGAAATGTGCTCGCTCCCAGATCAGTCCGCGAAAACGTAAGGCTGGTTTGCGTAGCGTTAGGGCTGGACAAAGGCTCCCTAACCGCACCGGGTGCATTTTTCTTCCATCCGGTTAAAAGCCACGTATGTGGTTCCCCATGTAAATCAAGCGAAAGGAAAGCGTCGTACCCCTTATAGGACAGGGTAAGGGTTTTTGCCGATTCCACATAGCGGGAAACATCCCCCACCAATACCGCTTTAATCACCTGAGCCACGATTTCCGGCCCCCTGCGATAACCGATATGGTAAAGGCCCTTTTTTTCATCACCCCAGATGAAGGTAACATCTCCGTTACCGCCGTACTGTGCCAAATTCGGCCTAATTCCCCTGGCGGTAGCTGTCTCAGCCCCGCCCGCTATTTCACCGATAGCCTCAATTACCGTACGAATGTTATTTTGTAACCGGTTAAGCCCTTCCGTCGTTCTATCTCCCCAGAATCCTCTTTACCTCCGCAAAGACCTCTTCCTCCGTGGGGATAACCCCGCCGCAGTGGCCCAAAAGATGAACCGGGGCCCTGGCCGGGCCAGGGGCCTCCAGGGTGGCCAGTTTTACGTCCTCCACCAACTGCCCCAGGCTCATCTCCACGGTGAGAATGGGCTTGCCCGTGGCGGCGATTTTTCCCAAGGCCTGGTAGGGAAAGGGCCACAGGGTAATGGGCCGGAACAGGCCCAGCTTGATGCCCTCCTGCTCGGCCAGCTTCTTGGCCCCCAGGGCCACCCGGGCGGAGGTGCCGTAGGCCACGAGGCTCAGGTCCGGCCCTTCGCCGGAAAATTCCCCGCAGGCGGTACGGTAGCCCACCGCTTCAAAACGGAGCTCGTCCTTTTTTATCCGCTCGTAGCGCTGGTACCGGGCCTTAGTGATGGCCTCAAGCTCCTGGGGTACCAGGTTTATCGAGGTGATGTGGCGGGCCGGGATAGCGGCCTCCTGCGAGGCCCCGGAGGAGGCCGCCTGGCCCTGCGGGACCCCGGCCTTTCCCCGCCGGGACAGGCGCCCCACCACCCAATCCCGGGGGGGCAGTTCCGCCGGGCTCTTTTGGGGGGGCAGTTCCACCCCCTCCATCATCTGACCGATCATGCCGTCGGCCTGGACGATGACGGGAAGGCGGTACTTGTCCGCCAGGTCAAAGGCCAGGTAGGTAAGGTCCGCGCACTCCTGCACGCTTTTGGGGGCCAGGACGATGCAGTAGTAGTCCCCGTGGCCGCCCCCCCGGGTGGACTGGAAGTAATCGGCCTGGCTGGGGGCAATGGAGCCCAGCCCCGGACCCCCCCGGACCACGTTCACCAGCACCAGGGGTACATCCGCCCCGGCGGCGTAGGAGATTCCCTCCTGCTTCAGGCTGATGCCGGGGCTGGAAGAACTGGTCATGGCCCGGGCCCCGGCGCAGGAGGCGCCGTAAACCATGTTAATGGCCGCGGTTTCGCTTTCCGCCTGGATAAAGACCCCGCCCCGGTTCATCATGTGCCGGGCCATATAGGCGATAAGTTCGTTCTGGGGGGTGATGGGGTAGCCGAAATAGGCCCGGCAGCCCGCCCGCAGGGCCGCCTCCGCGATGGCGTCATTTCCCTTCATCAAAACTTTTTCACTCATGCCGGCTTCTCCAATACTTCGTACACCACGATACAGACATCGGGGCACACTTCGTAACAGTTCCCGCAGGCGATACACTTTTCCGGGTGGGCCGCCTCCGAGGGGTAGGACCCCGAGGTATTGGGCGCCGCAGCGGGGGTCAATACCTTAACCGGGCAGGCCCGGATACAGAGCAGGCAGCCCTTACACAGCTCCCGGTCGATAACTACTTTCCCCTTTCTTGCCATAAAGGCTTCCCCTCTTATACAGAATACGTCCCTGTTATTCTAATGGTCCGGGGCCGGCGTGGGAAGCGGGACGGCCACAGCCGACGGCTGCCTAATCCTAAGACCGTTTCGGGAACGTCCGGCAGATACAAAACTTACGAACAAAAGCAATTATTACCCGTATTACTTTCAAATGAAATGAGTATAAAAAGGTAAAACCAATGGCGGATGATTAACCGCCCCTGGTTTATGACAATTGTCATTTTTATTGCTTTTTTTTCTCCACCTCCCGACGATTCTTTTAGCTCCGAAAAAAGGCAAAACCATGATACGACTCATCGTTATTATGAACCGGGAACAGGATTTAAGCCGTATCACGGCGGAGCTTGATTCCCATGCGGAACTTAGGATCGTCGGGATTGGAACTGACCGCTACGGCGCCTTAAAGTTGGCGGAATCCGAACAGCCGGACGTGGCGGTTATTGATTATTATCTGGACAATGGATGCGGCCTGGATATTATTCATGTGGTCAAGCGTAAATCCCCCGGCACGGGGGTTATCGTCGTGTCCCCCTACGATGACATGGGCCACGCCCGCGATGCGATGATCATGGGAGCATCGGGCTACCTGCTGCGGAAGGCCGATATGGATATACTGGTGAGCACCGTTTACATGGTCCATACCGGGGGTTATTTTGTTTCCCACCGGATTGTGAATCAGGTTTTCCGCTCCCTGCGGAAATTTCACAACTGGGAATCCAGCCGAAAGACTCTTTCCCTTAGAAGGGCTTCCCAGGAACCTCCCGATTACAGCTCCCTGTCCCGAACCGAATGGCAAATTCTTGAATTCCTTGGGCAGGGCAAGAGCACCAAGGAAATTGCCGAAATCCTTAATTTGAAAATAGGAACGGTCCGTAATTGCATTTCCCTGTTGATGCATAAGACCGGTATCCACAACAGGTCATACCTGGCCGACAGCATCCTGAACAGCATCCGGCCTAAAACCGGCAAGACTCCTCCCCCTCCGGTTCCTCCCCCGGCCCATAGACCCGGATCCCATGAGCGGCTGAGGCCCCTTTTGGAGGCCAGCCTCATCTGGGAAAGCTGAGGATACCGCCGACGACGATAGGGCCCCACGTTACGCAATGGACAAGCGGGCCATCCAGGTTTATCATGCTCGAAAGGGAGGCCGCCGATGAAAACTCTCTGCGGAATCGATCTCGGAACCCAAAGCTGCAAGGTGATCCTCTACGATTGGGAACATAAAACGATCCTGGCCAAGGCCCAGACCCCGGTAGACATGATAAGCGGGAACGATGGTACCCGCGAGCAAAAGGCCGAGTGGTACGGGGAAGCCCTGACCGCCTGTTTTGGTAAGCTGGATGGAACCTTAAAAAAGACCATCGCCGCCCTGGGGGTTTCCGGCCACCAGCACAGCCTGGTGCCCCTGGATGCGGAGGGGAAGCCCCTCTACAACGTTAAACTCTGGTGCGATACCTCCACCCAGGCCGAATGTGATGAACTTACCCAGGCCGCGGGGGGCGAGACTACCCTGATACGGCTGGCGGGGCTTCCCATGCGGCCGGGCTACACGGCCCCGAAGATTCAGTGGCTCAAGAACCACAAACCCGAAGCCTTTGCCAAACTTGCCCATATCCTCCTCCCCCACGACTACATCAACTGGCTCCTTACCGGGGACTATACCGCTGAGTACGGGGATGCCTCCGGTATCGCCCTGCTTGACGTGCGCCAGCGGGTCTGGTCGGAGAAGGTCTGCGCCCTTATCGGCCCCCAGGTCCTGAAGGCCCTGCCCGGCCTGATTCCCCCCGGCGGCGCCGCGGGACGGGTGTCCGCGGCCGCGGCCGCCCGCTACGGAATCCCCCAGGGCGCGGTGGTGGCCGCAGGGGGCGGGGACAACATGATGGGGGCCATCGGTACCGGCACGGTCAGCGACGGTACCCTGGCCATGAGCCTGGGGACCAGCGGCACCCTCTTTGGTTTTTCCGGGAGGCCCGTCATAGATCCCACGGGGAACCTGGCGGCCTTCTGCTCCTCCACCGGGGGCTGGCTTCCCCTGCTCTGCACCATGAACTGCACCGTGGCCAGCGAGGAACTGCGGACCCTCTTTGGCATGGAGGTCCGGGCCTTTGACGGGGAAGCGGCCAAAGCCCCCATCGGCGCGGAGGGCCTGGTGGTGCTGCCCTTCTTCAACGGCGAGCGGACCCCCAACCTGCCCTTTGGCCGGGCCAGCATCAACGGCATTACCGCCGCCAACTTCAGCAAGGCCAACATCGCCCGGGCCAGCCTGGAGGCGGCGATCTTCGGCATGAGGATCGGGCTGGCCGGTTTCCGGGACCTGGGCTTTACCGCCAGGGAGATCCGGCTTACCGGCGGCGGGGCCAAGAGCCCCCTGTGGCAGCAGATAGCCGCAGATGTGATGAACCTGCCGGTGGTGCTCCCCGCCGGGGATGAGGCTGCGGCCATGGGCGGGGCCATCCAGGCCCTCTGGTGCCTGGAAAACCAGGAGGGCCGGAACAGTTCTATCGAGACCCTTGCCGCCGAGCATGTGGGCATCGAGGGGGGCCGGACCATCCGGCCGGACAGCGCCTCGGTGGCCTCCTACGACAAGGCCTACGCCGAATACGAGAAATACCTGGGGGCCCTGAGCCCCCTGTATCGCTAAATCAACCTAAGGAGACCGTGATGACAGATTTCTATGTTGGAGACAAAGAGTACTTCCCCAAGATCGGCAAGGTCCGTTACGAGGGACCGGAAAGCGACAACCCCCTGGCCTTTAAGTTCTACGATCCTGAAAAAAAGGTGGGCAAGAAGAAGATGAAGGACCACCTGCGCTTTGCGGTGGCCTACTGGCACAGCTTCTGCGCCGACGGTACCGATCCCTTTGGATCCGCCACCCATGCCCACCCCTGGATCGCCGACGCCAAGACCCCCATGGAGGCGGCCCGGCATAAGATGGATGCGGCCTTTGAATTCATCACCAAGCTGGGCGCGGAATTCTACTGCTTCCATGACCGGGACATGGCGCCCGAGGGGGTAAGCCCCTCGGAAAGCGAGAAAAACCTCTTTACCCTGGTGGAACGAGCCAAGAAACTGCAGAAGGCCACGGGGGTAAAGCTTCTGTGGGGTACGGCAAACCTCTTTACCCATCCCCGCTTCATGAACGGCGCGGCCACCAACCCGGAATTCACCGTGCTGGCCCTGGCCGCGGCCCAGGTCAAAGCGGCCATCGACGCCACCATCATACTGGGGGGCCAGGGTTACACCTTCTGGGGCGGCCGCGAGGGCTACATGAGCCTCCTCAACACCGACCTTAAGCGGGAAAAGGAACATCTGGCCCGCTTCCTTTCACTGGCCCGGGACTACGCCCGCAGCCAGGGCTTTAAGGGGGCCTTTTACATCGAACCCAAGCCCATGGAGCCTACCAAGCACCAGTACGATTACGATACCGAAACGGTGATCGGCTTCCTCAAGGCCAACGGCCTGGACAAGGACTTCCGGCTGAACATCGAAGCCAACCATGCGGAGCTGGCGGGCCACGACTTTGCCCACGAGCTGGAAACCGCCGCGGCCGCAGGAATGTTGGGCTCCGTGGACGCCAACCGGGGGGAACCCCGGAACGGCTGGGATACGGACCAGTTCCCCACCAGTTACTATGAAACCGCCATGGCCATGTACGCCGTCCTGAAGGCCGGAGGCTTTAGCACCGGGGGCCTCAATTTTGACGCCAAGATCCGCCGTAACTCCGTTGATCCCACGGACCTCTTTGCCGCCCATATCGGCGGCATGGACACCTTTGCCGTGGGCCTGGAGATTGCCCAGCGGATCATCGCCGACGGCAAGATTCCCGGCTTTGTGAAGAAGCGGTACAGCTCCTTTAACTCCGGGGACGGCGCCAAATTCGAGAAGGGCTTACTTTCCCTGACCGATCTGGCCGCCATCGGACAGGCCGACTACGGCAAGTCCGGCATCACCAGCGGCAGGCAGGAATACCTGGAAAATATACTCAACCAGTATCTGCTGGGCCTGTAGCGGCCATAGTTCCGGGAGGCAGCGCATGAAGATGACATTCCGCTGGTTCGGATCGCAGGACGACTCCGTAACCCTGAGTCAGATCCGGCAGATTCCCGGCGTATCCGGGGTGGTGGCCATGATGGCGGACATACCTGTGGGGGAAGTGTGGCCCAAGGAACGGATCGCCGCCCTTAGGAAAGAGGTCAACGGCGCCGGCCTGGAGTTGGAGGTCATCGAAAGCGTCAATATCCATGACGATATTAAGACCGGCGCCCCCGGCCGGGACCGCTACATCGAAAACTACAAGACCACCATCAGGAACCTGGGGGCCTACGGCATTAAGGTGATCTGCTACAACTTTATGCCCGTCTTCGACTGGACCCGCAGCGATCTGGCCCTGCCCCTTTCCGATGGCTCCACGGCCCTGGCCTACGAGCAGTCCAAGGTAGACCAGATCGACCCCCAGCGCATCGCCGAGACCATCGCCCAGGGCAGCCAGGGCTACTCCCTTCCCGGCTGGGAGCCGGAGCGCATGGCCCGGCTCAAGGAACTTTTTGCCAGTTACCGGGAGGTAAGCGAGGACAAGCTGGCGGCAAATCTCAAATACTTCCTGGAGCGGATCATCCCGGTCTGCGAGGAAAGCGGCGTCAAAATGGCCATCCACCCCGACGACCCCCCCTGGGGGATCTTCGGCCTGCCCCGGATCGTCCGGCACGCCCAGGACCTGGACCGGCTCCTGGGCCTGGTGGACAGCCCCTATAACGGCATCACCCTCTGTTCAGGCTGTATGGGCGCCAGTCCCGATAACGACATCCCCGCCATTATCCGGCGTTTTGGCAAACGCATCCACTTTGCCCATGTGCGGAACATCAAGATTACCGGCCCCGGCAACTTCCACGAATCCAGCCACCTGTCCTGCGATGGAAGCCTGGACCTCTTTGCGATTATGAAGGCCTACTACGACGTGGGCTTTGAGGGCTACATCCGCCCCGACCACGGCCGCATGATCTGGGGGGAGAGCGCCCGCCCCGGCTACGGTCTCTATGACCGGGCCCTGGGCATTGCCTACCTCAACGGTCTATGGGAAGCCATTGGGAAGATGGCTAAGCCCGCCGCTTTATAAAACCGCTTTCCGATTAGATGGACGGAGTGGTTTAATGGCGGCTCAGAAGGGACGGATAGGACTTCACATACGAAAGCTCAGGAGGTTCCAGGAACTGACCCTGCAGAATGTGGCGGATAAGTGCGGCTTTACCAAGAGCCTCCTTTCCAAGATTGAGGGGGGCAAGATAGTTCCCGCCATGTCCACCCTGGTCAAGATCGCCGGGGCGCTGAACACCAACATCGCCGCCCTGATGGCGGAAGGGGACAATGTGGACAGTGTGTTCATCCCCGCCCACCAGAAGATCAAACCGTTCCCCACGGAGAGCGGTTATGCGGTACTGCCCCTGGCGGTGGAATTCACGCAGAAGAAAATGCAGCCCTTTATCTTTACCGTCCGGCCCGAAGACCTAAAGGACAAGGTAAACAGCCACCTTGGGGAGGAATTCATCTTTGTGCTGGAAGGGGCTATGGAATTCCGGGTAGGGGACCAGGTTTATATCATGCGTTCCCGGGACAGCATTTTTTTCAATTCCGTCCAGGATCATTATATTTCCAAGGTACTTTCTGACCAAGTGGTGTACCTGGATATTTTCAATTAGGGGGAGGGGGGACTTTGTTCGTCCTATCGTTCAATTACCCCCTGCAATTCAAGATCATCGGCCCGGTGGCAGGAAACATAATGGCCAAAGGAAACTTCCTGCCACGGGGGGACTTCCGTTTTACACCGATCCTGGCAGTATCTGCAGCGGGGGTGGAAGCAGCAACCCGGCGGTAAATCGGCGGCGTTGGCAACCTCGCCGGGGAGGAGGATGCGGTCTTTCTTCGGCCCCGGTTCAGGCCGGGGGATTGCGGACAACAGGGCCTCGGTGTAGGGGTGGCGGGGCTTGAGGTAGATTTCCTCCGTGGGGGCAAGTTCCATAAGCCGTCCCACATACATGACCCCCACCCTGTCGGACACATGCTCGATCACCGAAAGATCGTGGGCGATAAAGAGAAAGGTAGGCTGCATGGTCTCCTTGAGATCCTGCAGGAGGTTAAGAATCTGGGCCTGGACAGACACATCCAGGGCGGACACCGCCTCGTCGGAAACGATGAATCGGGGCTTCAGGGCCAAGGCCCGGGCGATGCCGATACGCTGGCGCTGTCCGCCTGAAAAGGCATGGGGATAACGGTTAAGGAATTTGGATTCGAGCCCCACCATGGACATTAATTCTTTTACCCTGTCCGTAATCTGATCCCGCGAATAGCCGTTGAGGTAAAGGGGTTCCCCCACAATATCAAGGATGGTCATCCGGGGATCCAGGGAAGAATAGGGATTCTGAAAAATAATCGCCATGTTCCGGCGGATATCCAGGAGTTCCTTTTTATCCAGCCCAAGAATATTTACCGGCGGTTTTTTCGCATCCAGATGAAAGAGTATCTCCCCGGAAGTCGATTCAACGGCCCGCATGATACAGCGGCCCAGGGTGGTCTTGCCGCAGCCCGATTCCCCCACAAGCCCCAGGGTTTCGTTGCGGTTGATATAGATGCTCACATCATCCACCGCCTTAACCTCGCCGATCTTTTTATGCATAAACCCCTGCTCAATGGGGAAATACTTTTTAAGATTTTTTACTTCCAGCAATACCTCGCCGGTATTGGTAAAGTGGGTAGTTTCTTTTTCAGCCATGATCAGGAGCCCTCCTTCCCGTTATGGAGAAAACAACGAACCAAATGGTCCTTCTCCACCTCAACCATGGGGGGGATTCCGGCCCCGCATTTTTCCTTATCCACCTCAAGACAACGGGACATAAAGCCGCATTCCGCGGGCAGGTTCAGGGGCATCGGCACATTGCCCTTGATCGCATCCAGCCGCGCTCCGGGTATCTTCCGGCCCAGCTTGGGGATGGAACGGAGGAGCCGAATGGTATAGGGGTGCTGGGGATTATGGAACAGGGTTTCTACCGGCCCCTGCTCCACCACCCGGCCAAGGTACATGACGCAGATATCCGTGGCAGTCTCGGCGATGACCCCCATGTCGTGGGTAATGTAAAGAATCGACATGCCCCGTTCCGCCTGGAGTTTCAACATCAGATCCACAATTTGCGCCTGGACGGTAACATCCAGGGCGGTGGTCGGCTCATCGGCAATCAGGATGCTGGGGTTTAGGGAAAGGGCCATGGCGATCATGGCCCGCTGGCACATGCCGCCGGAAAGCTGGTGGGGGTAATCGTTGAAACGCTGGACCGCAAAGGGCATACCCACCAGGTTGAGCATTTCAAGCGCCTTATCCTTCGCGGCCTTCACCGCCGCCTTGTCCCGCTTTTTTTCATGTACCAGGATCGCCTCGGTCATCTGGTGGCCGATACTGTACACCGGGGACATGCTGGTCATGGGCTCCTGGAAGATCATGGATATTTCCCTTCCCCGGAGGGATCGCATAACTTCCCCGTTCGGTTTCTCGCCGATAATCTCAAGTTCATTTCCCGCCTGGGTCCGGTAATGTACGGTTCCGGCGTAGATTTTCCCCGGCGTCTGGACGGTATTCAAAATTGAATGGGCGGTAACGCTTTTCCCGCAGCCGGACTCCCCGATGATACCCAGGGTCTTGCCCTTCTTTATTGAAAAATCCACATCGTCCACCGCTTTCAATATCCCCTCGTCAAGATTGAAGTAGGTTTTAAGATTCCTTACTTCCAAAATATTATTCGAGTCCACCATGCCCCCTATTTATACGGATCCGCCGCATCCCGCAGACCATCGCCAAGGAAGTTAAAGGCGAGGACGATGACAATGATAAAGGCCCCGGGAATCATAAACCAGGGACTCAACGCAATGGCATTGACATTCTGGGCATCCTTCAACAGTACCCCAAGGCTTACCACCGGGGGCCGCAGTCCAATTCCCAAAAACGAAAGGGATGTTTCCCCCAGGATCATCTGGGGTACCGCCAGGGTGATATTGACAATAAGGTAACTCATAAAACCGGGGAGCAGATGCTTGCGGATAAGGTAGGAATCCTTTCCCCCGGAAAGACGGGCCGCCATTACATAATCCTCGTTCCGCAGTTGCAAGAGCTTGCCCCGGACTATCCGGGCCAGGCCGGTCCAGCCCATGACGGAAAGGATGATGGTTATCATGAAATAGACATACATGGTGGACCATTCTTTAGGCAGGGCGGCGGCCAGGGCCATCCAAAGCGGAATAGAGGGCATGGACTGGAGAAATTCCACCAGCCGGGATATTACCAGGTCAGGAATCCCGCCGTAGTACCCCGCGATGCCGCCAAAGATACAACCCAGCATGAAGGTAAAAAATACTCCCACCAGTCCCACGGTTAGGGAAACCCTGAGGCCGGACATTACCCGAGAAAAGAGATCCCGGCCCGACTGATCGGTGCCGAATATAAAAAGGGGCGCCTGATCTTTTGTACCAAAGAAATGCCGGTCCCCCTTGATAAAGCCCCAAAGGGTATAGGGATCGCCTCTGACAAACAGGCCCAGCCGGTGGACTTCGTCTTTATTTTCCACATAGATTTTCTGCCAGGTCCGGGCATCCTCGGTAAAACCAAGGCCGTATACAAAGGGGCCGATAAATTTTCCCCGGTCAAAAACATGGACCTTTGAAGGGGGGGCCAGAATATAATTGGTATCCCGCTTCGCCATGTCCCAGGGGGAAAAGAATTCGCAAAAAACAGCAATAAAATACAAGACCGCCAGGATATAAAATCCCACCATGGCAAGCCGGTGTTTTTTGAATTTCCTAAGAATGAGCTGCCACTGGGTGGCCACATAGTAACTTTCACTGCCTGTGCTTTCTTTTGGTTTCTTCGTAAAAAACTTCATGCCGCCCCCCTAATCAAACCGGATTCGCGGGTCTACCAACACAAGAAGAATGTCCGAAAGGAACATACCAATTACCGTTAGGGCGGAAAGAATCATGATACAGGAACCCGCCAGGTACATGTCCTGGGAAAGCAGGGCGTTGTAGAGGAGGGAACCAATGGTAGGCACATTCAGCACAATGGCGGTTATGGTCATCCCCGACACAATGGCGGCGAGCATGTTCCCCGCGGAAGAAACAATGGGATTAAGGGCGACCCGTACCGGATAGCGGTAGATAAGGGAATTTTCTTCCAGACCCCGGGCCCGGGCGGCCACCACGTAGGGCCGTTTGATCTCATCCAAAAGCTGGCCCCGCATGACCCGGATAATACTTGCCATCCCCTGAAGCATAATAATAAAAATGGGAAGGGGCAGATGTTTACAAAGGTCGATAAATTTGGCAAAACTCGCCGGCGCATTAAGGAATTCGATGGATTGGATTCCCCCTACGCTTAGCCCGAAATATTTGCTCAGCACGTACATTAAAACTAGGGCAAGAAAAAAACTTGGGGTGGCGATGCCGATAAAACCGATGAAGGTAAGAATATAATCCAACGCAGAATATTGGTGCCGGGCGGAAAAAATCCCTATCGGTATGGCGATAAGGTAAGTAAGGGCCAGAGTGATAATGGAAAGAGCCATGGTCAGGGGAAGCCGGTCTTTTATAAGAGTATTAACCGAAACCCGCCACTCCATAGAACGGCCCATGTCGCCCCGGAGGAAATTCCGCATCCAGTAGAAATATTGTTCCACCATGGATCTGTCCAGGCCAAGCTGTCTCCGCAGGGCCGTTTCATATTCCGGTCCTAAAGTACCGCCCATCTCACGTTCCAAGGATGCCATATATTTGGTGACAAAATCGCCCGGCGGTAATTGTATTACGATAAAAGAAAAAACCGACACCATGGCCAGGAGAAGAAACACCAGCAGGATCCGGCTAATAATATATTTCTTCATTATGCACCTATCCTCCCCTGTTTGCCGGGATCAAAGTGCCGCCGGGACATTTCCCGACGGCATTATCAAAACTACTTAAAATACCAGGCATCGCCCCGGAAAGGATACCAGAACCGATAGTCGTAGGCAAAAGTTCCTTCTTTGGGAATATTCCCCAGTTTGTTGGAAATCATTACCACCCGGGGAGCCACAGTCAGACCAATGTACCAGACGTTCTTGGTAAAGATGGTCAACATTTCTTTCCCCTTCTCCATGTACAGCGGATTTGAAGGTGACAAAACAATCCACTCATCCACCAGAGCCCGGAGATCCTTTAATTCCTGGGGCGGTTCCTCGCCCTGGGCGCCGTTGGTGTCATACCACTGGCGGTATTGGGTAGCAAAGCCCAATTCATCCCGCACAAAAGCAGGCCGTATTTTGGAGGGATCAGCCCGCAGGGCGAATTCCGCAGCCCCGTCAAAAGTAAATAACTGGGCGTCCCGCTCATTGGTCTGATACCGTTCACGGGCAAAGGTCCGCTCGTTTTGTTTATAATCGGTCTTTACCCCCACCGCGGTCCACATTTCGGCAACCATTTCACCCATAGGGGTAAATTCTTCGGTGCTTTCCAGCACGATCTGGAGGGGCCTGCCGTCGGGCCTAAGCCGCTGGGTATGGTCGGCATTCCATCTAAGGCCAATCTCATCAAGCCGCTGGTTAGCCCCGGCCACATCGTACTGGGCCATGTAGTCGTTCATCCAGTCTTCCATGAAACTGGTAGTGGAAGGGGGAACCGCCTGACGGATGGCCGCCTTGCCAAAGTAAAGTACATCATTGACCTGCTGCCGGTTAATGGCCAGGGACATGGCTTCCCTGAATTTAACGTTGTTGAAAATTTGGCGGAGTACCGGGTCCTTGTGGGTGATATTAAAAGTAAAAGAACAATCCGAACCGCGGCTATTATCGAAAAGGTAGGTTGTATAATCCCCCGTTTGTTCACCCTGCACGTAGAGGGTATAGTCTTTCACCGGCAGGGGATTTTCCGCCGCGGCGTGGAGTTCTCCGGAAGCCAGCTTGAGGGTCCGCACCTGGGCGTCGGCCACGATAACCCCAATCTGCTGGTCGATGTAGGGGAGCTGATTCCCCGCCTTGTCCACCACAAAATAATAGGGGTTCCGGTCAAAGTACTTGTTACCCTGGGCGTCAACTTGAGAAAGCACCCAAGGGGTAATATCAGGGGTGTTCACATCGGTTTGGGCATCAGTCTTATCTTTGTGCTGATTAAAAGCCTGAACCCAGCTTTCATAACCTTCGGACTTGGCAAGGTCATCAGCCTGGGCATTGTACTTTTTGTGCCATTTCTCAAGATAGTGACGGGGTTCCCACATTTTTCTACCGGTTTCGCAGCTCTGCATCATAACAATGTCAAAAGACGGATACGGCGCGCTAAAGGTTACCTTCACCGTTACTTCGTCAGGGGTTTCCAATGTCATAACCTTGCCATCGGACATCCATGCATCCACCACGGCGGGAGTCACATCAGAATTGAGAAGTACATCCTCGTACCAGAATTTAAAAGCATCGCTGGTGAAGGGTGCGCCGTCCGACCATTTCATCCCCTTCCGCAGGGTCAAGGTCCAAACGGTAAAATCATCATTGGCCGTATAACTTTTAAGGATGAATGGGGTTAGAGTGCTAAAATCTGTTTCAACCCGAAGTAAACCCGTATAACGGAGCCCCGCGGTATCAACCTGTCCATGGGCAGGACCAAAACTACCCCCCCGGTAGATGCCGCCGTATTTTCCAATTTCTTCCGCGGAACTTACAAAGGGTTCCTCGGGAAGCCGCTGTTCCAGGGGAGGCAGCTCTCCCTTGGCAACTTTATCAGCCAGGAGCGGCGACTCTTTCGAGCCCCCGGAACCAGTGGAGGTACTACTCCCCCCCGAAGCGCTTCCCCGGCCGCAGCCGGAAAGCAAGATCGCCGCCACACTGCACACTGCGAATAAAACAGTAAGCTTCTTCATTTTTTTCCCCCTACACTCTCAAAGATATTCGGGCACACGGCCCGATCTGAAAATACCTTATCCATTGCGGCCAACGGCCTCTTCAATGACAAACAGGGATACACTCTTTACCGGCATATCGAACGAAAGTTTTACCTTGCCGTCCAGGGGAACCACGGTCCGCACCGGTTCCGCAAGTTCCAATCCCGCCTTTTTCGCTATCGCCTCGTACTGCAGCCCCGCAGGGTAATCCGGCCGGCCCTGGCGCACCCATTCGGCATAGGCGTTGGAGTGGTCCTTGTCTATCCGGTAATGGGTAACCGTGTAGGGCCCCTTGAAGGGAAGATTCTCCACGGCGAATTCCACCGCATGGCGGCCCTCCGTTTCCCAGGTGTCTTCATGGCAGTAAAGCAGGGCCTCCAGGGATTTGGTCCCCGTAAGGGTGGCCCAGCCGTTAAGCTCCGCCCCCTCGCCGGCCCCCCAGAAATCCCCATACTTCTCCGGCGCCTTGGCTCCGGTGGAGCTTAAATCCACCAACTGGGAACCGAGTTTGGCAAACAGCTTAAAGACGTTCATCACCGCCTTGTCGATCCCCTGGGTGGAGAAGGTCCGGGTCCCTTCAAAGCACCGTTCCCCCTCGAACATAAATGCCCAGGCCAGGGGGCGTATATCCATGTTAAGTTCCGCCGCCAGATCGTGGATATTCTTGTAGGTGGAGGCCGCGTATGACGCGTAGTATTCGGTGTTGCGGAAATCAAAGGCGGGGTTATCAAAACGTCCGCCCGCGGCCCAGCCGTCGGGGTCCGCCTCGGAGAGGATACATTCCAGATCGCCGTAACCACATTCCTTGATAATGGTTCCGCAGACCCTAATCTGATCCAGCAGCCTCTTTACCGAAGGAGTTTTTTCCAGCTCTTTTTTCGTGGTAAAAGCATAACCGCCGCCCTTGGTGTGGAAGGTGGTAAAGTCCAGCCTGGTTCCGGCTGCGCCGGATTTAAAATTTTTCCCCGACTTAGTGTGCTTCAAAAAATCCCTAAGGAAAACCGCAGCCCTGCCGTCAGGGCTAAGGTCGCCGCAGGTTGCCGGCCCGCCGAAACGCAGGGAGGGGCATACATCATGGATCGCCGCCTCGGTGTAATCGTAGAGCTTGCAGAATTCCGCGGTGGTCCCTGACCAGTAAAAAATATCCGGCTCGTTCCACATTTCAAAATACCAGGAGTCCAGCTCCCGCTGTCCGTAACGATCCAGCAGGTGGTTAATAAGGGTATGGATAAGGCCGTACCACTTGTCATAATCCTTGGGCGGCCGGTTCCAGCCTATTCGCTTGTACTCGTTGTAGAGATGCCAGGCCCCCACCTTGAGATCGCTCAGATCCACCATATCCATGGGCATAAAACCGATTTCAAAGAAGGGCTTACAGTTGTTGTTCAGCCAGATGTCGCACATCTTGTCGATCACCTCAAAGTTGTAGACCGGCTTGCCGTTTACATCCTCGGTATACACGTTGGTGGAACCCCACTTGTAGACCCCATGGCAGGTTCCGGTGCACAAAAGATGATGGGTCCGCATGTAGTAGGGCTTTTCCAGGTTCCCGAATTTTTTGATCAGCTCGATTCCGCCGGGGGAATGGGTATAGTTACACTCATCGTATCCCACATAGTTCCAATTGTGGGGCAGCGTACCGGCCCATTTGGATGCGTCAACCTTTACCTGCACCGTTTTGTTCACCATGTCTTTTCTCCTTGCAGCATTGCTTCTAATTAAAAATATTCAGGTACACAACCTGATCCGAAAGCACTTTGGACACATAGTGATCTCTGATGGAACTGAAAAAAACGCTGTCACGGGAATGTAAGGTGTACACCTGTTCCCCTACCCGGAATTCCATGGACCCTTCTAAAACCAGAATGAACTCCTCCCCCAGGTGGCTGTTTACCTTATCATTCAGATCCTCGGGGCGGATGCTGAAGATAAAGGGCTGCATCTTCTTCTGCTTGAACTCCACCGCCAGGGGTATCACCGCATAGCCGCTTTCCGTGGGAACCGGCTGAGTCTCCGCCTTGGCGGGGATGAACACGCTGTCCAGGTTATCCCCCTCCGCCATCAGGTCCGCGATGTTGGTGTTCAGCGCCCCGGCGATCTTGACCAGGGTGGACATGGGGGGAACTACCTTACCCCCCTCAATCTTGGAAAGGAGGCTTTTGGTAAAGCCGCACTTGTCCGCCACATTCTGCAGGGTCATGGCCTGAATCTTCCTGAGCTTCCTGATATGAACGCCTACCCATTCCCTCTGACCCATTGGCGGGATACCCCCTTGGCAGCTTGCCGGGGCCGCGCCTTGGCGGGGAAGTCCCGAAGCTCATCCCATTGTCATTCAACTTTGTTGAACTGTCAACAGAAACTTTCAAGAAAATTTTCATGTTTTTTACCCGCGTTTCCTTGACAATTCAACTTAGTTGAATGATAATAGCGTACCGTAATGGGCGGAGGAGGCTACCGATGAGTAAAGATTTGACCGGAAAGACCCTGGGGATTATCCATGCGGCGGTGTTTACCGCTGTTTCGCTGGAACCTATCGCCCGGGAGGTGATGCCCGAGGTTTCCATCATGCATGCGGGGGACGACACGGTCCAGCGGGACAACCTGGCGGCGCCGGTGGGGACCATACCCAAGGTGAATTTTTACAAGTTTGCCACCTTTGCCCGGTTCTTTGAGGATGCCGGCATCGATCTTATCGTGCTTGCCTGCTCCACCTTTAACCAGGCGGTGGAATTCGCCCGGCCCATGATTCGGGTACCTATGCTGCAAATCGACCGGCCCATGATGGAAAAGGCGGTGGCTACGGGCCGCCGCATCGGGCTTATCGGTACCCTGGCTTCCACCATGCCCTCCTCGGAACGGCTGCTGCGGCAGTGTGCGGCGGATGCGGGCAAGGAGATCGAGGTTGTTTCGGTGCTGAACGACAAGGCCTTTAAGATCCTGCGGGCCGGGGACCCGGCGGCCCACAACGCCATGGTGCTGGAGGACATCAAACGGATAAGTGCGGATGTGGACTGTATTGTCCTGGCCCAGGGTTCCATGGCGGTCCTTGAAAAGGAGACGGCCGCCAACAGCGTGCCGGTGTATACTTCCCCCCGGCTGGCCTTCCAGCGGGCCCGGACCATGCTGGAAGCGCTGTAGATGATACGGTTCGGCTGCTGCCTAAACATGAACGCCGCCGGGCAGCCTAAAATCGGCGCTGAGGCAATACCCCTGGCCGCAAAGCTGGGTTTCGATTACATCGAATTACCCCTGGCCCAGGTTATGGAGCTTCCCCCTGACGCGTTCAGGGACCTTGTTGGCAAAATCCGCTCCGGGGGCCTGCCCCTGGAGGCCTGCAACAATTTTTTCCCCGCAGGCATCCGCCTTACCGGGGAGGATGCAAACCCCGCGGCGGCGCTGGAATACGCGGGGGCGGCCGCGGAGCGGGCCGCGGCCATGGGGGCCGCGATCATCGTCCTGGGAAGTTCGGGGGCCAAGAACATTCCCCCAGGCTTTCCCCATGACCGGGCCCGGGAACAGTTTAAGGGGCTGCTGGTAAAACTCCAGGCCCTGGTGGAACCCCTGGGCATTACCGTGACCCTGGAGCCCCTTAATACCAAGGAGAGTAATTTTATTACCACCGCGGCCGAAGCCCTGGCCCTGGTTCGGGAACTTTCCCTGGACCATATCAAGCTGCTGGTGGATTACTACCATCTGCGGATGGAAAACGAAGACCCCGCGGTTATCCGGGAGGCGGGGGAGGATCTGCGTCATATCCACATCGCTTCCCGGGAGGGAAGGCTGTTCCCCAGGCCGGGGGACGGAGAAAACTATGCGCTCTTTTTCGGTCTGCTCAAGGCCGCCGGCTACCAGGGGCGGGTCAGTGTGGAAGCATTCAGTAAGGATTTACAGGCCGATGGGCCCGCAGCGCTGTCACTGCTGCGTCCCCTGGCCAATTAACGGTAATCGAACAAGCGAGTTGGGGGTTATTATGATCGACGAAGCTGTGATTTTGAAACTGCATACCATCGCGTTGAAACTCCGCCGGGATGTGGTAGAAATGATCGGCACTGGCGCGGCGGGGCATCTGGGCGGCTCCGCTTCCCTGGCGGAACTCATGGCGGTGCTCTACTTTCACACCATGCATTTTGGAAAGGACAAACTGCAGGACCCGCGCCGGGACCGGCTGCTCCTTTCCAAGGGCCATGCCGCCCTGATCCAGTATGCGGCCCTCTGTGAACTGGGCTGTTTCCCCCGTGAAGAATTAAAACGGGTGAAAAAAATTAACGGCCTCCTCCAGGGGCATCCCGATCTTTCCATACCCGGAATCGAGGGCGTCACCGGCTCCCTGGGGCAGGGTCTCTCTATCGGTCTGGGCATGGCCCTGGCCCTGCGGCTGGACAACAACCCCGCACGGGTGTATGTGGTCATGGGAGACGGGGAGCAGTCCGAAGGCCAGCTCTGGGAAGCGGCCATGGCGGCTTCAAATTATAAGGCCAGCAATATAACCGCCTTCCTGGACTGGAACAAGGTTCAGGCCACCGGGCCCACCGGGGAGATATTCTCCATCCCCGATCTGGATAAAAAGTGGCGGGCCTTTGGCTGGGATGTCCGCATCATACCCGGCCACGATCCGCAAAAAATAATCGAGGCGGTTGAAGCAGCCGCGGAGGTAAAGGACCGGCCCGCCCTTATCATACTGGATACGATCAAGGGCAGGGGATTTTCCTTTGCCGAAGGAAACGCCGCTTATCACAACGGAATTTTCACCGAGGAGATCTACGCCCAGGCTCTCAAGGAGCTTGACGCACGGGAAGCGGAACTAGCCGCCATGGGAGGTCACTAATGGAAAAGGCAAATCTTAGAAAAGCCTGGGGCGAAGCCCTAACCGCCGAAGGAAAAATAAATAAAGATATCGTGGTGCTGGAGGCCGACCTGGGAAAATCGACCATGTCGTCGCTTTTTAAGGAGGCCTTTCCGGATCGTTATTTTGAAATGGGCATTGCCGAGCAGGACATGGCTTCCACCGCCGCGGGTTTCGCCCTGGCGGGGAAGCTGCCCATTACCGGCACCTTCGCCGTCTTTGCCGCAGGCCGGGCCTACGATCAGATTCGTTGTTCCATCGCCATACCCCAGGCCAATGTCAAAATCTGCGGTTCAAGCTGCGGCCTTTCCGATTTTGGAGACGGTAAAACCCACCAGTCCGTGGAAGACGCCAACATTATCCGGGCCATGCCGAATATGACGGTCCTTAACCCCTGTGACGCCAACGAGGTAAAAAAAATGCTCAAGGCGCTGCTGAAATACCGGGGGCCGGTGTACATACGGATCAACCGGAATGACCTGCCGGTATATACCAGTCCCGACGGGGCCTACGAAATAGGCAAAATGTATCCGGTCTATGGAAAGGCCGGGGATGTATGCATCTTTGCCACCGGCGTAATGGTGGGTAAAGCGGTTGAAGCGGCACAGCGGCTTACCGGGGAAGGCATTACCGCCCAGGTAATTAACATAAGTACCCTCAAGCCCCTGCCGCCCGGTGAAATTCTTAAACATGCCGCCGGCGCGCGGGCCGTCATAAGCGCCGAGGAGTCGGTTAAAACCGGGGGCCTGGGGCAGGCCATAGCCGGCATTTTGCTGGAATCGGCCCAGGGCAGCCTGCCCGGTTTCCGGCAAATTGCCATTGACGATGCCTTTGGCCTGTCATCGCACAGCTACGAAGAACTGCTTGAAAAATACGGACTTACTTCGGAACAGGTGTACCGCGCCGCAAGGAAGGCCCTGGGCTAAAAACGCAGGGCCTCTCTAAAAGGCCCCCGGCTATAGAAAACGCCGGGGGACGCGGGTTATGATGACCCTAGAGAGGTTATCATGCTAAAAGCAGTTTTAGGCCGCACGGGCCTTACGGTGAACAAAGACGGCTTTGGGGCGCTTCCGGTACAGCGGGTGGACCTGCCCACGGCCCAGCGTATTCTGCGGAAGGCCCTGGACGGGGGCCTGGATTACATCGATTCCGCCAGGGGCTACACGGACAGCGAGGAAAAGATCGGCGCCGCGCTGGCGGATCGGCGGGACCAGTTTATCCTGGCCACCAAGACCCCATCCAAGACCGTGGAAGGCTTCTGGAAGGACCTGGAGACAAGCCTAAAGGTCCTAAAAACAAGCTACATTGATGTCTACCAGTTCCATAACCCCGATTTTGTGCCCCGCCCCGGGGATTCTTCGGGAATCTACGACGCCATGCTCAAGGCCAGGGAACAGGGGAAGATCCGTTTTATCGGCATCACCAACCACCGGCTCACCGTGGCCAGAGAGGCGGTGGAGAGCGGACTCTACGACACCCTGCAGTTCCCCTTCTGCTACCTTTCCGACGAAAGGGAAATTGAACTGGCAAGGCTGTGCCAGGAAAAAAAGGTGGGCTTTGTAGCCATGAAAGCCCTATCCGGCGGCCTCTTGACCAATATCGGCGCGTGCCGCGGCTGGCTTGCCCAGTTCCCCGGCGTGGTCCCCATCTGGGGCATCCAGCGGGAGAGCGAACTGGACAGCCTCTTTGCGGTCATGGACCGGGGCGCGGAACTCAGCCCGGAGGAACAGCGGCTCATCGACCATGACCGCCGGGAGCTTGCCGGCACCTTCTGCCGGGGCTGCGGCTACTGTATGCCCTGCCCCGCGGGGATCATCATCCACACCTGCGCCCGCATGTCCCTGATGATCCACCGGGCCCCCAGCGCCCGGCTTTTGGGGGAGGAATGGCAAAAGGAGATGGCCAAAATCGGGGACTGCAAGCACTGTAACCACTGCGTAAGCCGCTGCCCCTACAACCTGGACACCCCAAGCCTCCTGGCGAAAAACTGGGAAGACTACAAGAAGCTGCTGGCAAGTTAAGGAACTTCCAAGGAGCAAACCATGAAGAAAGGATTTCAGCAGTTCACGGTCCGGGACTTACTCACCAGTAAGGCGGAAACCCTGTCGGTATTCAAGAAGCTAAGATCTTTGGGCTACGATTCCATCCACGGCTACACCCTGCCCATCTTTACGCTGGCAGAGTACAAGGAGATGACCAGGGAGGCGGGGCTGGAAAATATTACCTCCGGCGGCGATTTTGAAGCCATGCGCGACGGGACCGCGGCGATAAAGCAGGCTGTGGCGGATGCGAAGTTCCTGGGAACTTCCCTGGTGGGCGTGGGCACCCTGCCCAAAGCGTACCGCGAGAGCGAAGAAGGGTACCGGCGTTACGCTGCGGAGATAAACAGAATTGCCGAAGCATTAAAAAGCGAGGGCCTTAAGATCATCTACCATCCCCACGCCATTGAGTGCTTCTCCCTGGGCGGCGGCCTAAAGGGGCTGGACATTATGATCAATGAGACAGACCATGAGGCGGTACTGTTCTGCCTGGATACCCATTGGCTTGCCTGCGCCGGAGTAAGCGTCATCGAATACATCCGCCTGGTAAGGGGACGGATGCCGGTGATTCACGTTAAAGATTACGCCATCGTTAAGGCCGCAGTTGATAAGGTGGAAGAGGTGCATAAACAGTTTGCCGAAGTGGGCGAAGGGAACCTCAACTGGCCGTCTATCATTGCCGCCTGCAGGGAGACCGGTGTGGAGTACGCGGTGGTGGAACAGGACTACTGTGCCGCCGGGCCCCTGGAGAGCCTTACCACGAGCATTACTAACCTGATCGCCTTTGGTGTGTAAGGGCCAAGCGGAACATCGGCGCCTGGCAGGTTGAGGGGCCGGTGTAGTAAAAAACCGGGAATCCCCTTAAACTGGTCCTATGAGGCGTAAATTACCCATCGGGATACTTACCTTGCAAGGCTTAGGCGCATGTATAACGGCTACCGTTTCTCCCGTAAGCCCTTAACCGTCTACAATCCCTTCGGACTGCTCAAACATTTTGACAACGGCGGAGAATTCCAGTCCTACTGGTTTGAGACCGGTACCCCCACCTTTCTTATCACCCTGATTAAAAACCAACATATAGACATAGCCAATCTGGAAAATCTGACGGTGGTAAGTGACGATTTCCGCCGCTATGACGCGGAGAACATGAGCGCCGTAGCGGTACTGTACCAGAGCGGGTATCTGACGGTGAGCGGGTATAACGAAAAGCTGCAGCAGTATTCGCTTGACTACCCGAATGACGAGGTGCGCTCTTCTTTTGCCGGCGCGCTGCTGGGGACGTATATCAAGGCGCCGGAGGGGGAGCAGCAGACGCTGGCGGTGAAGCTATCCAGGGCGCTTGAAGACGGCGACGTAGAGGGGGTGATGGGGGCGCTGATACCGTTTTTGGCGTCGATACCCTATGACCTGTAACTGAAGCAGGAGAAGTATTACCAGACGGTCAGGGCGCTCTCACTCCCCATGGGCGGCCTCTAGCAGGGCCTCAATCTGGGTTATCACATAGTCCTGGAATTTGGGGGGCAGGGCGGTAAAGATCCGTATCATACGCTGAAGTTTTTCGCTGGGGGGCTTGTGAAACATATCCCCCACGCCCTCCCGCAGCCACTCCTCGCTGACGCCAAAGGTCATGGCGATAAGGTAGATGATACGGTCGTTCACCCGCTTAAGCCCGCCTTCCAGCTCCGCAATATAGCCGTTACTGATGAAGATAGCCCTGGCGAACTCAGCCTGGGACAATTTAAGGGTCTTCCGGACCTGCCGAATCCGCTCACCCACATGCATACGGTAAACTAGCACAAAAGACGCTCGCTAAGCAAGGCAAATATTCGCAAAAAAAGGTTGACCTACTTCGCTTTTCTGTGTAATATACAGCTAAGTGAGGAATTGGCAGTCAAAATGACGAATGATGAGAAAGCAGCCAGGGTCTACCGGGGGTTTTCCTCACTAGATGTCTTCCTCTTTACCCCCGCCCGGAGCGGGGGCGTCAGGGCCTGGCCCGGACGGATACGTCTTAAGGAGGACTCATCATGAAAAAGAGTCTACTTTTTGGAAGCATAGCCGCAGCGGCGCTCTTCCTGCTTGCGGCCTGCGGCAGCGGGGGCGATGCCTCAGCCCCGGACGACACGCCGGAGACGGTAACGGGGTATCTTGAGGTAGTGCAGGGCGCCACAGCCTTTAAGGTAAAGGCCGATAGCGGTACGCTGAACCCGAACCTCAAGGTTTTCATCGCAGATAATGGTTCCGCGATCCTCATCAGCACGGGCGACACCCCGGAGGACTATACGCAAAGATCACGCACATTGGTCGGGAATACCATCGTCGTGAAGGGCCTTGCCCGGGCGGATGTAAACGGAGGCGCAGGCAACCTGAAGCCGGACCCGCAGATTCCGGTAACCCTGGATGCGAAGGCCCAGGCCAGCCGGGTTTATAGCATCAAAACCCTGAGCAAGTTACCGGGGGCTGCGACTCTTGGGAACAATACCTACACCAAGAAAACCGCCCTTTCCGCCGACGCCAATGAGGTGTGGTACACCAATGGCGCGGTACTGGAAGGAAATGGTACTGGTCAAGATGATCCCGTTCCCCTGGATCCCGAGATTGACGCGCAGCTTATCGCCGTGTTCAACGCCCTCCAGCTTGACGATACCTTCGCGATAACCGGCGACGATGTTACCGCAATCAGCCTTAACAATGCCCCCGCTGGCCCAGGCCCGGCCGCCTTTAACGCGGTGCTGGCCCTGGGCGTCCAGGACGTTACCCTTTCCAGCGATTTTGTCGTTGGCGCTAACGAGACCCTCACCATCACCGCAGGGGTCAACCTTACCCTTGACGGCAGCACTAAAATAACGCTGACCAGGCACGCGTCCACCCCCGGCAAGATCGTCTTTGCCGGCTCCGGGGCCACCCTCGTCACCTCGGCTTCGGGCGGTTCGCCTATTGTCGGAGCAGGCGGTCTCTTGGTGACAAGCAATAACACGGCAGTAGATAAGATACCCGTCTCCTCCTTTAGCGGCCTTACCATCACAGGCGGTAGCGGCCAATTGGACTCCATCACATACAATGAGGGAACCAACCCCTGGATCTCGGGTCCGAAAAACAGCGGCGGCGGTAATGTCGCGATAAGCTCCTCAACATCCTGTTCGTAACCTAAAAGGCAGGCCCGCAGTCATGGGCGGGCCCTTGTCCGGCCCGGCTGGTATCCAGCCGGGCTTTTTTTGTGGCAATGCCTTGGTTAGGGTAAACGGAATCATTCGTTGACAAATGAGCGACAATCATGTACTATATATCGTAAGAGGTAAAAGATATGAAATTTATTTCTGTAAGAGATTTTAGGAC